>JAZLGO010000061.1:0-16039 GCA_045616305.1 Saccharofermentans sp. | reverse complement strand
GTCAATTCCGCAAGATGTGTCCATAAAATTCGAAGGAAAAACGTGATTTCTTGCGGAATTTCCAATCAGAGACACTGATTCCACAAGTCGCAGACACAGAATTGTAAATAAATAACGAATTCGTGTGGAATTTATAGTCGGTTCGCAGTTTACAGGTAGCCCGTAGCCCGCAGCCCCTACCCACCCCAAAAAAGAGCGCCTGAGCCGCAGTTCAACACGCTCGATGACTCTTGTTTATAAATACTTGAATTTATCCCAATAAAAACTTTAATTTCTCTTGTTTATATTTTCGCAAATGCTAACTAGAATAAAACTATCGCAGAGAATAATTTATTAACGAATACCGGGGGCATATACCCTCCGATAGTGTTTTACTTAAATAAGTATTCACGAAAAGTAACGATTAAGAGTAATGTTTGAGGAGGATATACTCATGGTTTCATCAGGCAAGGAATGTGCGTCAAATGTCATCGCTAATGTTAACAAGGTTATTGTAGGCAAGGATGAGCAATTACAGTTGCTTATGGTAGCTTTGCTTACAGGAGGACATGTTCTTTTGGAGGATGTGCCTGGTACGGGAAAGACGAAGACGGCAAGAGCACTTGCGAAGTCATTAAATTTGGATTTTAAGAGAGTTCAGTTCACAATTGATCTTTTACCTTCTGACATTACAGGTATTAATTACTATGACAGAGCACAGGAGAAGTTTGTTTTCAGACAGGGACCGATTTTTACAAATATTCTTCTTGCAGATGAGATAAATCGTGCAACGGCAAGAACACAATCCAGTTTACTTGAGTGTATGGAAGAGAAGCAGGTTACGGTGGACGGTGTAACAAACGAGCTTGATAAGCCTTTCTTGGTAATAGCTACACAAAATCCGATAGAATCTCAGGGTACATTCCCGCTTCCGGAGGCGCAGCTTGATCGTTTTCTTATGATGATTTCCATGGATTATCCGACTCATGATGAGAGCGTTGAGATTTTGAAGAGATATGACAGAGAAGATCCGTTGAGCAGTTTACAGTCAGTAATAACAAAAGAGGACTTGCTCAACATGCAGACAGAAGCAAAAAACATAAAGGTCGCTGATTCGCTTCTTGATTATGCGGCAAAAATTGTTGAAGCTACCCGTGCATCCAAGGATGTCAGAATCGGTGCAAGTCCGCGTGCACTTCTGTCGTTTGTTGCGGCAGCTAAGGCATTGGCATATATTAACGGAAGAGACTATTGTGTACCGGATGATTTCAAAAAACTGGCTCCTGCTGTTTTGGCGCACAGATTATCAATTCACGCTTCAGGTTCATTTAAAGAGGATGGCTCATATATGAGTCAGCATGATATTGCAAAGAAAATAGTAGAAGGAATTCTTAATGAAGTTGCCTGCCCTACGGAGGATTTCTCTTTCTGATGATTACCATTATATTTTTTGTTATCGTTGTTGTGATACTTGCTTTTGCTGAGGCGGGCTACTATTTGAAGCACGCTTTGGAAAAGATGGATATCGATGTGCGTTTCTCAAAGAATGTTGCCGGCTACGGTGATACGATTGAGGTAATCGAGAGAGCGCAGAACAATAAGAAACTGCCGCTTCCGTTTTTGATTTTAAAGTTCGAGGTTCCGGTAGCAATCAGATTCAATGATATGGAAAACACCTCCATATCCGATAACTATTATCGTGAGGATATGCTTACTATGAGAGGCCGCTCACGTCATACAAGAACGATAAAGGCCACATGCCGTAAACGCGGTTACTATGAATTTACGCGTGTTACTGCCAGTACTGCGGATTTGTTTTTTCTTAACAAAATAGGTGATGATTTCAGCACTGATTCTTCAATAGTGATTTTGCCTCAGATAATATCGACTGATGAACTTAAAACACTGATTGCCATGACAATAAGTGATGTTCAGATCAGAAGAACGCTTCTTACCGATCCGTTTACCTTGGCAGGTATAAGAGAATATCAGCCGTGGGATCCTATGAGCTCAATTAACTGGACGGCAAGCGCCAAAGTCGGAGATTTTATGGTTAATCAGAATGCTTCAACCGGCGCTGAGAAGGTGAATATTTTTCTTAATCTTGAATATTACAATACGAAGAAGTCAGAGTCGCTTCTGGAACTGTCAATAAGCTTGGTATATTCATATATGCGTGAGCTCATGGAGGCGGGCATCTCAACGGCTCTTTATTCAAACGGAAAAGATATACTTAACGGAAATTCAATTGCCGTGAATTCAGTAACCAGTATAGATGCTGTGGAACAATGCGGAATAGAATTGGCACGAATCGATCTTAGACAGGGCGTTGCGCCTATTGAGAAAATAATTGAGAATTATGCATTAAGGAACACCTCGGGCGAGTTAAACATAGTAATCTCACCTAATTACAATAACAGCTTTCAGGATGTCCTGTCACGTCTTTTGTTGCAGAATAATCGGATACCTTTGCTTTGGGTTATGCCGTGCTATTACAATGACAAAACATTGGGTAAGATGAATCTCAATTCAGATTTGGCAACTCACTACATGAAGTGGGAGGTGAACGGCCGTGACTGATGAGAAAAAGTTTTTTGTTACTTCCGGATTATTTATTGATGCCATGATGTCTTTGGTTGTGTGCATTACGTCAATATCGCTTTCGGTAATTTTGAGACTTTATATGCCGCCGCTCATGTCGGGAATGTTTGCTCCGATATCGGTTGTCGGCCTTGCTGCAGCTCTTCTTATTGTGAGACGGCTGAGAATGCCGTTATTACTCATGATTCCCGCAAACATTGCAACTGCTGCATTGTATCTTGTCATTGCTGATGCTTTTATCGGTTTTTCTGATAATGCTGCTGATATAGTGCTTTTTGTCGTTATCAGTTTCATTAACGTCATTTATTCATTGGTTTCATATTTTAAACCGCGTCAGGGAAAATTAAAAAGAGACGGGCCGATGGCCCTTATCGGAATTCACTTTTTGTTACTGGTACCGATTTCATTGATGGAAGAAGCGGAGGCCGGTATTTATAACAAATTTCTCCTTATTGACATTCTGATTATTTTCTTGGCATATTTTGCTGCCCGTCAGATAAGTGAATTTGAGAACGGTTACTATTACAGTCTTCGTTCCTCCATGGTGCCTGTTAACAGTATTCGCAGGCAGAATTATTGGACAATAATTTTGGTTTTACTGGGCGTTGTTTTCTCTGCTGCCGTAGTTTTTGTTTTGCCGCTGAAATATGTTAGCATGTATTTGTCATACTTTTTCAAGATGATACTTCGTGCTTTATTCAGTCTTTTTACAGAGGACAGCTTTGATCCCCCTAAAGTAAGTGATGCCGGAATGGAATATCCTACCGTAGAACAGGGAGCTACTCCGGCTACGGAAGCGGCATGGACAATTTTCTTGCTCGCCCTTGCATTTATCGGATTGTTTATTTTGGCATACGGAATTAAGCTCGTGTTTGGTTCTCTTCTTGACAGGAAAGACAGAAAAACTACCGCCAAGTCTGAATATGTTACGGATTTAATAGAAGATATTTCTGCCGAGAGCAAAGAAACCAAAAAGCGCCGTCGCAAACATGATTTCGGCACCGGCTATGAGCATGAGATACGTAAAAAATTCTACGATGCTGTGCGTCTCGCAATTAAGCACGGTGCATCTATCGATTCGTCTGCTTCTCCTACAGAGATATCACAAATCATACACGATGTTGATAACAAAGATATCTCTGAACTTAAGAGAAAATATGAGGAAGTGCGTTATAACGTTGATCAGCGTGAATAAACACCGGTCATGACTTCATTTTTAAATGCTTCTCCGCGAGGAAGGTCAGGATACATATCAACGAGGTCTCGGCTTTCCTCGTTTTTATACGGAATGCTGATTATATTGAATGAGACAGGTCCCGGTTCGCTGCTGCCCAGATTTCCTTCAACAAGGACAGCATGTACTTTTGGAATTCCGAGATTGTTTCCTACGCTTCCCGTATTGATTGCATAACCCTTCTCGCAGGTGCGAATATAAGGCATATGACTGTCTGCGCATATATAGCCGTCATATATGCGGTCGGATATTTTTGATTTGAATCCTTCTGCCATTTCCTCCCAAGTGTCGTAGGCCTGGTAAAGTCTGTCAGTCGGACGTCCGTGTACCATTCTGAAATAAAGACCGCTTATCAGTATCTCGTCTTCAAAGGGAAGGCTTTTAAGCCATTGTGAGCGTTCTTCGCCAATCTGGTCCCAATAAAATTTATCATTTGGGTAAGCCTTGGAGGCAATACCGTCATCCCAATTGCCTTTGATAAAGTGCTTGGCCGTAGCGCGAACCCAGTCAACAGCCTTATCGCTCTCAGGGCCTTTGCCTACTGCATCACCGAGAAACCAAATATCGTCAGGCTTTATTCTTTTAATCTCTTTCTCAAGCGCAAGTGCTGCCGGCATATTACCGTGCACATCGGAAAAAAACAGTATCTTATCCATTTCTTATTTTTCCTCCTCCCCGAAAAGCTCAGTGTTCTCATTTAAAACTCTCATTACACCGTTATCATCATTGGAACGGGCTATGTGTTTGGCAACAGCCTTAAGATCAGGATGACCGTTCTCCATACAATAGCTCTCGTCACATACCTCAAGCATTGTCCTGTCATTCAGATAATCTCCGAAAGCCATAGCTTCAGACGGTTTAATGTCAAATTTATTCATTAAAAACTTGATGGCATTTCCTTTGTTAACGGCAGTATTTGCAATGTCAATCCAACGCTCACCGGAGAGAATGGCTGATATTTTTCCGCCGAGATTCGTGAAGCTGCTGAGAGCATTCTCAGCCGAATGGTTCTCGAAGAACACAGCTATCTTAAGAATGTCATCCTGTTCAATCTGAATGTGAAGATCCTTAACGCGCTTAACATGGTCGTAGTAAACAGCCGTTTGATTATATGTACTCTCGCAAACATCCGTAAGATAAGCGCTTTGACGACCGCAGACAATAGGTACGGCGCCTTGAATTGTTGATGTCAGGTCGACAGCACGATGTGCGTCGTTTTTGTCCATGGAATTCATGTAAAGCATATTACCGCGTTCGTAGACAAGAGCTCCGTTCTCGGCAATAACAACCAAATCATCTTTACTTGAAGGAAAATCCCTGATGATCGTGTAATACTGTCTGCCGCTTGCAATTACAGTTTTTATTTTCTTATGTTTGCGCACCCATGGCAGAAAATCTTCAGGCATATTTTTATTGCTGTCCAAAAGAGTTCCGTCCATATCCAATGCAATTAATTTAATACTCATTGAATTATTTTAACACAGCTTTTCGGGAATGAGAAAAAAAGATATAATCGAAAAAGGAGGTGGAAAGCACATGATTTTTTTAATCGGCGGAAGCAGTCATGTCGGAAAGACTTTTATGGCGCAAAAGCTTCTCGAGAAATATAAATATCCCTATATATCACTTGATCATTTGAAAATGGGCTTTATCCGAACGGGCAAGACAGAACTTACTGTTGAAGACGATTATGAGATGAGATATTTTCTGTGGCCTTTCGCGGCAGAAATGATAAAAACGGCCATAGAAAACAAGCAAAATATGATAGTGGAGGGTTGCTATATTCCGGGGGAATGGCAGTCGAGCTTCAGCGAGGAGTATTTAAAGGAAATCAGATGTGCTTTCATTGTGATGAGCGAGAAATATTTGCGGGAGAATGTTGCCGCTGTTGCGGATTACGCAAGTGTTATTGAGCAGCGTCTTGATGACGGGATTGACATCGAACGGCTTATTATGTGCAGCAAAAATTTCAAAAATGATGCCGTCGTAAACGGATTTCCATACATTGAAATAGACAGTAAATATGACGAGGATGAGCTTTTGAATCGTCTTGTCAGCATAATGGAGAGTTAATATGAGCCTTCAAACGATAATAGACAGCTTCATGTGGAGCAAAAGCGATCGCAAACGAGATTTGGGATTAACAACGCCTCCCGATGTGGAACGCTTTGATAATATTGAATTCGCTGATGGTTTATTAATGGATTTATACAGACCGCGTGCTTTATCCGACAAACTCCCGGTTATTGTAAATGTTCACGGCGGCGGTTGGTTCTACGGAAATAAAGAAGTATATCAATATTATTGTATGAGGCTTGCTCAACAGGGATACGCGGTGGTTAATTTTAATTATCGTTTGGCTCCGCGCTGTAAGTTTCCGGCTCAACTTGAAGATACCAATGCCGCATTCATCTGGGTTCTTGAACATTCTGAAGAATTCAAACTTGATACTGAGAGAATTTGTGTTATAGGAGATTCTGCAGGTGCGCAAATTGCCGGAATATATGTATGTATGCTTACGGATAAAGGATATCGCGATTATATTACTGAAGAATACAAAGGTTCAATTAAGTTTCCTTCAAACCTTGTGATTCGTGTTATGGGGATGAATTGCGGTGTGCACGATGCAAGAGATTCGCGTTTTACAAGAGTTTTCGTTGATAAATCACGCGACATGGATAAGGCGTCTTTGGATGTGTCTGTATTGCTTCATGTAAATAAAGATTTCCCGCCTTGTTTTATTATGTCCGGAAATTGCGATTTTCTTCTTCAGGATGCGCATAAACTCGGAAAGAAATTAGATGAGCTGGGTGTTTGTAATACCGTGAAGATATACGGTGACGATTCTCATCAGGTTTATCATGATTTTCAGTGTAATATAAGAGACGAGATAGGAAACAAAGCAAGTGAGGATGAATTGAGCTTTTTTGAAGAGATGCTGTCAGGCAACAGGGGATAATAATGTTTTTTTCAGTTCTTACTCTGTATTCACTCACATATCACGCATACAGCGCTTGAACACATGATATAATTGTTGTGAAAAACAGATAAACAGATATAAAAGGGAGCTTTACCTGAAATATGAAAATAGTAGTTATTGACGGTCAGGGCGGCCGATTGGGAAGTGCATTGGTTACGGCGCTTAAAAAGAAAAATATTGATTCTCCGATTTATGCTGTAGGGACGAACAGTATCGCAACTGCTGCTATGCTTAAAGCAGGTGCGGATTACGGATCAACAGGCGAGAATCCTGTTCGCGTGGCTTGTTCCGATGCGGAACATGAGGATGTGATTTTGGGACCTATAGGTATTGTCTCAGCAGATTCGCTTTTGGGCGAGATAACTCCGGGTATGGCTGTAGCGGTCGGAAGAAGTAAAGGAACCAAGATTTTGATTCCGACTAACTGTTGTAAAAATATTGTTGTCGGAATAAAGAATGCTTCTTTATCTGAACTTGTAAACGATGCGGTTGATGAAGTGATTAAACTTAGGAAAAACGATTAGTTGAGAATGAGACGGAATGCATCTTGACAAAATCTCTATTAGGACATATTATCGATAAGGGAGGATTAAGTTATGCAAGAGCGCAATACGATACAAAAATCTTTAGTTCTCGATGCGCTGAATGCCCTTGCTAATCATCCCACAGCGGACGAAGTAGCGGCTGAAGTTCAGAGAAGATACTCCGGTGTGAGCAGAGCGACTGTTTACCGAATTCTTAACCAAGCAGCAGATTCCGGAACTGTTTATCGGGTTAAAATAAATAACGGCGCAGATCACTTTGATCATCAGGTTTTTCCTCATTATCACATTCGCTGCGGTAAGTGCGGCAAAGTGGATGATGTTATTATTGAGGAATATGTTCCTAAGCTTGTAACGTCGGACGCAGCAAATTATATAGTAACGGGTCATACACTTCAATTTGACGGAATTTGCCCGGCCTGTCAACAAAAAATGTAAAGGAGAATATTATGAGTAAGTTTGTTTGTTCAGTTTGCGGTTACGTTTATGAAGGTGATGAGGCACCGGATGAGTGTCCTGTTTGTAAGGCCAAAAAGGAAATGTTCAAGAAAATGGCATCAGAAGGCCTTGAGCTTGCAGCTGAACACGGTTACGGCGTTTACGGTAAGACGGTGAAGAATAATCCGAATATTTCCGAAGAGGATAAGAAGTACATTTTCGAGCAGCTCAAAGCTAACTTTAACGGTGAGTGCAGTGAGGTGGGTATGTATCTCTGTATGGCAAGAATTGCACATCGCGAAGGTTATCCGGAAATAGGTCTTTACTGGGAGAAGGCAGCTTACGAAGAAGCTGAACATGCAGCTAAGTTTGCAGAGCTTCTCGGCGAGGAGCTGGAACCAAACATGAAGGCTTCTACAAAGGATAATCTTGCATGGAGAGTAGATTGTGAGTTCGGAGCTACTGCCGGCAAGACAGAACTTGCTTCATGCGCAAAGAAGAACGGTCTCGATGAGATTCATGATACAGTTCATGAGATGGCTCGTGACGAGGCAAGACACGGTAAGGCCCTTAAAGGCATGCTCGAGAGATATTTTAAGTAATTTACAAATACATCAGAATATAAGAATGCTGATTCAATATTGATTGGATCGGCATTTTTTTATGGAAATGAGTTTGATTCAGTCGCGTGTTACAGGATTGGCACGAGATGTGAAGGCTAACGCAGCAGGAAAAAGAACACAGCAGAAAAATGTAAAGTAAAAAAATGAAAATATTTTTTTTAGAAGAAATGAATATATTTTGAACAAATAGCAAGTTAAGTTGACAATCTCAATATCGAGAGAATAATCTATAGTCATGATTGTGTTAATGGGTAGGCGTGTAGGTTGCTACTTAAGATACTCAACTTGTAATAAAGGTTGAAGCGGAGGCAATAGTGATGAACGGATTAAGTAATGGTTTATCTACATTTTTGAATATAGAAGTTAACGTTTTCTGTTTGATAATAATAGCCATGACGTTTGTTTTTACAGTTAAGCTTTTTAAGAAGCAGGGCTGGAAAAGACCTAAGGAGGCAGTGATGACAGCCGGGATGATATGTGTGGCGTTGCTGTCGGATATTCTGTATTGGCTTTTGGGATACTTGGGTAAGCTTAATCCGGCATGCGTATACATACTGAGAGGCATATATTTCTCAGCTATGATTGCAACGTCAGCAGCTTATATATCGTATATTATTTTCAGACTCAGATTTATGAGAAGAGATAAGGGTACGGCAAGCATTATGATATGGATGCCGGCAATGATGATTATTATTATGACAATCACTACACCTGTCAACAAATTATTTTATTATGCGAATGCTGACGGAAGTTTTGTACGCGGCGCATTTTTTCACGTTTATACGGCAATACAATTGGGCTACTTTATAATCGGAGCAATACTCTCTATCTACAGATACAAACATGAAGAGTTTAAACAGGACCTGTATATTTCGATGGGCTTGTTTATCTTTGCCATACCGGCTTCTATTTTCTTCATTATACAAGCATTCACGACTTATAATGCTTACAGTGTCGGAATAACAATCTCAAGTTTGTCATTCTCGGCTTCCATGATTTACGGCCAGTGCCGCAATGCATACAGAATAATGAACGAAATAGGTGAACAGTTGGATGAAGAACGTAAATATACCAAATATTTTATGGTGAGCTATTTCGGATGCTTCTATGTTGATCTTAATACACATGAATTTAAAGTTTATGCAGGAGATGTAAGCGAATATGAGAATTTGGATGATTTCTTTGTTTTTGCTAAATCCTATTGCGCCAATATTGTGGCCGGTGAAGACGGCGTAAGCATAATGAATCTGCTTAAACCGGATTTGATTCGCAACATTCTGAAAGGCGATAATGAATATCAGATTATCGTGCGTGATGCTCATAAAGCAGACAGTCAAAAATATATAATGATGCATTTTGTTCGAGGTGAGGATGAGAACCATGTTGCTATCGGTTTTAATGATGTCGACAGTGTTGTTCGCAGAAGACATATTGAGCAAAGACGACTTGATCACAGTCATCAGGTTATAGAGATGCTCGGCGGTGTTGTAGAAGCTCGTAATCTTGAGAGCGGCGAACATATCCAGCGTGTCAAGAGATATACAAGAGCCATTTGTGAATTTCTAATGGCAAATAATCCTGAATGCGGACTGGACTTTCATAAGGTAGAGCTTATCTCATCTGCAAGCGCGCTTCACGATGTCGGTAAAATTATGATACGTGATAATATCCTTTTGAAACCTGAAAAACTTACAGAGGAAGAATTTGAAGCTATTAAGACTCACACAACCATAGGCTGTCAGCTTATACAGAAGATGATGGACGGTTCCGATGAGGAATATTACAAGTACTGCTGTGAGATTGCACTTAATCATCATGAGAAATACGACGGACGCGGTTATCCAAACGGACTTAAGGGCGAGGAAATTCCGCTTTCGGCACAGATAGTATCTCTTGCGGATGTCCTGGATGCACTTACGTCAAAGCGAGTTTATAAGGACGCATATCCGTTTGATGAAGCTTTCAAGATGATTCTTGACGGAGAATGCGGTGCATATTCCGAGAGACTTCTCGGCAGCTTTGTTAAGGCCAAGGATAAACTTTATGAGTTATCTCAGAAGATGGGAACGTCTCCGTATTAAATATCATTTTTTCTTAATCGAAAAGGTTTACTCGTATGTGTTAGAATCTAAAAAAGAAAGATTAATTAAGAAGGCACAAGGCTATGGAAATATTCACGCAAAGTAAAATAACCGATGAGATAATGAGAAGCTTTGTGTACGGTGTGTGGGCCGTCGAGTATGCAGGTGACAATGAACCGCGCATGTACGGAAATGATGCGATGTACCGGATTTTGGGCATTAACGAAGATGTTTCCCCTGAACAGGTATATAAAATTTGGCAAAAGGGTATAGCGCCGGCTTCCGTTAAACCTCTTGATGAAGCCTTGAAAGTTATGATAAAAGGCGATTCCTGTGTAGCGGATTATAAATGGTCGGATTCAGACGGCAAACAATATTACTTCAGAAGTATGGGCTGTCGCAATGACGACTACAGTGAATGTATTCGTGTAGAAGGGTGCTTCAGAGATATCAGTGAACAGATAGAAATACTTGAGAAAGCCAATCAACGTGAAATTGCTCTCCATTTGGTAAAGGAAATGGAGATAACATATACAGGAATAGCTCAGGCATTGTGCAGAGCCTATGAATGTGTTTACTATGTGAATATTTTGAGCGGACATTATAAAGAGTACAGTTCAAAGAAAGATAATAAGACGCTTCAACTCAATAAAGAAGGCGATGATTTCTATGAAGATTTATTCTCTGACATTGAAACGTTGATTTATAAGGATGATATTGAGCATGTTAAGAAGTTTTTTGCGGACAGGAAGCGCCTTACGGAAGAACTAAATGATAAACCCAGCCTTACGTTGTCTTGCAGGTTTTTGATTAAAGGTGAGCCGATACATTATTCGATGCGCGTGGTTCCGTTGTCACAAGATGATGTGGTTCACTGTATAATTGCTATTCGCAATATAGAAGCAGATATTCAACGTAATCACAAATATGAGAGCCAATTACGCGAGGCCAATAAGCTTGCGACCTGTGACGCACTGACCGGAGCGATAAACAGAACGGGTTTTGAACAAGATGAGAAGGAATTAAATCGCAAGATAGAAGACGGTACATTAAAAGAATTTGCAGTATTGGTTTTTGATGTAAATAATCTTAAGATTTCCAATGATACGTGGGGACATGATACCGGTGACAGGCTGATTATAAAAACTTCTCAGATGATAGGCGAGGTCTTTAAGAACCAAAATGTATACCGTATCGGCGGTGATGAGTTTGTTGTTTTGCTGAGAGGTGAAGAATACTTGAACAGAAGTATAAAGCTGGCTGAGTTCTTTGAGCGTTCACGCAGTAACATGGGTACCCAAGACCCTGTGGTTGCCGTCGGAATATCTGAATACGATTCTGACCGTGACAACACGGTATCTGATGTGTTTGCCAGAGCCGACAGAGATATGTATCAAACAAAGAATCTTCTTAAATCAATGCAATCAAAAAAAGTAAGTACTTCTTGACTTTGGTTCATATTGGTGTTTTAATCTTATTTGAAATAATTCAGGAGACATTTTATGGTTTTTAATTCATACTATTCTTATTCATATTCATATTTCTATTACTACGGCGATAAATAATCGAAGTAGATTTGTGTATGGCAAGAATGGAATTGATAATAATAAAGCAATAATTCACCGCACGAATCTTAGAGTATTCGGGCGGTTTTTTAACGGAGGACAAATGAAATGATAGCTGTATTAAAGGACAAGGCAACACAGGAACAGGTAGATAATCTTGTTGAATGGTTTACAATGCAGGGACTTAAGGTTCACCAGTCAAAAGGTGATTACTGTACTATTCTCGGACTTATAGGCGATACTACTAAGATAGATATCGATTTGTTGAAAGGACTCGATATTATTGAGTCAGTAACACGAATATCCGAGCCGTTTAAAAAGGCTAATCGTAAGTTCCATCCGGAGGATACCATTGTAGACGTCGGCGGTGTTAAAATAGGCGGCGGTAATTTTCAGTTTATTGCAGGTCCGTGTTCGGTAGAGTCAAAGGAGCAGATTGAAGAGGTAGCAAGAGCAGTGCAGAAGTCAGGGGCGGCTTTGCTGCGCGGAGGAGCTTTCAAACCGAGAACATCACCATATGATTTTCAGGGTCTTAAGGCTGACGGAATTGAGCTTTTGCTTGAGGCTAAGAAGACTACAGGCATGCCGATTGTAACAGAGATTATGAGTGCGGAGCATTTACCGCTTTTCGAGAATGTGGATTTGATACAGGTAGGCGCACGCAATATGCAGAACTTCGAGCTTCTTAAGGCACTCGGTAAAACAAATAAGCCGATTCTCCTGAAGAGAGGTCTGGCTAATACAATTAAGGAATTTCTTATGAGTGCCGAATATATCATGGCCGGCGGCAATGAGAATGTAATTTTGTGTGAGCGCGGAATCAGAACCTATGAGACATATACAAGAAATACTCTTGATTTATCAGCAGTCCCTATGATTAAAGAATTATCGCATCTTCCGGTTATAGTAGATCCTTCACATGCAACCGGTGCGGCAAGATTGGTTAAGCCGATGGCTATGGCAGCAGCTGCCTGTGGCGCAGACGGTCTTATGATAGAAGTACATAATAATCCGCCGAAAGCACTTTGCGACGGTGCTCAATCTTTGACACCTGAACAGTTCGACGATGTTGCAAAAAGAGTAATGAAGATCAGAGAGGTAATCTGACGTGAGAGAGTTTACAGTAGGAATTGTAGGACTTGGATTAATCGGCGCTTCTTTTGCCAAGTCATATACTGAAGCAAATAAAACAGAAGAATACGATATTACTGTTTTGGGATGCGATATAGACAGTTCGGTTACCCTTATGGGCAAGATATCAGGAATAATCGACGGTGAATTAACTCCTGAGAGACTCAGTGAGTGCGATTTGGTTATTATCAGCATATATCCGCAGGCATGCGTTGAATATTTGGAGAAGAATAAGGAATTATTTAAAAAGGGCGGACTTGTAATCGATACCTGCGGTACTAAACGCCTTGTTTGTTCGGCCGGCTTCAAAATTGCATCCGAACAGGGATTTACTTTCGTGGGCTGTCATCCGATGGCCGGCACTAAGTACTCGGGAATGTCACATGCAAAGGCATCTATGTTCAACGGAGCACCTATGGTTATTGTTCCGGACAGATTTGATGACATGGAATTGATAGACAGAGTAAAAGGCTTTCTTGAACCGATTCAGTTCGGCAGTTATTGCCTGTCACATGCAGAAAATCATGATAAAATGATTGCTTTTACATCACAGATGGCGCACCTTGTATCCAATGCTTACATTAAAAGTCCTGTTGCCAAGGAACATACAGGGTTCTCGGCAGGCAGCTATAAGGATATGACGCGTGTAGCATGGCTTAATCCTGATATGTGGAGTGAACTATTCTTTGAAAATAAGGACTTTCTTATAGATGAGATAGATGTGCTTATGAGCGAACTTCAGAAATACAAGACAGCTCTTGTTGAGAATGACAAGGAAGAGATGGTGCGTCTGCTTGATGAGGGTCGCAAAATAAAAGAGGAAGTCGACGGCTGATGTGGTGGCCGAGAAGATGTCGACCGGCAGGAAGCCTATTTAAATATGTGAGGAGACAAACTAATGAACAGAATCAGAGTTAATGCTTCGAGACCGTATGATGTTATTATCGGTTCCGGACTTCTCGAGAATATTTCAAATATTATACGTGAGACTTGTCCGCGTGCGGAACGTGTGCTTGTAGTCAGCGACTCCAATGTAGCTCCGTATCATTTGAAAAATGTTTGCGACAGTTTGAAGAATTTTGCCGTATCGTCATATGTCTTTGAAGCAGGTGAGAAAAGCAAAAACCTCACAACCATCGATGCAATCTACGATGCATGTGCCGGCTTCGGCATGACCCGTACAGATTTGATTTTATCTCTCGGCGGCGGTGTAACCACTGATATGGCAGGCTTTGCGGCTGCTACCTATATGCGCGGAATTCCCGTTATTCACATGCCTACCTCACTTTTGTGTGACGTTGATGCTTCAATCGGAGGCAAAACCGGCGTCGATCACCCGTCCGGTAAAAATATAATAGGCGCCTTTTACCAACCGTCATGCGTCATAATTGATGTAGATTTTCTGTCGAGCCTGCCTGACGCTGTTTTTACTGAAGGCATGGCCGAGGTAATAAAATATGCGTTTATTATGGATAAAGAACTCTTCTCTCTCCTTGTTGCGAGAGATGTAATTTCACTTCGTTCTGATATATCTCTTCTCGAAAAGGTAATCGCTCGATGTGCCGGCGACAAAATTAAAATTGTTAACGAAGATGAATTTGACAACGGCCGTCGTCAACTTTTGAATTTCGGACACACAGTAGGACATGTCATAGAATTAAACAGCAATTTTATCATATCTCACGGCGACGCAGTAGCTTTGGGCATGTCGATAATTGCACGTGCCTCCGCACGCGCCGGCATGTGCAACAGTACAGTCTGCGACAGCTTGCTCAAACTTCTAAATTCTTATGGACTGCCTTCTTCCTACGATTACTCTCCGGCTGATATTGCCCATTCTGCAATGCACGACAAGAAGGCACGCGGCAGCGTTGTGTCACTTATCGTGCTTGAAGATATAGGCCGTGCATCCATTCATAAAATGAATGAGTCGGAAATTAAAGAGTTTTTAACTCTCTGATTGCAAACATTGATTCAGGATTCTTGAAGCAATATTGTTAATCATAAAAATGATTTCTTCTTCAATTTTGTCAGCATTTAGAGGAAAAATATCGCTTTCTGAAGTATAGGCGAAATTGTTCCCCGGCAACATACCGGCTCTTGCATATTTTTTGAGTTTTGTTGTTATGTCATCTGTGTAGCTGTTATCAGGTCCGACCTTCCCGAAATGCTCAAACGGAAAGCACACGAACATCCAAGGAATGTGCGGTACAAAATCCGGAAAAACTATGTCGCCGTTTAAGTTAACAGCCGGCTCATACTTATATTCGATATTAAGATTATCCATTGTCTTTGCAATCAGTATCTCAGATTTTGACCTAAACAGAATCCCATTATATGTCAGTGCTTTTGACTGCGCAAAGGCAGTATTTTGTTCTGCTGTCAACTCGTTATAGTAGGTCGATGACCAGAACTGCGAATGACTCACTGCCGTTTTGACCGCTTCTGTGTCAATCTGCGGCGGCGTGCAATTATATCTGGCGCGCCATTCGTTAAGTGCCCTGATGTAGAGTTGGTGATTTTTATCGTATTCCTCACATAGTTTCAGCAATTCTCTGCCTTGCTGAGTTGAGAGGCGATATTCGTGCTCTTTGTTTTCTAATTCAAGAACTGCATTATAGACTCTTATGCATTCATTTCCTTTACGTGTACTAATTCTATAGATATTTTCAGTGGAATATTTTTTGTAGTGATTAATAAAGAGTAAAAGTGCATCGGCAGACAGTTGTTTTATCATATGATAATTCTCCTTTTTATGATAGTTTTGTGACTCAGTCGTTTTTGTGGATAATTCCCGTGAAATTGCATGTTTTATCAAAAAACGTGACTGAATCTCGGGAATTTCTGCTTCTGAACTGTAAAATT
>JAZLGO010000060.1:0-19876 GCA_045616305.1 Saccharofermentans sp. | reverse complement strand
CAAATGGTGTCAATTGCTTTTTCAGATTTAGCGAAAAATTACTATCTGCTTTGAATGATTAACTGTTGATTTTCCTGTCTAACGATTAACCTCAGATATTAAGATTATATCATTCTGACAATCGCTGCTTTTGTTATATTTATTTTCAACCAATCATCTTAAAGTACTGAAGTGCAGCAACACTCGCCTTCTCCTTTTCTGGCGTGCAATTAGGTTGCTTGGAATTCTCCGATTTAGGGAGATTGTAGTTCTCTCTTTCGATAGTTCCATATTTACGCTTAACCTGAGCGATATTAAGATTAGAAGCTTGCAATCCGGTCTTTTCATATACATGTTTCTTTATCTTGTTATACGATGCATTGCCGTGAGCAGCTGAAAGATCCATATCCTCAACTGAAAACTCAACTTGAACCTTTCCAGCAGATATGTCAATTCCCTTGGAAAGAACGACTATCGTCTCAGTAATAAAATTCTTATTTAACCTTTATACCATACTCCTTACAGAGATTTGCAAACTCGTCTGAATTAGCAAAGCCGTCGAAAATTTTTGAACGTGACTCACCTCTTACAAGCTGAGTTACCCAGTTCTGGAGACCTGCCTCATCAGCCTCACGGCCAAAGAATGCACGATACATATATGCTACGAAGTCAGCATTACTGAGCTTCTTATCGCTGAGCTCTTTACTCAAAGCAAAAGCCTTTGCACAAGATGTTCCTGTTTCTGTACCGGCAAGAAGCTTATCTACCCAGATAGCCTGGCTGCCTGCATCAGGAAGTCTGTTAAGACAAATTCTGTAAAGACGTGCTACGAAGCAGTTTACTGCACCCTGCTGGTCGTTATTAACGCCTACAACGTAATGACCGGATACAACGCCGTACTTCTCACAAAGAAGTGTGAACTCGTAAGAATTTGCAAAACCTGCGAATACCTTCTCACGTGTCTCGTTCTTGTTAAGTAATCCGAGCCAGTAATTATAACCTTCAGTATCAGCCTCACGTCCGAAGAACATTGCATACAAATCCTTAACGAACTGCTCATTTGAAGTCTTCTTGTTTGTATACTCCTGAGCGAAAATGAAACCGTAACCTACCTGTGCACCGCAAGCCTTACCATTGTTAAGCTTATCGCACCATGAAGCATAACCTGCCTCATCAGGCTCACGATCAAGAGCAACCTTATAACAACGTGTTACAAAATCACCAACGCTCAACTCTGAAGCAGGGAAAGCCGGAGGGGTTGTTGTAACAAAAGCTGAAGGATCTACTGTAGGTGTAGGTGTAGGTGCAGTCTTATCAAAACCGCAAACATTACATACATGATCCTTATCGTTATCATACTTATGTCTTGTTGTCTTGCTTGACCAGCCGTAAAGCTTAAATACCTTCTCAGAGCAGCAAACAACTTCTACTGTCTCATCGAAAGCCTTATTTCCGATTGAAGTAATTGAATCAGGAAGAATAACATGCTTAAGATTCTTACATCCCTTGAAAGCCCATCTTCCGATTGTAGTTACACCGTTAGGAACAGTAACTGACTCGATAAGTGTATCCTCATAGAAAGCAGACTCACCAATCTTTGTTACTTTCTTTCCGTCAATCTTCTCAGGAATCTTCAAATCCTTCTTAAAGCCTATATGAGCAATAATTGTTATACCTGAATCATTCTCCTCGTAAGTCCACTTATCAGTTGTGTTGATAAGGAAACCTTCCTTTGAAGCATATTCATATGCCTTAGAGCCTTCTGTGCAGTTAATTACAAAGTTTGGATTAGGAACTGATTTTCCCTTATTTGAATCGTAATAATAACCGAAAGCCATCTCACCGATTGTTGCAACATTATCAGAAAGGTAAACCTGACAAAGCTTAGGACAGTTGAAGAAAGCCTTCTTATTAATTGTTGTAACAGAAGAAGGAATTGTAACGCTTGTAAGCGATAAGCAACTCTCACAAATGCTCTCACTGATTGTTGTCATACCTGAAGGAATTGTGATACTTTCCAAAGCAGTGCAATTCTTGAATGCACCGGTTCCGATTGCAGTAATCTTATCAGTCAATGTAACAGACTTCAAAGCGGAACAATCGATAAAAGCATTGTTTCCGATAGATGTAACTGTCTCAGGGAATTTAACACTTGTAATTGTTTTACAAGCCTTAAAAGCCTCTGCTTTAACTGAAATTACCTTCTTACCGTTAACAGCCTCAGGAATTTCCAAGTCACTTCCTGTTCCGCTGTAGCCTGCAAGAATAAGGTTACCGTTAGCATCAGTGTCGTAAATAAACTGTTCAGTCGTATCGGCAAATACACTTTTTGAACCTGTAAAACAGATTACGCTTGTGATTACCAAAACTACTGCCAATAAAGTCGATAATCTTTTGCAAAAATTGATTTTACGCATATTATTGCTCCTTTGCATATTTGTAACTCTAACATTATATTACCTAAAATCTAAATTGTCACTTTTTTCAGATTAAGATTTACTTAAATTCTGACAATTTCCGTTGTATAATAGAAAAACATCGGGGAGGGTTTATCATGTCAATAGAAAACAGAACAACGGCAAGCCGCCTTATTTGGGGCGGTTGGAAAATCGGAAACTTACTTTCACAAAGCGAAGACGGTCGTAACGCATCCTTTGAATTATTTCCGTCATCGGAAGGTATTACAGATCTTCTCAGAGTCGCTTCCATTGCAGAAGAAACAGGAGACAGATCCTCTCAAAATAAACAAGAAAAACTTGAATATGACAACCATAAGATTCTTTTACGTCAAAAAGCCGTAAATGATATAAACACCCTGATGTCTGCTTTTCAGGGCAACGCACATATATTGCAAATTTTCGACTTCACCACACGTGATTGGAGTGAAGACGGCAAATATGGTTGCGATTTGCTTATTCACACAGAAAAATACGAGAATCTGAGAGATAAACTTAACGAGGGCAGATTGTTCTCGGAGTATGAGATTTTCCGCATCGGTAAAGACATTTGTTCAGGTCTTGCCTTAGCTCACAGCAAGGGTATCACTCATAAAAATCTTAAGCCGGAAAGCATTTTCATCGGAGACAAAAGTTTTCGCTTGGGAGACTTCGGTTTGGAGAGCCTTTTCGAGAACAGAACAACAAACAATATGTTTTATGCCGCTCCCGAAAGCATAAACGAGGGAACCATAAATGAATTAAGTGATATTTACAGCCTCGGTTTGACCATGTACGAGCTGTGCGGAGGCTCAGTACCGCCGTTCCCGGATTCAACCGATGCAAGAGACATGAATGTAAAACTTAAGTGGAATGACCTTCCGCAGCTTAAAAACATAAGTCCTGAGCTTTCTGCAGTAATAACACGCGCCTGCTCTTATGAACCGTCAGAACGATTCGCATCTGTAAAGGAATTCAGCAGTGCACTTGATGCATTAAATATAACAAAGCCGGAAAATGCCGAGGATATCTTCGGTGCTTCGAATGCAAAAAACAAAACCGTATCACCGTTCTCCCGAACAGCTCCTACTGCTACCCAGCCTATATGGAACAGTGAGATGGCACCTACTACGTTATCAGAGGCAGCAATTCAGATTCCGCCTTCACAACGAACCAAGAATCCTGTGCCGGGCAAGTCGACAGTTACTCCGAGAACAGCAACTCCGAGGCCGTCATCAACGGCAAAAGCGCCAACTGCACACACCGGAACTTCGCATCCGAAGCCTGCCGCTACGCACACCGGAACTTCACACCCGAAGCCTGCTGCTACGCACACCGGAACTTCGCATCCGAAGCCTGCTGCTACGCACACCGGAACTTCGCATCCGAAGCCTGCGGCAAAATCCGCTGCATCTTCCTTGAATACCGGTTCGGCTTCAACGATGCCTTCGATTGCTTCAAACACAAACGATTCAGCTGCGACACCGTCTTGGGCAAAACCTGTCAAGACTGAGCCGGGCTCAATAAGATGCGCAAACAGCATAACCCTTGATCCTGATATGGATCCTACGCTTTCTTCTAAAAAGAATGCGAAAAAGGATGAATCTGCTCTTTACATCAAATTGATGCTTGCAATAGCAGCTGTTGTATTGTTTATCGCTGCTGTTTTGATTGCCACATCTTCATGTAACAAAAAGGATTCCGGCGATGATTCATCACCTAAGTCTGCAACAACTGCGTCTTCTGTTTCCGAGTCCTCTGAGACAAAAAAGAAAGAAGATAACGCAGACAGTACGGAGTCCTCCGAGACAGAAGCCGAAGTAACCGAGACCGAAGCTCCGGAACCTGAATATACTCCGCGAACTTTTGTCGAGAACTGCTTCAGAACTTCTCTCGGTCGCGAACCTGACGCTGCTTCCCTTGATGATATGACCGCTGAATTGGAAGGCAAAATTGCCTACGGCTCACAGGTGGCTTATGCACTTATAGCAAGTGAAGAATACAGCAATCTCGGCAAATCCGACAGCGATTTTATAAACGATCTTTATCTTATGATGTTCAATCGTACACCTGCAGATTCTGAATTAAGCTATTGGCTTGAGCAGATGCAAAATGGTCTTGATCGTTCATTGGTATTTGAAGTATTTGCCAATTCAATCGAATTCTACGATTTCTGCGCAGGCTATAATGTCGAGAGCGGCTATTTTTCCTGTGCCTGCGATGCTGTCACATTGAGTAACATAAATCGTTTTGTAACCAAGATTTATCTCGGCTGCCTCAACCGTCTTCCGGATCAGTTCGGTCAGCAATATTGGTGTGCGGCTCTCTTATCAAAGGAAGCAAAAGGTCGTGATTTGGCAGCATCACTTATTTTCAGCAGCGAATTCAACGAATTAAACCTCAGCAATGCTGATTTTATGACACGCATGTACCTCACATTCTTCGACAGAGAACCGGACAATGACGGCTTTGTATATTGGGTTGATATGCTTGATGCCGGTACTTCCAAGGAAGAAGTCTTCAACGGCTTCACTGATGCACCTGAGTTTGCACAGCTTTGTGAGAATTACGGAGTTATTAACTGATACGTTCACTCCTCTTCATTCCCGAAAAGCTGTCTCAAAGTCTTAGTGATAAATCACAATTCCCCAAAGAACGGCAGAACAACAAAACAACAGAACTACAGAACAACAGGTGAAATCTCACCAAAAATGACCTTTTTTCTCACCCAAGGGTGAGATTTTTCCTCGATTTTGGTGAGATTGGGTTCGCTGGAGCCGGCGCGTGTGGTCGACAGACAGAATCTCACCAAAAATGGCCTTTTTTCTCACCCAAGGGTGAGATTTTTCCTCGATTTTGGTGAGATTGGGTTCGCTGGAGCCGGCGCACTCTATTCGCCGGAGCGAAACCGCCTCCAACCGCCGTCATCAAGCAAAGCAGTCAAAATTTTAAGATTAAACACCGCTAATTCTGCTTTTCGAGTAGTATATAAATGTTTTATATGGTATATAATAACAAGCGCAAATATTATTAAAAAAGAAACGGGGTATCAAAAATGAGTTTTAGGAATGAATTAACATTCTCAACTACGCCTATCTCTCTGCTTACAAAAGAGGAATACAAAGAGAAATTAAGTGACTGCAAAGGAATTGAGCAGGACAATGTAAAACAGTTAATGCGCAATGCCGCAAAGAAATTTCTGGATAAGGACGACGTAACCGAGCTGACGGACGGTATGAGCGCTCCGGGATATGTTCCGCCTGTAAGCAAGAATACAAATATGAATGAATTCGCGTCTGTTGTCGGAACCTGCATAGGATATTTGTACTATACCAAGACCAGTCACTCCAACAATCATATCAGCACTTATCTTGTAGCATCACCGGTGTTTGAGTATGAGGTTGACGGACAGCTTTATAATGCAGTACTCGGAGAGGCAACGACCTCAACTGATGTCTTTGTCAATTCAAGAGCACAGCTTTTATATAATATCTATCATCCGGAGCAGGCTGTTTATGACAAAAAACACATAATAAAGAAAAGCAGCAATAAGATTTGGATATTAACCTTTATTGTTGCAATGTTGCTTCTTGTCGGAGCTTCAACCAGTGATTCTTGGAGCAAGCTTCTTCCTGTTTCCGAACAAAAAAATGAAGAAGTTATATCAACAGTTAAACTCGATAAGCTGTCAAAGAACGAAGACGGCAAATATATTCTCACTGATGATTATCTTGAGGATTTGTCCAATAATTTCTCGCATGATTACTACGAAGAGACCGACCCGTCATGTTTGCCTAAATATGAGGACGTAGGTTCAACGGCCGGAGCTTTATTTATGTCAGCTTTTGCGTTGCTCATTATGTTCGTTATTACTTTATTTACGAAAAGGGGTAATGCAGAACGCAAGGCTTTTTGTAATACCTTTGACAACACATATGTCAATAAAGAGGACATAGCCAAAGCAGATAAAGCAGTGAAAAAAAGCTCGTCAAAAGTAAGAAACGGCTTTTACTTTATATGTTCGATTTTTGCTATATTGGGTGTAGTATTGTTCATTTTCGCAAAGCCGGCAGAAAATCCGGATGCATTAAAGGATTACGAGAATGTTTGGTATATTTCTCATTATCCTGATGTTACCGTAGAGAAAGACGGTTCAGATATAATTCTCGGAAGAGACGGCGGATATACTAACTATCCGAAGGAAACAGCTATATACTTCGATAAATCAGTATCAGGCGACTGCTACATCGTTGAAAACAGAGAAGGTATAGTTAATATTTTTCCTACAGATTCATATGTATACGAAGGCACAGAGCTCGTTAATTAAGTTGTAACAGATGAGCGCAGGCAATTTTTGAGAGATCATATAGGCATTGCCGGCAACTTTGCAAAAGATGCTGTAAAAAGCGTATTCAAGGGAAACATCGAGAGTGAATCCGTCATCTCGCTGAGCACCTTCTTCTCTTTGGCAGCGCTTTTTTAGAACGAATTACAAGATCCAAAATATCAAGAACCCGTTCTTCACGTTCTACTATTCCAAAAAATAAGGGCACTCTGTCTCTGTATCAACTTGTAAAAACACCTTAAATTCCGGTTATGCACATGTGCTTCAAACGGTTTCACGAAGCATGGCGTAAACCCCTCCTCGGCTTCGTAATCATCCGACTTCGTCTCGTCCGGATTGATAAATAGTAAAAATTCTCCTGCTCAAAAATCTCATTTTGATCTTTGCTGCCCCGTTCCCGTCTCAAAACCCGACCGAATTCCTCTGTCGTATCAGGTTTTACTATATACCCGCTTTCTTCCTTCACTTCGCTCACCAGAGTCTCTGCATGGCTCTCCCCCCGGTTCAATTCCGCCGCCCGGAAACTTGTAGTACCCGTATTTTTTGTGAATACATCAGCAAAGCTTCATCTTCGCGCACAACGACTGCACGTACCGACGGTCGCGCATAACTTGCCCGTTTGAATCATAATCCTTCTTGTCCATCGTAAATAAATCTCTCATAGTCCCTTCTATTGATAAATTATCACTCACAAATCATATCTTAGGTTTGAAAACAGGAGAATTAAATACACTTAAATCACCTACTCATTTTTCTTCTATCGCTTAACTTATCATACCAGCGGGAGCAAAAGTATAACCGCAAAGCCTTCGTCATCATTTTGGCAAATCAACCGGCCCTGCATAAGTATCATTAATTCATTTGATATATAAAGTCCCAATCCGCTGCCTTCTTTACCTACCGTGTTCTTCTTTCCTCTGAAGAACTTATTGGTAAGAAAATCAAGTTCCTCATCATTCACGCCTTCGCCCCGATCTCTGATTGTCATCTCCAAATAATTATCCTTAAAGGCATATGACACATCAATTGTCGTATTGGCATATTTGTAGGAATTAGTAATGATATTGCCTATAACCTGTGAGACACGTTTTGTATCTATATTCAAAAGACATTTAGGGATGTCACCGACCCTGACTAATTTACGCGTGTCCTGTTCCTCAACCAATTCCCGTAAAACGTCAGACGATACTTCTGAGCAGTTAACCTTTAATTCACCGCAATCATCCAACGCAGAAGATAGTAAATCATCTAACAACGAATTAATTTCTGTTGTTCGACTGCTGATTTTTTGTACCTTCTGTCTTATGTATTCATCTTCAACTTTTACCTCAAGCATCTCACACATAACTTTAATGCCCGTTACCGGAGTTTTAATATCATGACTGAGCGATGCAACAAGTTCCTTTTCTTTCAGTTTCAGAGCCGTTTCTCTCTCTCGTGAAGTCTTTAATTCTTCTCTCATTATGTCGAAGCTTTCCGTAAAAACTCCGAACAAATTGCTTCTCTCCATGATAAGCGGCTCATCAAGTCTTCCCGTAGCAATTATTCCGGCATATTCATTCAGACGCTTGAAGGGTTTAACTATATTGCGATTTATATAGTATAAGAAAGTGACATAAGACAAAAGTAATATGAGCGCACCTGCAATAACAGTCACCATGATTCTGCGCATCGCATTCTCATACTCAAGCCCGGCGGAATCCCGAATAACAAGTGTTCCGAGAAAAATCTCGTCATCACTTAACGTTACCGTAATCATATTCTTCTCTAAGGCATCATAAGGTGACCGAATCCCTTCAAACACTTTATCTGAAGAAGAGTAAGTCACCTTGTTATTTCTGTCCAGAATTAAAATATCTTTTGCTAATCCGGCTTTACTTATCGCATCAGGATTATTCCAGTTCTCTCTCACAGTTTGAGCATAATCATTTAAGACAACAGCATCCGTCTCCACCGGCTTGTATGAGAACGCCGTAATTGCCAAAAGTGTTATCATTACCGCTGTTACAGCGACCTGAAAAATTATAAAGCGGGCAAAATGTTTCATTATTCGATTATATATCCAACTCCCCAAACAGTTTTGATTATCTCGGGGTGATTGGGATCCTCTTCAATTTTTTCTCTCAAATGCCTTGCATGTACAGACAACGTTCCCTCTGCGATAAACTCATCCTTCCATACGTCATGCAACAATTCATCCTTAGTAACGGTTCTGCCTCGATTCTCAAGCAGATAGAGAAGCATCTTATATTCGAGAACCGTAAGACTTATGTTCTCACCGTTTCTAATAAGTTTATAGGTCGCCGTATCGAGATATATATTCGGTGCGAGATTGTATTTACCTTCACCCGCACTCTGCTTTCTGTTATCAGAATTATCGATTGCTTTTTTTACGGCCTCCGTCATCTTCTCATAACGATTCAAAACAGTCTTGGCCTTTGCCAAAAGTACATTCAGCGAGAAAGGTTTACTTATATAATCGTCGCCTCCGAGATTCAGTGCCATCAGTATAGTATCGTCACTCTTTCTTGCACTGATAAAAAGTATCGGCATATCGTACTCTTCTCTTATTCTCTTACAAAGATCAAAACCTGATTTCCCATCCAGATTAATATCAAGAAGAATAAGTGATACTTCATTTCTGTCCAGAAACGCCACGGCCTCATCATAACTCGTAACACAGGCTGTTTGGACATCAAATACATTAAAGTATTCCGCGGTTGTTTCCGCTATGTTTATATCATCATCAACAACAAGACATTTATAATTCATAGCCATCTCTCCGAAGGTTTAGGATTATCCGTGAATCCCGATTACCGCTCCGGCATCTCCCATAAACAGTATCATACCATATTCCGGAAGCGGAACGCCAGAATTATAGTCTGACATAAACGAGGAGTACTTAACATTTCCAAATTTATCAAATACATAAACTGCGGCATTGGAAGGAACATCAAAGCGTACAGTTTTATTCTCTGTACCGTTTAATCTGTACCATATCGCATTATTGGATTCAGTCTCAACTTCTGTCAGGTCGTCTGAATAATCGGATATATTCTTCTCGGAAATATAAGTTGTATTCAGATCCGTAAAGGTCAGGAACTCACAGCCATCCTTCTCTGTTATCTCTATATCGGAGGTATCTCTCGACGCAAATCCCGGAATATTCGTTCTGTCCTCCGCATGGTTCTCATCGATAATAACGGCGCCGTTCACATATCCTCTCACTTCATCATACGTATCAAGAGTTACGGACGTACTCTGAAGAATAAATACATCATCATAATCTGCACTGATACAATAATATGTCACGCCGTCTCGCGCCTCCCACGCCTCCTGTGAACTTAAGTCTACCTTATTCTCACGGACTCTCTCGCCTTGATATTCACTATGAGGCTCCTTTATAAAGTCACGTCCGTTTACAGTCTCAAACACAAGTTCCTCAACCGGACTGACCGGAATTGAATTTCCCGATTCAACGTCTCCCAATACTTTTACAAAGCTTTTATTCTCTGTATATACATACTGTTCCTCAAACGGATTCGAATCATTAAGCGACCTTATCAGCATATATTTACCATTCGGAAAAGATACATTAATTAATCCTTGGCCTATAGTGTATTGGCCTTCGTATTTAAACTGTTCCTCCGGCACACACTCTAAGGTCTCAGGCAGCTCCGGCTCCGGGTGTTCCACCTTTATTCCTTTCTCTTCAAGAGCTATATCCATAAGTTTAAGCGATATATCCTCATTAACAGAACTTGAACCGCCCGATGATACTACTGCAATACTTATCTCCTCCTCAGGAGCAACCGTCAGGGATGCATGCTGATAGAATGTATCTCCTCCTTTATGAAGAACCTTTACGCCTACAGCTTCATAATCGCTGATGCTCACTTCATCCCAGCCCAGTCCAAAACAATTCGATGTAAGCCCCGTTGCCTGGTTGTCAGACATTAGATTTTTTGCATTTTCGGAAAGTAAAATTTCTTCCCCCTCAAAAAAAGCACTTCCAAACACACACAACTCTTCGGCATCGGACATAATTCCTCCCGCACCCGGCAGCATTGAGCACTCAGCCGGCATTCTTACGTCACCGTTTATATAAATCGGGACCTGGTTTTCCGGGCTCGGCATGTTCCACACGGTTCCGGTATTCTTAAGTCCGAGCGGGATGA
This sequence comes from Saccharofermentans sp., assembly GCA_045616305.1. Classification (GTDB taxonomy): domain Bacteria; phylum Bacillota; class Clostridia; order Saccharofermentanales; family Saccharofermentanaceae; genus Saccharofermentans. The sequence continues at coordinate 8,939 of JAZLGO010000060.1, read as the reverse complement.
CGATGTTCTCTTCCACATACTCGGTAAAGCTCATTTTACTCACGCGCTCGACCAATATCTCAAGAAGCGTGAAACCGTCGTTACAATAGCAGTTATATTCACCCGGAGTGTACTTAAGTCTCTCTTTGCTGAGAAGCTCCAAGAAACTGTCGTGGTACTCGGTACTTTTGTTATTAAATCTGAAGCTTCCCCCGTAAATCGAACCTTTAAGGCCTGACGTATGATTCATAAGCATTCTGACGGTAATATCTTTATACCGCTCATCAGCCAATTCGAATTCCGGAATGTACTCTGTTACAGGAGCATCAATATCCACCTTGCCCTGATTCATAAGTTGCATTACAGCCGTTACCGTATAGATCTTACTCACAGAGCCGATATTTAAGTAATGTTCAGCCTCAGTTTGATTAGGATCACTCATTTCTTCCGTTTCAGTCTTAACCGGAAACAAAGAAGCGGAAGCGATATCTGCGGGGACCAAAGTTGTCATAAGTGTCGCCGTCAATGCAAGAACTAATATCTTCTGTTTTATCATTTTTCTCTCCTTAGAACTTAACATAAATCTCTCTGTTACTATGTTGTCAATTACTCGGTCATCAGCTCGCAGACCGAGATTTTTCCTATTCTCCTTGCGCTCACATAGGTACACAGGAAGCAGAAAAGAAGGAATCCCAAATCAACAATAATTACACTTGGAACCGTTACGGTAATCTTCGCCACCAAGGTGTCGAGGAGGCTCAATGCTGCTATGCTGATTAGGCTTCCTACGATAACACTGATAATCGTCGGCGGAATTATCCTGAACGCCATCTGAAACTTAAGTTCTCTCGACGTATAACCGAGCCCCTTCATGATTCCAAGTTCTTTATACTGTTTTCTTACAGTCGATGACATAAGAATCGAGAGTATAATCACAACCACCAAAGCTGATATACCCATAAGTACTGCCGTGATAATCGTTATTACCTGATTAAGTTCCTCCAATAATTCCTTATATATGTCGTATTCATATTCCAGAGATTCTATCTTCATATTACTTGTACTGCCGGTAATAACCTCGTCTCCTACCCGAATTGAATATTCCATATAGCTTGCTCCGGACTTGATTATGGCTTTGGCCATCTCTATTTCTGCCGCGCTCTTAATTCTCTCTTCGTAAGTATTGCCGGTTACCTCACCGTCCTTTATGTCTGCTATATCATCTCCGTATCTGGCAGTAAGCGTATTCACAAAATTATCTCTGTCAGCATTCTCACGAAGGAAAATCTTATATGTATCAGGCTTATATAAAGGATTTATTTTTTTAAAGCCTTCCTCTGTCATATATACAGTATTTGGATTCACAATCGAATTTACCACTCCGCATACGATATAGTCTCTTTTTATCTTACCGTATTCAACAGTTACCGTTTGTCCCATACTTGCATTAACCATATGGCCCTGAGTAGTAACAGCCAGCTCATTATTATGCTTCGGAAGTCTTCCCTGTGTAACAATTATTGTTTCCGTTTCTGCAAAATCCTCATATACCTCAAGGCCCATATTAAATTCAGAATCATTAACCTTTACTCCGGCTGAAGTTGTACTGAGCAGCACTTTGTCTACATCCTGCATACTTCTTAATTCCTCGGCAAAGCTTATCGGATCGGTTCCTCCGACAGCCTTCAAACTGACATCCGCCAATTCGTGTCCGCAAACGCTCTTAATCAACTTATCTTCGTCACTGAAGAAACTTCCGAGTGAGAAACTTACAAGAACCATTATCGCGGTCACGGTTATGCACACCATGAAGCCTGCTTTCTTGCCGGCATTTTGTAAGAACTCTTTTAAAGCCAATCTGACATGTACATTTCCCTTCGTCTTCTCCAAAGGCAAATAAGTTTTTGTAAAATGATGGGTTGCAATTCCCTTACGGAAGGCCAATACCGGCGGATATTTATTAACCGACAGTGCCTTAGTCGCAGCAACCATTCCTACGAAAATAAGAACACCGATCATAATCAAAACAATTACCGGATATTGTATATCAATCTTCCCAAAATAATGTATGGAAGAAGCCGCATTTTTGAGAAGAAATTCGGTCAATAATATTGAAGGAGCAAATGCCAGAATACATCCCGCCAAAGCTACAATCATATATTCGAGAATGTATGAGAGTGCTATCTCGCCGGATTTGTAACCTATTGCTTCCAATACGCCGATAGAAACAATTTGTTCACTGATATCGGTTACTATTCTGAATCTGACCATAACTATAACCGCAACAATAATAACTCCGGACATAATCGCAATAATTATGCTGAGGAGCGACATGTTAGTCTCATTAACGTAGGTTATATCCTCATAAGAGTAAGTCAAAACGCTCTGGTTTATATCATTGACCGATTCTTCCTCTATATATATCTTAAAATCCCTTGTTACTTCATTGGTTTCTGTTCCCTCGACCGTATTGAACCCTATAATCTCATATCTGTCTAGATGTTCTTCAAGCTTCCTGAAATCTTCATCCGATATAACCGCCTTCGTTCCGAGCATCCACAGTCCGGGCTCATAGAAACCCATCAATGTAAATATGTATTCTTTATTGTTGAGGATAAATGTTACCTCATCTCCTTCTTCCGCTCCCAAAGCTGCTCTATCACTTTGAGCAACACATATCGGATGTTCAATACTGTTTATCTCTTCGTCGGAAAGCTTGGTCTCAATCGTATACTTCTCTAATGCTCTCTCCCCGCTTGCAGAAATAAAGCTCGCATCAAAAATCCTGTCATCACCGGAACAGCTTTTGTCCTTTATCTTACTGTCCCCGTAAACAATACCTGCATGTGAATAATCTTTTATTCTCGCATCATTCTCCGCGAAGGCAAGATATCTGTCTGAATATACTTCCTGCCCTACATATATCAAATTCTTATAGCATTCGGTCTCATCCGCCATTTGAGGCACAATCTTTTTGAAGCCTGTAAGCGAAGTAACCGACGAAGCCAGAAGTGCAGTCCCCAACATGATAAGAACACAGAGAAGAACCGCCTCTTTTTTATGTCTTTTTATGTTCGCTCTCGAAAATCTGACAATCCTGTTCATCTCATTACCATCCCATCTCATTCAGAAAATCCTGAAGTGAAGCTCGGCGTGCCTTTATATCATCCGTACCGTAATTCGGCATACGATGTTCGCCCTCCATCTTTCCATCCTTTAAATAAATCACTCGGTTTCCCCGGAGCGCCGTCTTCAAATCATGGGTTACCATCACAATACTCTGGCCCTTCTTATGAAGCTGAGTAAAAATATTAAGCACATCCTGTCCCGACGAAGAGTTAAGAGCCCCGGTAGGTTCGTCGGCAAAAATAATCTGCGGAGCATTTATCACCGCCCTTACAATCCCTACTCTTTGACATTCACCGCCTGACAGCTGATTTGGATACTTCTTCCACAAATTCTCCTCGATACCGACATCCTTCAGAAGTCTCTTAACTTCCTCAACAAGTTCAGGTGAGTTCTTTCTTGCAACCAGCGCACCGGTCATTACATTATCCAAAACATTCATATTATCGAGCAGATAGATACTCTGAAAAACAAAACCGCAATGCTTTCTTCTGAACACCGCCAATTGATCGTTACTATAATTCGTAATATCTTCATCCCCAAAGTAAACTTTTCCCAATGTCGGTTTATCCATTCCCGATAACGCATACAAGAGTGTTGATTTGCCTGATCCCGACGCCCCCATTATTACCGTAAAATCATTCTCCATAATTTCAATATCAAGGTTCTTTATAACGTGCTGCTGTGTTCCCTCATTTGAAAATGATTTACTAAGCTTTTCCGTTCTCAATATTACGCTCATCTTTCCCTCCGTTTATTACTGCTTCAAGATGTATGTCCGTTTTTCATTTGCTGTTGTAATTCTAAGATACAGAATTATGTAATAAACTTCTTTACGAATAATCTATATATTTCTTACGAATTTCTTAAGTCCGCATAATTCAGTAAATATTCCGCTCTTACTATTTCTAAATTCGTATTCACTTCCGACGGTCCGACAAATTCAGCCGCGGTAAATCGGGGCTACTGAGGTGTTTACATGTAATTGGGTTGTTTGGGAAGATTTCCGTCGCGGCAACCCGAAGCTGCCAAAGTATCAGCGATTGGTTGTCTCCCCTTCGAATTTCCACACAACCGAATAAGAGACGTGAAGAAACAGTTAATTCAACGCCCTTAATCAAATACATGCTTCATCCTGTTCCGACATCTTATAAAGAATTGTTGAGATGCGCAGATGACATAGTCAATCTGCTCTTTACTACGGGCTTCATAGTTTTAGCAGTAAGTGCAATATTTTTTATTGAGGGAATAGCAATGCTTTTCTTAAGCAAGCCGAAAATATATAATCATTATTGTCCGGGTAAAGATTGGGAAATTGAAAAGTATGACAATGTTCAGATTAACGAGACAGGAAATAATTTGGAATCAGTTGCCGATTCTTTCAGACAAACTTACCAAGACAGCAAAAAAGTCGCAATCTACATTGATAAATCCGTGTCCGGTGAATGTTATGTCGTACTTAACAGCGAAGGTATAGTAGGCATATTCCCGACAGATTCCTATGTATACAGTAAGACCGCCTGAGGAATCTAAACTGCTTAATACAAAATGATTTCTCTGAGGCTGCTGCCACTTCCGTCGCCGATATCGATTTAAGATTGCTTGAAGTATTTGCTGAGAACAAGAGAAAGGAATTTAAACCGCTTGGCGGCAGCCGTACGAAAATGAAATTAGTACTTAAGTATCTTAAAAATCATATTGGCATCTTTCTGTTATCTACTTTGTTTCTAACCTTGGAAGCAACTGCCGATTTAATGCAACCTACCTTTATGGCCCTCATAGTTGATAACGGAATACAAAATGCAGACCTCGGTCTTATAGGAAAATACGGTCTCATTATGCTGGCCATCGCCGCTGTCGGCGCACTCTCGGCCGTCATGCGTAACCACTTTGCCAGCAGGACCTCTCAAACAATCGGAAAAGAAATCAGGCATGATATGTATTCCAATGTACAATCCCTGTCCCTGGAAAATATAGACCGCCTCTCACCTTCCTCAATCATCACGCGAATCACCAATGACGTAAATCAGATTCAGGACTTCATAAACGGCCTTATGCGTATGATGATTAAGGCTCCTGTCACCTGCATCGGTGCCATTATATTGATTATCATCCAGACACCGCGCCAAGCCCCGATTATGGCAATAATTCTCGTCATAGTATCACTTCTTATTTTTGCCAATATGCGTGTCGGTTATCCGCTTTACGGCAAGGTTCAGGAGAAGCTTGACCGTTTGAACGGCGTTACCCGTGAATTTCTGTCCGCCGTACGTGTAGTTAAAGCCTTCAGAGCTGAAGATGAGGAGGTTGATAAATTCAATTCCGCCTCCCTTGAGCTTGCTTTGTCAAACACCACGGTTCTTCGCGCAATGGCAATCTTCACTCCGCTCATAAATCTTACCGTTAACTTCGGAATCGTAATTTTACTTTGGATATCCGAAGGACAAAGTGCCGGCGAGATCGGTCGCCTTATGGCCTCCGTCAACTATATGACACAGGTTCTTTTCGCCGTTACCATGATAGCAAATATCATAAATATTGCGGTTCGTGCCATGGCCTCCTCCGAGAGAATCAACGAGGTTCTTACGGAGACACCTGCACAAAAGCAGCCTTTAAATCCGCTCAAGCCGGATATAAAAGGCAATATCCTTCTCGAAAATGTAGTCTTCTCATATCACAATTCTTCAGAGAAAACTCTCAACAATATCAGCATAAAGATTAACTCCGGCGAGACCATAGGAATAATCGGTCCTACCGGCTCAGGCAAGACAACTCTCGTCAACCTGATTCCGCGTTTTTATGACTGCACCTCCGGCAAAATCACCATTGACGGCGTCAACGTCAACGATATCGACGAGAAGGTGCTCAGAGACAGCATAGCCATCGTTCCTCAGAAGGCGCTTCTCTTCAGCGGAACAATTGAAGATAATCTGCGTTGGGGCAAAAATGATGCCGACTCTTCCGAGATCAGAGAAGCCATCGAGATTGCCTGCGCCGATGAATTTGTAGATAAAATGGAATCAGGTACAGACACGGTTCTCGGTCAGGGCGGCGTAAATCTGTCCGGCGGTCAGAAGCAACGTCTTGCTCTCGCCCGCGCTCTCATCCGCAAACCGCGAATCCTTATTCTTGACGACTGTACCAGCGCCCTTGATGCCGGTACGGAAGCCAAGGTTTTGGCAGGTATCGGCAATATCGGTTCCGATTTCGGCTGTTCTGCCACAGTCCTTCTCATAAGTCAGCGTATCTCAACGGTTATGCGTGCTGATAAAATTCTGTGCCTTGATAACGGAAACGTTCAAGGCTACGGCACACACGATGAACTCATGAGAACCTGCAACACCTATCAGGAAATATATAAATCCCAGATAGGAGGTGACTCTTATGGCAAGTAATCCGAATTATTCCGTACCTCCTCAAAACAACAAATTAAGTCGCATGGGCGCCAATGTAGTAAAGCCTAAAGATCTCAAAGGAACACTCATACGTCTTTGGGATTTAACACGCGGCAAACGCAACGGCCTCGGAATTATCCTTTTCCTGTCGGCTCTTTCATCTGTTGCCTCAATTGTCTCGCCGAGAATCACAGGTAACATCATAACAAGAATCGAGAACGGTGATTCCGTCAGATATGTTCTCTACGTGTTGATTGCACTCTATGTAAGTGAATGGCTCATTAAGTTCCTTCAGCAATTCCTCATGGCATCCATAGGCCAGCGGGTAATAAATTACATACGTAACACCCTTTTCGATAAGATAAAGACACTGCCTCTCTCCTTCTTTGACAGGCATCAGCACGGCGAACTCATGAGCCGCCTTACAAACGATATCGATAACATAAGCACGACCATATCCAATTCCCTTACGATGCTGCTCACATACAGCTTCACCATCATCGGAATACTCATAAGCATGCTCCTTTTGAGTGTGCGCCTTACCTTGGTTACGCTGGTTACCGTATTACTTATTTTCGCGCTCACAAAGCTTGTAACATCGCACACAAAGAAGCTCTTCTCGGAACAATCCAAGAACCTCGGTATCCTCAACGGCCAAATAGAGGAAGGCATATCCGGCCTAACCATAGTCAAAGCCTTCTCTCGCGAAAATGAGATGCAAACAGACTTCGACAGCAAAAATGAAGCACTGTGCGACGTATCAATAAAAGCACTCATCTGGTCCGGCTACCTCATGCCGCTCATGAATGTAATTAACAACATATGTTATCTGTCCATCTCAGTTCTGAGCGCGATTCTTTACCTGAACGGCAAAATAAGCAACATCGGTCTTATCACCAGCTTCCTTTTGTATACACGCCAGTTCACAAGGCCTTTCGTAGAGATTGCAAACATCTACAACAATTTCCAGACCGCCGTTGCCGGTGCCGAACGTGTCTTCGAGATTCTCGATGAGGAACCTGAACCTCAGGACTCCGATTCAAGTCTCCCCATCCAGCTCGACTCTGTCAAAGGTGACATTGAATTTAAAGATGTTGTTTTCGGATATGATTCAAGCAAACAAGTCTTGAAAGGCATATCTCTCAAAATCCCTGCCGGCACCCAGGTGGCCATCGTCGGACCTACAGGTTCCGGTAAAACCACAATTATAAATCTCCTGACTCGCTTCTACGATGTCAGCTCCGGAAGCATTCTTCTCGACGGTCATGATTTACGCGACTATAAGATAGGTGATTTACGCGAAGCCTTCGGTGTAGTTTTGCAGGACACTTCCCTCTTCGCTGCCTCAATCCGCTCAAACATCGACTACGGAAGTTCTCAGGCCACCCTGGACGATGTAAAACGAGCAGCGCGCATCGCCGGCGCAGACAGCTTCATAAGACGTCTTCCAAACGGCTACGACACCGTCCTTACCCAAGGCGGAACCGAGCTCTCACAGGGCGAGCGCCAGCTCATTACAATTGCCCGTGCCGTACTCACCAATGCGCCGATTATGATTCTCGACGAAGCAACAAGCTCCGTAGATACAGTTACAGAGCAGAAAATTCGTCGTGCCATGCTTGAGATTTGTTCTTCACGCACCTCGTTTATCATTGCGCATCGTCTGTCAACCATCCGTGACTCAGACATAATAATTCTCATCGAAGACGGCCTGATCGCCGAGATGGGCACCCACGACGAACTCCTGGCCGCAAACGGAAAATACGCCGCAATGTACCGCACTCAAACCGGAAACAGCAATCTGTAACAGTGTTACAGTGCGATGGTGACGCGATTGTGCGTGGTCGGTGTGCGGCGGCTACTGCGGGTGTGCGGCGGCTACTGCGGGTGTGCGGCAGGTGTGCGGTAGGTGTGCGGGTGTGCGGCAGGTGTGCGGTAGGTGTGCGGGTGTGCGGCAGGTGTGCGGGTGTGCGGGTGTGCGGGTGTGCGGCGGCTCATGACTGGGATTCACGGTAAATCCCGTTTTTAGTCGCGGTAAAAGTGAAAAATTTGCCTGTTTACCGTGAATCCTGGTAGTTGATGGCTCAGATTCACGGTAAAACCCGATTTTAGTCGCGGTAAAAGTGAAAAAATTGGCCGTTTACCGTGAATCCTGGTAGTTGATGGCACAGATTCACGGTAAATCCCGATTTTAGTCGCGGTAAAAGTGAAAAATTTGCCTGTTTACCGTGAATCCGGGTGGTTGATAGTGCAGATTCACGGTAAATCCCGTTTTTTGTCGCGGTAAAAGTGAAAAATTTGGCCGTTTACCGTGAATCCTGGTAGTTGATGACTCAGATTCACGGTAAAACCCGATTTGGAAATGCATAACAAAATCCAAAAAAACGTGATTTGTTATGCATTGATTCAAGATGTCCCTCAAACTGTCCCTCAAACTGT
>JAZLGO010000059.1:0-31068 GCA_045616305.1 Saccharofermentans sp. | reverse complement strand
TTTCCTTCGAATTCTATGGACATATCTTGCGGAATTGCCGTCTACAACCATAAATTCCGCAAGAATCAGCGTTTTTTCTTCGAATTCTATGGACACATCTTGCGGAATTGTAGTCTTCAAGTGTGAATAAAAAACGTGTGTGGGGTGGTGCGGCGTGTGGAACGACGATTATTTTCGGTTCAGTGTTTGCTACTCACATGATTTGTCCTCTGATACAAAATATTAAATAAATACTAATGATTTGCTTGATACTTTCATCCTTCAATCTTGCCGAACAACGCACCGTAATAATCGTTATATACGACATTGCCGGAGAATGATACTCTGCTTTTTACTATGGAATTAATAGTGTCTATATATGACTTCTTTTGTTCGTCATCCATTTCGATTCCTTCGGCAAAAGTGAATTTACCTGAGGAAGCGTTATAAGAACCTATATTGGTCATCCAGCTCTTGTTCGGCCAGAAAATAATCGGCGTATCATTTGAGAATACGTCGCGTCCCACAAGAAGTCTGGAATCGTAATCAAGTCCCATAAGATTAGATACTGTAGGTACGATATCGAGACTGAAAACCGGATCGCTTACCGTGATATCCATATCCTCCAACGCAGGAGTCCACATAATGAGTACTGAGTGGTCGCGAAGGAAACAGTCACTTGCCGAGTATCCGTAAAGCTCACTTAAGTAATCCTTTGTGTTACCCCAGGTACTGCTGTTATCAAGTCCGTACGGATAATGGTCCGGAGCAATAACGATGAGAGTATGGTCAAGAACTCCGGCCTCGTCAAGTTGCTTTACCAGACTTTCCATTGCAAATTCAAATTCCAGATTTGCCGCATAATAGCACTTAATTGTGTTTGAGCAATCCATGTTCTCAACATATTCAAAATTCTTTGCAGCCATGGCATTTGAACCCTTGTGATAAGTGCAGTGTCCGCTTACTGACATGTAATAAATGCTGAACGGTTCTTTATCTACATACATAGGTACCGTATAGTCAATCATTTCGAGATCGCTTTCAGGCCATTGAAGGGTAAGACCGTCTTCAAGGCCGTTCCAATAGCCTGTCCATGTGTCATAGCCCAAATTACAGTGAGTTTGGTGACGATTGTAATATTTGTAGTCATTATTATGATATCCCGCAGAGAAATAGTTTAATCTTCTGAGTTGATTTCCCAAGGTATAATACATATTGTCGTAGCGGGTTCTCATCATGCTGTTCACGCAGTCGGTAGGCATAAGTCCAATAAGATTTGAGAACTCTCCGGTTGAAGTGCTGCCGCCCCAAGCAGGCTGATAGTAATTCTCAAAATGTATTCCTTCCTGATACATCTGATTAAGCATAGGCATAAGCTCAGGGATAATTGCTTCTCTTGAGAAGGCTTCGGCTGTAATAAAAATCAGATTATACCCTTCGAAAATGCCGGTGTATTCATTATAAGGTGCCGGTGTAAGCGAAGCAACATAAGTGTCCATAGACTTAATAACCGAATTACTCTCGTTCTCGGCAAGCTCGTTAAAATCCAATCCGCAGTCGTGATATTGAATCGGCGTAGGCGTAGGACTCGGTGTTGTTTCAACGGGCGCTCCGGTCTCTTCGGAGAATACAGTTGTCTCGACAACTGTCGGCATCGGCGTAGGTGTAGGAAGGAAAAATTCCTCCTGCTCGAGTGAAACAGGCTCCATCTCAACAGTGTTTTCAGAGCGTAATGCGTTTATTCTTAAGGCCGATATAAGACCGTAGTTGCGGACTGATGTATCAAAATTTGTTTCTTCGCGATATACAGCGAATTTTCCTGATGCTGCTATTATCAGAAATGATAAACTGAGACATGTGACCGATGACAACATGAGAATGAAGCACGGCATGTTGTTCCTGCGCTTATCGTTTACCAGTTTCTTTATCCAGGCATATATGTATATGATTGTCGGACACAAAATGATGTAGAAGATATGAAGATTGCCCTTGATTGAATCGGAAAAATTATCCGTAAACCCGGTCGCTGCGTTTCCTGCAGTCTGTAACATATCACGTATGCTCAAATAAAAACCGAAAGAATTGTTTATACAAAATTCGGCACAGGTGATAAAAGAGAAAACGAGCGTAATTGCTATTGCAAGCAAACGGTATATATTCAGTTTGCGTATTAACCATAAAAGACCTGAGATTAACAGAGAAGCAAATAAAGTAAAGAACAAGACAATAAGATATCCTGCAAATGACTTATCATTATTTCCCGTAAAATACAAAATCGACTCATTTAACACAAATGAACAGACAATATATGCTGTAGTTTTTGAAATAACATTTTTTAACATAAAACACCCAAAGAAAAATATATACATAATTATAACATTAATATACTAATGACAAGTAAAATATTATAATGATAGAAATTGTTTATTCGGAGGGTTGTTTATGGCAGGTGGAATGGGAAGAGGAGGCTTGGGACCGAGAGGCTTTCTGACGGACGAAGAGAAGCAGAATATGCCGAAGGTTACATGGCCTCTTATTAAGAGAATAGTATCTTATATGAAGCCGTACAAATTTCAGTTTACGGCAGTTATTATCATAATTTTGTTATCTTCGGTCATCGGACTTTTGCCGTCAATTGTTACCGGTAAAATCGTGGATGAAGCGCTGGGAGGAAAAAATCTTAAGCTCCTTATTCAGTTGCTGATTATAGCATTTTTTACCACTGCTCTTGCGCAGATAATAGGAATACTCGAGAATTTTATAAATTCTTGGATAGCCGGACGTATTATCTTTGATATGAAGAATCAGATGTATCATCATCTTGAATATATGCCGCACTCATTTTTTACAACAGAGAAGCAGGGTGACATAATTACAAGAATGAATACGGATATAAGCGGCGTAAGTACGGTTATATCAAGTACATTGTCAGGTATTATTTCTAACAGCGCCACAGTAATTACTACACTTGTCGCACTCTTTACAATGAATTGGAAGCTTGCTCTTGTAGGCATTGTTGTTATTCCGCTTTTGATTATTCCTACAAGATCTGCAGGTCGTACCAGATGGAAACTGCTGACGGACAGTCAGGAGAAGAACGATGAGATGAACCAAATGATTAATGAGACATTGAGCGTAAGCGGTTCACTTTTGGTTAAGCTTTTCGCAAGGGAAGAGAAGGAGTACGATAAGTTTGTAAAAATAAATGATGAGGTAACAAAGCTTAATCTCAAGGAACAGAGAAGCGGCAGATGGTACAGAGTTCTCATGGGAATGTTTACCCAGATAGGACCTTTGCTCATATATTTTGCAGGCGGACTTATTATTGTTACCGAAGCGGATACTGCTCTGACAGTCGGTACCATTACTGCTGCAGTTGCTCTTGTAAACAGACTTTACAGACCTGTAGAATCGCTCCTCAATGTAAATGTTGACTTCACAAGGTCGCTTGCGCTTTTTACCAGAATTTTCGATTACTTTGATATGAAGAATAATCTTACAACACCGAAGTTCGGTGTGAGACCTGACATTACAAACAGAGATATTCAGTTTAAGCATGTAAGCTTCTCATATTCCGAGGATAAGCCTTTATTAACAGATATAGATTTTACTGTGCCGGGCGGAAAAATGTATGCCATAGTAGGTCCTTCAGGTTCAGGTAAATCAACAGTTGTAAATCTTATTCCTCGCTTGTATGATGTGTGCGGCGGAACTGTCAGCATAGGCGGTACCAACGTTAAGAATTTCAATCTTCAATATTTGAGAAGCAACATCGGTGTCGTAACGCAGGAAACTTATCTTTTTAACGGTACGATTAAAGAGAATCTTCTTTATGCCAAGGAGGATGCAACTGACGAGGAATTGATAGAAGCTTGTAAGACAGCAAGCATACATGATTTTATTGTGAGTCAGCCTGACGGTTATGATACGATAGTAGGTAACAGAGGACTTAAGCTCTCAGGCGGTGAGAAGCAGCGAATATCATTGGCCAGAGTAATGCTTAAGGAGCCTAAGATACTGATTCTTGATGAGGCAACCTCGGCGCTTGATTCTATTTCCGAGAATGCGATTCAGGATGCTTTGGAAAAAATAATGTTAAACAGAACAAGTATTGTTATAGCTCACAGGCTCTCGACAATTCTTAAGGCTGACAGAATACTTGTTGTTAAAGACGGAGTGATAAAGGAACAGGGAAGCCATGACGAGCTTCTTGCGCAGAACGGTGTATATCATGAGCTTTATGAGACACAGTTCCGTAAGGTAATTGACATGGAAAAGGACAGCGAACAGTAAAAATGGATGAGAAATTTGAATTAATTTCACAATATGAGCTTTCAGGTGATCAGCCTGCGGCAGTGGAAAAACTGACACAGGGCTTGAAGGAAGGTATGAAGGCGCAGACACTTCTCGGTGTTACAGGCTCGGGAAAGACATTTACGATGGCAAATGTTATCGCGCGAATCAATAAACCTACTCTTGTTTTGGCGCATAATAAAACACTTGCAGGACAGCTATACTCAGAATTTAAGGAATTGTTTCCGAATAATGCGGTGGAATATTTTGTCTCTTACTATGATTATTATCAGCCTGAGGCATATATAGCCGCAACTGATACTTATATAGAGAAGGACAGTGCAATAAATGATGAGATTGACAGAATGCGTCACTGCGCTACAACATCCCTTCTTACACGTAATGATGTAATAGTTGTTGCTTCTGTATCGTGTATTTACGGTATAGGTGATAAGGAGGATTATAAGTCACTTACCATTATGCTCAGTGTCGGTATGATATTGACAAGAGAACAGCTTATTGCTGCTTTGGTAAATATTCAGTATGACAGAGCCGATTATGATTTTAAAAGAGGAACCTTCAGAGTTAACGGAGATACTGTCGATATTTTTACTCCTGATTCTGAGGAGGCTGTTACAAGAGTAACATTCTTTGATGATGAGATAGAGAAGTTGAGCTTTGTTCATGTTATGACGGGTAAGACTATGTGGGTGAGAAATTTTGTTGAGATTTTCCCTGCTTCTCATTACGCTACCGGAAGGGCAAAACTGGAACGTGCTATTACGAATATAGAAGCTGAATTGGACGACAGAATTAAGTTCTTCAGAGACGAAGGAAAACTGATTGAAGCTTACAGACTCGAACAAAGAACAAGATATGATATAGAGCTGATGCATGAGACAGGCTTTTGTAAAGGAATAGAGAATTATTCGCGTCATATATCTGCAAGAAAGCCGGGAGAGCCTCCGTGTACACTTATGGACTTCTTTCCGGATGATTATTTGCTTTTTATTGATGAGTCACATGTAACCGTATCCCAAGTGGGCGCGATGTATAACGGCGATCGTTCACGTAAGGATATGCTTGTAAATTACGGATTCAGACTTCCGTCAGCCTATGATAACAGACCTTTGAAGTTCAATGAATTTGAATCAAAGATGAGAAGAACCGTTTTTGTATCAGCAACTCCGGCAGATTATGAGAAGCGCAATTCCGTACAGACTGTTGAACAGATTATCAGACCTACCGGTCTTCTTGAACCTGAGATTTATGTTAAGCCTGTCGAAGGTCAGATTGAGGATATTCTTGCTTTGTTGAAGGAAAATATCAAGAAAGGCGAGAAGAGCCTTATTCTGACATTGACAAAAGCAATGGCCGAAGATCTTACCGACTTTTTGAAGAATGAGAATATCAATGTTTCATATTTGCATTCCGACATTGATACTGTCGAACGTATGAAGATACTCAGATCTTTGCGTACCGGTGAGATTGATGTTATTGTCGGAATTAATCTTCTCAGAGAAGGAATAGATTTACCTGAAGTGTCGCTTCTTATGATTTTGGATGCAGATAAAGAAGGCTTTTTACGTTCTGAACGTTCCTTGATTCAGATAATAGGACGATGTGCGCGTAATGTGAACGGACGAGTTGTTTTATATGCCGACGAGATTACGGATTCAATGATGAGCGCTATCAGTGAGACCAACAGAAGAAGACACATTCAGGAAGAATATAACCGTAAACATAATATTACACCGAAGAGCGTAAAGAAGGATGTAACAGATGTCTTTGATATTGTTGAGAAAGATCTGAAGGAACAGGAGCTTAACGACAAGGATATCAGTAAGCTTATCGAAGGAAAGAGTATTAATTCAAAGAATCTCGATAAGGCTAAGAAAGAGAAATTGATTAATAAACTTACTGCTGAGATGAAAGCCGCTTCCGACAAACTCGATTTTGAGAAGGCTGCTCAAATCAGAGATTATATTATACAATTAAAAGAAGAATAATTCGGAGGATACCACATAAAATGAGCGGATTTACTCATTTACATCTGCATACTGAATTCAGCCTGCTTGACGGAGCAATCAGGATTAATGAACTGCCTGACAGACTTGCCGAGCTTGGGATGAATGCCTGCGCCGTAACAGACCACGGCGTAATGTATGGTACGGTATCTTTTTATAAAGCTCTGAAGGCCAAAGGAATTAAGCCGATTATCGGTTGTGAGGTGTATGTTGCACCTGAAAGCCGCTTCGACAGAAATTACGGTAATAATGAGCGTGCATATCATCATCTTGTTTTGCTTGCCAAGGATAATAAAGGTCTGGTAAATCTGAACAAGCTGGTATCTTTGGGTTTTACCGAAGGTTTTTATAAAAAACCGAGAATTGATAAGGCTTTGTTGGAGAAGTATCATGAGGGACTTATATGTCTGTCAGCTTGTCTTGCAGGCGAGATACCGTCTCTTATCGTTGATAATCGTATAGCGGAAGCTTGTGAGTCGGCTTTGTGGTATGATCGGCTTTTCGGAAGAGGAAATTATTACCTTGAGATACAGTGCAACGGTTTACGTGAGCAAGCTCTTGTAAATTCTGCGCTCATAAAAATATCAAATGAGTCCGGTATTCCGCTTGCGGCAACGAATGATTGCCACTATTTGAAGAAAGAGGACAGCAAGGCGCATGATGTTTTGCTTTGCATAGATACGGGAGCTAAGCTCAATGATGTCAGCAGAATGCGTATGGAAACGGATGATTTTTATCTTAAATCCGAAGAGGAAATGCGTGCTTTCTTTGCCAATATTCCCGAGGCGGTTGATAATACCTGCAAAATTGCGGATATGTGCAATGTCGAGTATGATTTTAATACTATTCATTTGCCGCTTTATGACATTCCTGAGGGCTTTGAGTCGCATGAGGAATATTTGTCTTACCTTACCTATGAGGGCCTTGAGAAAAGATTCAGAATTTGCGGCCGTTATGATGAAGAGGATAACTATAAAAAACGTATAGAGTATGAGCTCAGCGTAATTAACAGCATGGGCTATACGGATTACTACCTCATTGTATGGGACTTCATAAATTATGCCAAAACTCACGAGATAATGGTCGGACCGGGACGAGGCTCCGGTGCGGGCTCTCTTGTTGCATACTGTATCGGTATAACAAATATCGATCCTCTGAGATACAATCTGGTTTTCGAGCGTTTCCTTAACAGTGAACGTGTGTCGATGCCGGATTTTGATGTCGATTTTTGTTATGAGCGAAGACAGGAAGTAATAGATTATGTCGATCGCAAATACGGCAAGGAAAGAGTGGCTCAGGTAATTACATTCGGTACACTTGCTGCCAAGCTGTGTATAAGAGATGTAGCCAGAGTTCTGGATGTACCTTATGCAACTGCTGACAGAGTTGCCAAGCTTGTTCCCGAAAGTATGGGTATGACAATTCCTAAGGCAATTGAGATAAATAAGGAACTCAAAACTTCATATGAGACTGACCCTCAAATAAAGGAACTTTTGGATTATTCGATGCGTCTTGAAGGACTTCCGCGACACACCTCGACACATGCAGCAGGTGTAATAATCTCCGGAAAACCTATTACCGATATTGCTCCGCTCTCGCTGAATGACGAATCGGCGGTTGTTCAGTTTGCCAAGGCTGATATCGAGAGTGTAGGTCTCCTCAAATTCGATTTTCTCGGTCTGCGTACTTTGACTGTAATGCGAGATACGGCCGATATGGTCTTTGAACGTCACGGTATAAAAATTGATTTTGATGCGTTGCCTCTTGATGATCCCAAGATTTTTGAGATGATCGGTCGAGGTGATACGGTAGGAGTGTTTCAACTTGAAAGTAAAGGCATGACTTCCTTCATGAAGGACCTCAAGCCATCGAGTATAGAGGATATCATAGCAGGAATCTCTCTTTACCGCCCGGGACCAATGGAGCAAATTCCTAAATATGTCGAATGTAAGCACAATCCTGCAAAGATTACATACGACCATCCGCTTCTTGAACCTATTTTGAATGTGACATACGGATGTATGGTATATCAGGAGCAGGTAATGCAGATTGTACGTGATCTTGCCGGGTTCTCTATGGGACAATCGGATAACATAAGACGTGCCATGAGTAAAAAGAAAAAGTCTTTGATGGAGAAATACAGACAGCTTTTTATTTACGGAGGCGAAGATGAAAACGGTAAACAGATTAAAGGCGCCGTTAATAACGGAGTGTCTGCAGAGATTGCAGATAAAATTTTCAATGATGTAAGTAACTTTGCGGGCTACGCCTTTAACAAATCTCACGCCGCCGCTTATGCGGTGGTAGGCTACTATACCGCATATCTTAAATATTATTATCCTGTTGAATTTATGGCAGCAATGATGAATTCCTTCAGATTCAATCTGGCTCAGGCAGCTTGGTATATAGCCAGAGCCGAAGAAATGGGAATAAGTATTCTTAATCCTGATATCAATCAAAGTAAGGCAAAGTTTGCTCCTGAAGGTGATGCCGGAATCCGAATCGGTTTATCGGTAATAAAAAATGTCGGTGAAGGTGCCGTTAATCAACTTATTAAGGATCGAAGCGTAAACGGACATTATAAAAGCTTTGAGGATTTTATGGTAAGAAGTGTGGACTTGGATATAAACCGCAAAATGATTGAATCATTGATTCTCGCTTCTGCGTTGGATTGGAGCGGTTATTCGAGAGCAACTATGATGGCAACAATTCAAACTGAACTTGATAAACTTAACAGGTCTGCTTCAACACAAATCCAGGGACAGATGAGTTTGTTCGACATCAGTGCGGCAGAAGCTCCTGAATTATCTCAAACCGGAAGTATAAATATTGTTCAAATGCCTGAATATTCTCTTTTGGATAAACTTGCGTATGAGAAAGAAATGGTCGGCATATATATATCAGGACATCCTCTTATGGAGTATTCCGAATATATTAAGAAACTGACTACGTTTGATACGCTGAAAATTAAAGAGGCTCGCGACAATTTTGAGACGGATGTCTTTAATGACAATCGAGAAGTTATTATGGCAGGCATTTTGATTTCCAAATCGATTCGTATGACGAAAGCCAAAAAGCAAATGGCAGTTCTGTCATTTGAGGATTTGTACGGAAATTATGAAGCCGTTCTGTTCGGAAAATTGTTCGATGAATATGCTGCCGGACTTAATAAAAATCAGTCCTATATAATCGCCGGCAAGCTGCGTCTCAGAGATGATGATACCGTATCATTCATGCCTGACAGAATTTATAACATGCCCGAAAATGATGAGGAATTCCGCAAAATTGCTTCCGAGAGACTGGTCTCATCTGCATTGCCTGACAATAAGTTTACAAGCGGTTCAGTGAGTCGCTCAGTGGATGGTTTTGCAGGTTCTGCTGCAGGAGGCGCTGCGACAGTGTTGAATGCGGCACCGCAGGGAGGTATGTATGCTGCATCGGCCGCGCCGCGCAAAATTCAAATCATATATGAAGGAGCGACAGATGCTCCCCTTTATATGGAAATACTAAATTTCCTGGTATTCTTTCATGGAACGGTTCCTGTTGAGATATATCTTAAGGATATAAATCAAGCAGTTCCTTTGGACAGCGTTTGTAATTTGGAAGCAACTGCTCCTATTTTGCGTCGTCTTGAACATTTGTGCGGAAAGGGAAATGTTAATTTGCTTCATTGAATGTATTTTCTTCTCGAAAATATGATTTTATGTTGTGTTCGGTATGAAATATTAGGTGACGGTAAATTCCGTAGTCAGCAACCACCCCGGCAGCTCCCACAAAAAACGGTTCTTCACGTTTTTGTAGGGAGCGTTTTTTGCAGTGAATCTTAACCATCAGACATTTATCCATTCCGGCGTTTCTGTGCATAACAAAAAAGACGCGCTTTTCAAATGTGAGGTCGCAAAATCGGAAAATGATGATTCCGTGTCAATTTTTGCAAGTTAGGAGTATAATACATCTAGCTTGTTTATATTTACAAATGAGGAGAGCAATTTATGTCAAGAATTTTATATAATGAAAGTAATTTACCTGATTTATCAACACTCAAGGCTAAGTGTTATGATGATCAGAGTGTTTGCAAAGAAGAGGAACCGATAAAGAGAATCGCTGTTTTGACGAGCGGCGGTGATGCACCTGGAATGAATGCGGCAATAAGAGGTGTAGTAAGATGCGGCCTTAATGCGGGATTTGAAGTGTTCGGCATTACCAGAGGCTTTCACGGTTTATGGAAGGGTGAGATTTCTGCAATTAACAGACGCGATGTATCTGAGAAGCTTCAGCGCGGCGGTACTTTTCTTATGACTGCAAGATCAAAATCATTTACAACACCTGAAGGTGTTTTGAAGGGCGCCAAGATGCTTGATGTTTACGGTATAGATGCGCTTGTCGTAATCGGCGGTGACGGTTCGTTTAAGGGCGCAAGAGATTTGGCAAGAATCGGCATTCCGGTTATCGGCATTCCGGGTACAATCGATAATGATATTGCTTCTACCGAATATACAATCGGTTATGATACATCTATGAATACTGCAATGGAAGCAATCGATAAATTAAGAGATACTGCTTCTTCGCATGAGCGTTGCAGTGTTATCGAGGTTATGGGACGTAAGGCCGGATATATTGCACTCAACGTAGGTATTGCTACCGGCGCAGAATGCATTCTTGTTCCTGAGGTTCCGTATGATTTTGATCGTGATGTTGTAAGAACTATACTTGACGGAAGAAACAGCGGAAAACATCATTATATTGTAATTGTTGCCGAAGGTGTGGGTTCTGCTACTGATATAGCTGAGAAAATCGAAGCTGCAACCGGTGTTGAATCAAGACCGACAATCCTCGGTCATTTGCAGCGCGGAGGTTCTCCGACACTTCGTGACAGAACTACTGCAAGTCGTATGGCTGTTCAGGCCGTAGACTGTCTTATGAATAACAGATATAACAGAGTAATAGTTGAGAAAGCAGGAAAGATTACTGATGTGGATATTGAGGAAGCACTTGCGATGACTAAGTCAATACCTGCTGAAGAGATTCGTAATGCCGGAAGATTATTCTGATATTTCTTAAATTGTGTAAGATTTTTTGCAGACACCAATGATGTAGTTCACTGGTGTCTGTTTGCTATATTTCTTACATTGAATTGTATTGTTTATAAGTATGGTACAATACAAAGACATTTATTTTGGAGATATGTATGTACGAATATTTAACTTTCGAAGAAGATGCAAGAAAAAAACAAATACGCGGACGCGTTTTGAATGTTCTTGAATTTAACAAAATTATTGAGATGACAGTACCTTTTGCTGTTACGGCAATGGGTAAGGAAAGAGTGGAAGAACTTGTTCCGACTACGGATTCATCTGCTGTAACACAAATGCTGAATGATACATATGAAGCGTTTGTATATATAAATAAATACGGTAAACTTCCGCTCGGCGGGTTTACGGATTTGAGACCTAAAATAGCATATGCTGAAGCAGGCGGTTCATTGTCTGTTCAGGAACTCAGCGATGTGAGAATTTTTCTCGATTCTGTAAGCAGACTTAAGCTTGTTGTCTCGGGAGAACATCAGGATATGTTTGATACCAATCTTTTTACCGGTATCAGTTCTCTTGATACGGTTGACAGATTACGGAAGGACATAGAGCTTTGTATAACACCTGACGGTGAGATAGATGACAGAGCTTCAAATACCCTGTACGGTATTCGTAAGGAAATGAAGGATATCTCACGTAATATTCGTGTGATATTGGAGAGAATAATTCGCGGACACGAAGAAGAACTTCAGGAAGCTATTATTACCATAAGAGATGACAGATTTTGTATTCCGTTAAGAGCTGAATGTAAAAGTAAGATCCCCGGAATTATTCACGATACGTCTTCGACCGGTCAGACTCTGTTCGTTGAACCTATGCCGGTAGTCGAGGCTAATAACAGAATTCGTGAATTGAAATCTCTTGAACGTGAGGAAATAGAGAGGATTCTTCAGATGCTTACAGGTAAAGTACTTAAAGAGAAGAATTCACTTTTAAAGAATCTTGCTGTCATTACCGAGATTGATTTTTGCTCGGCAAAGGCCCAGCTTGCCATTGATATGGATGCCGTGAAGCCGGTGATTAATGATAGAGGTGCAGTAAATCTTATGAAAGCACGTCATCCGCTCATTGACAGAAGTACAGTGGTTCCGGTGGATATTATTAACGGACGTGAATATAAGACATTAATTATTACCGGACCTAATACCGGCGGTAAAACCGTGTCGCTTAAGACCTGTGGTCTTTTGACGCTTATGACAATGGCAGGACTTATGATTCCCGTTGCCGAGAATTCTGAGATTTCTGTTTTTGACAGGGTACTTGCCGATATAGGTGATGAACAGAGCATTGAACAGAGCCTTTCTACTTTTTCCGCACATATGTCAAATGTGGTGTTCATTTTGAAAAACGTGCGCGGTAATTCTCTGGTTCTTCTCGATGAGCTTGGTTCAGGTACAGATCCTGCTGAGGGTGCGGCTCTTGCCATGTCAATCCTTGATGAACTTCGTTCAAAGGGCTGTGTCACGATGGCAACGACACACTATAAGGAACTTAAAGCTTATGCTGTCGAGACAGATGGCGTAATGAATGCATCCTGTGAATTTAATACTGATACTTTGTCTCCTACATACAGATTGATCATCGGTATGCCGGGTGTAAGTAATGCTTTCGTTATTTCAGGTAAGCTCGGTTTGTCAAAGAAAATAATAGCTAATGCTCAGGGAATGCTGTCAAAGGAAGAAATGGCTTTCGAGAGACTTCTTGAGGAATATGAGCAGAATAACCGTAAGGCGAAGATGCTTGCTGATGATAACGAGCTTTTGAATCGCCGTCTTAAGGAACAGGAGAAGGAATTAGCGGAAGAGAAGACTAAATTAAAACAATCCAAGACACGTATTCTTAATGATTCAAGAGCTGAACAGAAGGAACTTCTTAAAGCCAAGGAAGCTGAACTTGATGAGTTGATTAAAAAACTGAAAAAGAATGCCGAGAAGCAGAATTCTCAAAATGCACAGGAAGAGCTTGATAAAGTGAGAAGAAGACTTCGTGCCGGTATCAAAGATTTAGCTTCTTCTGATGATGACGATGAAGCTTTGCAAACTGCTTTGCCGGGTGAGGTGCCTAAGGAGATTGAAATAGGAAAGCAATATGTAGTTCCTCATCTTGATATGGTCGGTAAGGCTGTTACAAAAGCAAATAAGAACGGAAAGGTTCAGATTGAGTCATCGGGAATTAAATTGACAGTTGATATATCTCAACTCAGACTTCCGACAAACAGTGACAAGAAGAGGGCACAGCTTATTGAAGAACAAAAGCAGAACAGTAAGCCTAAGGTTGTAACTCAGGAAACAGAAATCCGAGTTCGCAAATCAATGGAAACATCTGTTGAAATCGTTCTGCTCGGAAAGAGATATGAAGAGGCTCAGGATATTCTCGACAAGTATATAGATGATTGTGTTTTGGGACACAGACATCAGATAAGAATTGTACACGGTAAGGGAACCGGTGCTCTTCGCTCTGCGGTTGATGAGTTCCTTCGCGGTGATTCCAGAGTTAAATCGTATCGTCTCGGTACATTCGGTGAGGGTGAAGACGGAGTAACAATAGCTGAATTATATTGATTGAAAGAGGTATCAGATGAATAAAGTTAACATATCACATAAGGATTTGATGTCGGTTGAAAGTCCTGGACGTTATGTCGGAGGAGAACCTAATCAGTGTATCAAAGAATATGTAATTAAGCAGTTAGAACAGAACGGAACTTGTAAAGAGGTTCGAACGGCATTTTGTTTTCCTGACATATATGAGATTGGTATGAGTAATCTGGCTATGCAAATTTTGTATAATGTCATTAATTCTGAGGAATATAATTATTGCGAACGTGCATTTACTCCTTGGCATGATATGATTAAGCTGATGCGTGAGAAGAATATTCCTTTGTTTACTCTTGAGACCGGATCTCCGCTTTCTGATTTTGACATTGTAGCTTTTACTTTGGGATATGAGATGTGCTATACCAATGTGCTTTTAATGATGGATTTGGGTAATATTCCTTTGAGAAGCACTGATCGAAAAGAAAGTGATCCTGTTGTTATTTGCGGCGGACCGGTAGCGTATAACATCGAGCCGATGTGTGATTTTTTTGATGCTGTTTTAATGGGTGAGGGCGAAGAAATGATTCTTGAAGTCACTCAGGCGGTAAAAAGATACAAGGATTCCGGGAAAAACAACAGACATGAGTTGCTTTTGGAATTGAGTAAAATCGAAGGCGTATATATTCCTTCTTTTTATAAAGCTGAATTTGAAGAAAGCTACAGCGGTAATGAATACAATGTTGATGCTGTCAAAATCGTAAAGAACGAGGACGGAACAGTATCCGAGTATCCGGTAGAGTTTAACAGAATTGCTCCTCGTCAAACGGGACTTATAAAACTGGAACCTTCGGCTCCTGATACGATTACCAAAAGAATAATTTCTGATTTGGATAATGTTTTATATCCTGAGAATCCTATTGTTCCTAATATGGGTATAGTACATGACAGAGCTTATCTGGAAGTGTTCAGAGGATGTATAAGGGGCTGTCGTTTTTGTCAGGCCGGATTTATATACAGACCTGTTCGTGAGAAGAAAGCGGAGACATTGTGCAGACAGGGAATAGCTATAGAACATAATACAGGCTATGATGAGCTCGGCATTTTGTCGTTGTCTTCAAGTGACTATACAGAATTAAAGGAATTGACCGACGGTCTTCTTGATGCTTTCGAAGGCAGACATTCCAGCTTGTCTCTCCCGTCGTTAAGAATAGATAATTTTGCATTGGATTTGATGGAAAAGGTCTCATCCACAAGAAAAACAGGATTAACCTTTGCTCCTGAGGCAGGAACTCAGCGCTTGCGTGATGTCATTAATAAGGGAATAACTGAAGAAGATATTATGTCTTCTTTAAAACTTGCTTTCAGCGGCGGTTGGAGTACTGTAAAACTTTATTTTATGCTCGGACTTCCTACGGAGACGATGGAAGATGTTGAGGGTATAGCAGATTTGGCAAGAAAGATTGAGAAACTTTATTATGATACTGTCCGTGAACTTGGAATAAAAGCGCGCAAATTGGAAATAACCGTATCGACTTCTATGTATATCCCTAAGCCTTTTACACCGTTTCAATGGGAAAGACAAAACTGCAAGGAGGAATTCCTTAAGAAGCAGGCTTTCCTTAAGAGTCGTCTTAAGTCCAAGAATATTAAGTACAGCTGGCATGATGTAGAGTCTTCTTTATGGGAGGTTGTGTTGGCCAGAGGTGACAGACGTCTTAATCAGGTGCTTTTGGAAGGTTATAAGTCAGGTCTTGTTTTTGATGCTTGGGATGATTCATTCAATTTTGCAAAATGGACTGAAATTCTTGCGAAGAATGGCTTATCCTGGGAGACATACGCACGAGAATACAATACCGATGAGATATTGCCATGGCAGCATATAAATGTCGGTGTTAAAAAGGAATTCTTAATCAGTGAGAAGAAAAAGGCTTACAGTGAGACTGTTACGCCTAATTGTCGTGAGAAATGCTCCGCATGCGGTGCAAATTGCTTTAAGGTAGGTGAATGTTATGCTTCAAGATGAAAGAGCTCGTTTGATGACAACACAAAAACATCAGCAACAATTTATACAGCGAGCAGTTTTTGAACGTAGGGGTGCGACATCCTATATCGGTCATCTCGATTTAATGCGTGTTTTTGAAAGAGCTATAAGAAGAGCGGAACTTCCTATTTTGTATACACAGGGTTATAATCCCCGTCCGATTATGGTATTTGCTCTTCCGCTCGGAGTAGGAGTTAACACGGAAGGTGATTATGTTGATGTTGCAATGTCTGTTCCGGTTAATTCCTGTGAATTTACTGAAAAGGTTAATGATATGCTCCCGAAGGGAATTAAAATTCTTAAAGCTGTATCGCTCCCGGAGCAAAAGGACAGTCTTATGAGTCTTGTTACAGCTGCCGATTACAGAATAATTGCAAAAAATATCGGTGACGTTGCTCCGGATATGCTGAAATTTGACAGCATCATGACTACAAAAAAATCAAAGGGAAAGGAAATCAGCGTTGATATCAGAAATCTTATTTATGATGTTACCGGAATAAATGAAGATGAAATTATGCTGAAAGTAGCTGCCGGCAGCTCAAATAACCTCAGACCCGATATTTTTTTGCGGGCTGTTTGTGAAAAAATGTGTTATTCTGTCGAAAATTCGTCAAATTCTGACATTTGCAGAACAGCATTATATAAGGGGGAATACCCTAAAATTGACTTGATTTTATGAGATATGCAGACGAAATGTAAAATGCGCTTGAGCAGTGTAAAACAAAACGGACAAAATGATGTCATAATTATGACGCATTATGATAAAAATACGACAAAAATGTGAAATAACTATTGATTTATTTTTTTTTTAATAGTATATTGACTTTGGTTACAGAAAACTGTAATCTAAATCCTATAAGTAAACAGAAATGTTTCACTTTTCCCCTTTAACTTTTGTGCCTTGCAGATTGAACCCCTGCAGGGTACTTTTTATTTGCAGACATATAGGATAATAATTTACGTTTGAATTAAAATAGTGTAGAATAGTCTGGATATTTATAGTGGGGTTTATTTATGAATAATGATGAACTTGAATTATCAAATCTTTTAGTTCAGATTTTCGAGAATGTTTTATTGACGGAAGAGAAGGCACTTCAGAAAGGATATTTTTCAGATTTGTCGCAGGCTGAGATGCATACTCTTGATGCTATCGGTCCTTATGAGTCAAGAACTATGACTGAGACTGCTTCCGATCTCGGTATTACTACAGGTACGTTAACTGTTTCAATAGATCGTTTGGTAAAAAAAGGTTATGTTATCAGAAATAGGGATGAGAGCGACAGACGAGTTGTAAGGATAAGTCTTACACATAACGGTAAGCTTGCCTGCAGAATTCATTCCAAATTCCATTCTGTTCTTGCAAAAAGAATTTTGGAGCCTTATTCAATCGATGAGAGAGAACAATTAATAAAAATGGTATCTGAGATTGACAATTTTGTTAAGTCTCAATTGTCTCGTTATTCGGACGAAACTCAGATTCGTAAAACAGCAAAAGATGTTGCCAACGATATTAGATAATCAGAGGGTATTAAAATGAGTGACATTAGAAATGAGATTCTTCAGATTCTGTCGAGTGTAATTGATGACGGTAATGATATTAACAGTTACGAGTCAGTTGCCATAAAAGACTTAAATATGGATTCGCTTCAGATGTATGAGGTCATTATAGAACTTGAAGAGAAGTATGATATTAAGCTTTCCGACGATATTATAGATACCATAGAGACAGTTGATGATTTGATAAAACTTGTAGAGTCATTATGTAACGATAACTGATAGGGGCTTTTAAAGAATGAGGTACATTTTTATTATCAACAATCTTGCTAATGTTAAATTCTTGCAGAAGTTGGACGATGCAATTGCTTCTGTTGATAATGAACTCAGATTACGCATAGAGATGCGATATACTGAATATCCCGGACATGCCAAAGATATTGCTGTTGAAGTCTCTGAGAAGTTCGGAAGCAGCATAGTAGTAGTGGTATGCGGAGGTGACGGAACTGTTCACGAAGTCGTTAATGCACTGGCTTTCCGTAATACCCCTATGATTGTCCTTCCTCTCGGAACAGGAAATGATTTTGTCAGAAGCGTATTTCCGTTTAAGGAAGTTCATGATTTGAAATATATGCTTTCCAATTTGGATAATCTGTCTTATTATCCTATAGACTTAATCAGAGTGGACAGTTATGATTTATTGGGTTCACATCTTTCCAACTGGTCATCGTATGTTGATAATATTGCTTCCATAGGTTTGGATACTGTGGTTCAGGCTAAGGCGAAGGCTATGGTAAGAGCCAATAATAACTGGTTTAATAATAAAACTGCATATCTGCGTTCTGCAATACATGCAGTTTTACACAGAAGCTCATTTAAATTGGATTATAAGCTGGAACTTGAGAACGGTGAGGTTTATGAATCTAACAACAGTGAATTCACTTTAATCTGTGTGTGTAACGGTCAATATTACGGTAACGGCTTCAGACCTTCACCTAATGCTTATATAGATGACGGAATTATTGATGTGTGCGTGGTTGATAAGGTTAATTTCTTTAAGGCAGCCTACCTTTTGTTTCTTTATAAATTCGGAAAACATGTAGGTAAGAGCGGTGTTCATACATATAGATGTACAAGCGGTACGATAACCTGTCATGACAAAGCAACTCAGCTTATCGGGAATTTTGACGGTGAGGATTTTTTTGGAAACCGAATCAGATTTGAAGTGTTTCAATCGGCAATTAATATCGGTGTTATTGATAAGTATAATCCGCTTTCTGCGCAGGAAAGAAGCGAAGTTAAATTCTCGAGCATAGATGATAGTACAGATGAAAGCAAGAAGAGCACTACTTCGGAGATGAAGAATATTGACGATTCAATCGAAGTAATGACCAGTTTGACAGAATCACTTCAGGTTGACTGGGTAGAAGATGATATTGAAGCAGAAGATGATGCTGATTCTGACGAAAATTCTGAAATTATTAACGAACCTGATTGGGAACTTGAATCAGAATCTGATGAAAAAACTCAGGATGACAGCAGTGTTGAGGCTGATGAGAAGAAGAATTCGGTTCCAACTGCAGAACTTGAGATAAACGAGGATAGTAATGGAAGCGATATTTAAATATTTGCAGTCAAGAGAATTAATAACAACCTTATTTGTTCTTTTAATTTCATTTGTTTTGTGTTTTTTATTGAGAAGATTTTTTACAAAATCTGTTAAAGCAATTAATCCGGATGATAAAAATTCTTCAAGACGTAAGATGCTCATAAATATGATTGAGCATGTTCTTTTGTACTTCGTTTTTATTGTCACGCTTCTTGTTGTGTTGCAGGTAAACGGAATTAATGTAACATCTCTTATTGCGAGTCTTGGTATAGTGAGTGCAATAGTCGGACTTGCTTTACAGGATTGGCTCAAAGACATAATAATGGGAATAAATATCGTTGTGGATCATTTTTTTGATGTAACGGATATAGTTGATTATAACGGTATTGAAGGTGAAGTAATATCCTTTAACGTGAAGACTACTAAGCTTCGTTCCGTGGCAGATGATTCAATAATAACAATTTGTAATCGCAATATATCTCAGATTACTGTGGTATCTTCTGTAATCAACATAAATGTGAGTTTTGATTATTCGGTTGATCAGGATGTCGCTGTGAAGTTGATGAAGGATTTAAGATCTGAGACATTACAGCTTCAGAATGTTACCGGAGCAAATTATCTCGGAGTGCAGGAATATGCGGATTCAGCAATTATTCATCGTATGAGTGTCAAATGTACATCTCAAAATGCAAAATATGATGTAAGAAGAAAAATAAACGCTCTCATCAGAAATAAGTTTGACGAGAGCGGATTATCTATACCGTTTAATCAGTTGGATGTTCACATAAAGTAATTACTTTTTGCCGAATAATTCTTTATCCATTACTTCAGGATCCCAATATTTTTCTTCCATATCGTGCATCCACTGTGACAGGTGGGCGGTCATCTTGTGAGCATCAGAATCAAAGTCTTTGCTGTATAATGGCTCACCGATTATAATACGAAGTTTTTTACGTTTGAGAAAACCTTTGAACGGCTTCGGCCATTTGCTTTGACGAGGCCATATCTGGTAAGCACCGGATATATATACAGGGATAAGAGGTGTACCGGATTTAATTGCAAGGTATGAAGCACCATCCTTCATCTCACCGAGTTTTCCTGTAGCAGAACGTGTGCCTTCAGGAAAAACAAAACAAATATTTCCGTTTTCAACTTCTTTTTTTGCTTTAATCAGTCCTCTGACAGGATTTCCGTATCTGTCTACAGCAATTCCTCGACCTACACGCATTATAAGTCTTCCGAGCCAGCCGTGACTTGTCTCAAGATCGCTGGCAGCGAGGCAACACATATATTTAAAGTGACCGCGCGGGAGGTATTTACATATCAAAACACCGTCTGCATAGGATTGATGATTTGAAGCAACAACGTAAGGGTTAGTCTTAGGAAAATTTTCTGTACCTATAGCTTTAATGTTAGTTGTAAGATCAGTTAGCAAGAGAAAAATATTCTTGCCCATTATTCCGTACAAACCGCGTTTGGTTGGATACTTGTCATCAACATTGACATTCTTTTTAGCTGTTACAGAAGAATTATCAGAATCGTTCATGCATTTTATCTCCTTACCGACATTCAATACTATAATAATAATAAAAATGTATTTTGCAATAGGAAAATGCTTAAAAATAAAAAAATACTTTGATATTCAAATTGTTTTAGTTAAAAGGTTTACTATTTGATCAATTAATGCTAATATCATTGTGTTTCGGAGGATGTGTATGCACGAGATTGTTGGAAAACCTTTATTAAAAGCAAAGAAATATTTGACAATGCGGGATATGCTTGTTGATACATGCAAAGAGCATGCAGTTCTTGATGCCTTTATTTTCCGTCGTAAGCCTAATCTCAGTGAGATACACAGGACGTTTTCCGAATTTGAACATGATTTGGTAGGTCTTACCACTTATATTAATAATTCTGTTTTCGCAGAAAAAAAGTATGCTGTATTGGGCGAGAATGCGTATGAATGGTTTTTATCATATTCTTCTGTGCTTTCTTCGAATTCTACCGTTGTCCCTTTGGATAAATCATTGCCTGAAGGTGAAATAATAAACCTTTTGGAACGAAGCGGAGCCGAGGTGATATTTTATCATCATAAGGAACATAAGACAATGCTTTCGATTGCAGAACAAATCCGAACGGGAAGCGTCAGTTTGGATTTGAAGAAATTTGTTTTAATGAGTGCCGAGTGTTTTGAAGATAAAATCTCATTTCCTGAAAACGATGAGCGTTTTGTCGAATTGAACGACTGGATAGAGTACGGTTATAAGTTATACGAGGCAGGAGATGAGTCTTTCTATAAGAAAGAAATAAATCCGGACGATGTAAAAATTATATTGTTTACATCGGGAACAACCGCTATGAGTAAAGGTGTTCTTCTGACGAATCGGAATATTCTCTCGAACGTTTATTCAATCAGTACAACTTTATTTGTAAAGCCGGGAGAACGTGATTTCTCTGTATTACC
Source organism: Saccharofermentans sp. (assembly GCA_045616305.1). Taxonomy (GTDB): domain Bacteria; phylum Bacillota; class Clostridia; order Saccharofermentanales; family Saccharofermentanaceae; genus Saccharofermentans. Next base: position 9,537 of record JAZLGO010000059.1, on the reverse strand, counting down.
GCTTCATCATACCTTTGAGAACACCTGTGATTTTTTTCTTTTATCTCAGGGTGTGTGCATTTGTATAGGAGACGGTCTCAGATATTTGGTAAAGAATATGGAAGAATGGCATGTTGAGACCATGGTTTCCGTTCCGCTCCTTTTCGAAAATATTTACGGAAAAATAAATGATGCTATTAACGGTACGCCTTCTACGAAGCGTATGGTTGGTTTTATGTTGCCTATTACGAAATTCCTTTTCAAAGTCGGTATTGATATCAGACGAGCAGTATTCTCAAAAGTATTGAATAAGCTTGGCGGACATATTCGTTTGGTTGTAATAGGCGGAGCTGCCATTGATAAAAAATATATAGAAGCATTTAATGATTTCGGAATAGATTTTCTTATGGGTTACGGATTAACAGAGACCAGCCCTGTTATTTCTGTTACTACTACAGATTGTAATGTTTACGGAAGTGTCGGTCGCCCGATTACTGACGTTAAGGTTAGAATTGATAATGAAGACGGTTCTGCCAAGGGAATCGGCGAGATAATGACTTTGTCGGATTGTGTTTTCAAAGGCTATTTTAACAATGAGGAAGCAACAAAGGAAGCTTTGGAACCTGACGGTTGGTTCCATACGGGTGATATGGGTTACATTGATAAGAAAGGTGCAATTCATGTTACCGGACGAGTAAAATCAATGATTGTTCTCAATAACGGAAAGAAGGCTTTCCCTGAAGAAATTGAGTCGCTTGTCGCAGATATTAACGGTGTCAGTGAGGTTTTTGTTTGGGGATGCTCCGATGCCAAGAATCAGATTGATATATGTGCATTGATTCTTATTAATCGTAAGGCTATATGTAAGATTCTCGGAGTTAATAACGTCAGCGATACCGAGATATCGGCATATCTTGATGAGAAGGTTAAGGATGTTAACCACAATATGCCATCCTATAAAGGTATTAAATATTTTGTTTTCACGGAAGAAGACATGATTAAGACTACTACTCTTAAGATAAAGAGACCTAAAGAGCAGGAGAGAGTAGAGTCGTTGTTAAATGGTAATGATACAGATATGAAGTCTATGAATAAAAAGAATCTTGATTCTTTACTTAAGGAGGACAATAAAAATGGCTGATAAGTTATATATTGTTATGCCTGCTTACAATGAAGAGGAGAATATTGAACAGGTTGTTATTGAGTGGCATGAGGTGGTAGAGAAAATCGGACCTGATTCCAAGTTGGTCATTTTTAATGACGGAAGTAAAGACAATACATATAAAAAGTTGCTTGAACTTAAGGAGAAATACCCACAGCTTGAACCGGTTGATAAACCTAATTCAGGACATGGCGCAACTGTTTTGTATGCATACAATTATTCGATAGAAAATAAAGCTGATTATATTTTCCAGACTGACAGTGACGGACAGACTTTACCATCAGAGTTTTGGCCGTTCTGGGAGGAGCGAGAGAAGTATGCTGCGATTATAGGTCACAGAAATCACAGGCAGGACGGTTTCTCAAGAGTTTTTGTTACAAAAACTTTGAAGCTTGTTATTAAGCTTGTGTTCGGTGAGAGCGTTACGGATGCCAATACACCTTTCAGGCTCATGCCTCGCGCTACACTGAAGAAGTATGTGCCTCAGATTCCTAAGGATTTTAATCTTTCCAATGTTATTTTGTCCGTTCTTTTGGTTCATAATAAGGAAAATGTTAAGTTTACACCTATTACATTCAGACCTCGTCAGGGTGGTGTAAATTCAATTAATTTCAAGAAGATTTGTAAAATCGGAATGAAAGCCGTTAAGGATTTCAAGGTTATCAAGAAAACCATTAAAGAGAATGATAAAAAGAAAGTTTAATGTGTTGACAAGTTGTTATTGAGAAGTTATTCTTACTAGGTAATTTATTTTCGAGAGGAGAGGCGTCATGGACGGAACTAATAATAATACAAGTTCTGAAGACCGAAGTATTAAGAACGCAGACGATGTTCCGGTGACGCGCTTCTTATATTGATGTCTCGGAACAATTGATGTTCTTATTTTGGTCTGCAGATTCGGATTCTGATACAGATAAGGAGAATTACCGATGGCAGAGCATAATGCAACGTTGGAAACAACGCTAAAGTTACTTCTTGATGAGAAGAAGTATTCCACTATAAAAGATGTTTTGATTACAATGAATCCGGCCAATATAGCCGGAGTATTTCAGGAACTTGAGCCGGAGAAAACGCCGCTCCTTTTTCGCTTGCTTCCGAAAGAGCTGGCAGCAGAGACGTTTGTTGAGATGGAAACGGATTTGCAGGAACTTTTGATAAAAGGTTTCTCCGATTCAGAGCTTCGTGAGGTCGTTGAAGAGCTGTACGTAGATGATGCTGCTGATCTTGTTGAAGAGATGCCTGCAAATGTAGTTAAGAGAATTCTTGCTCAGGCGGATCCTCAGATGCGTAAAGAGATTAATGAGATTCTTCGTTATCCGGAGAATTCTGCAGGTTCAATTATGACCACCGAATATGTATCACTTCGTCCTCAGATGACAATTGATGAGGCAATTAAAAGAATCAGAAGAACCGGTATTGATAAAGAGACAATTTATACTTGTTATGTTACGGAAGGTCGTAAGCTTTTGGGTTTTGTAACCGTAAAGGATCTCCTTATGACTAATGATGATGATAAGACCATTGAAGAAATAATGGATAAAAACGTTATTTCGGTGTCTACCTTGGAAGATCAGGAGTCAGTAGCTCAAATGCTTTCGAAATATAATTTTCTTGCGCTTCCTGTAGTTGATACTGACGAACGAATGGTCGGCATTATCACATTCGATGATGCTATGGATGTCATGGAGGACGAGGCTACGGAGGATATCGAGCTCATGGCAGGTATGATTCCGTCTGAGAAAACTTATCTTAAATCCAATGTGTTCGATTTGTTTAAGCAGAGAATACCATGGCTCTTACTTCTTATGATTTCAGCTACATTTACCGGTATGATATTGAATGGCTTTGAAGAGGCACTTAAAGTACAGGTTGTGTTAACGTCATTTATTCCTATGCTTATGGATACAGGCGGTAATTCAGGTTCGCAATCTTCAGTTACTATCATTCGTGCATTGTCACTCGGTGAGATAGAATTTTTTGATTTGCCTAAGATAATCTGGAAGGAAATAAGAACTGCTGTTTTGTGTGGTATTGCGTTGTCTGCCGCTTGTTTTGTGAAGCTTATGCTTATTGACAGACTTTTATTAAACAACGGCAAGGTAACTATAGCTGTAGCACTCGTTGTATGCAGTGCAATGGCTCTTACTGTACTTGTTGCCAAGATAATCGGTTGTTCACTTCCTATGGTTGCAAAGAAACTTGGTTTTGATCCTGCGGTTATGGCCAGTCCTTTTATAACTACGATAGTAGATGCAGTATCACTTCTTGTTTATTTTTTGATAGCAACGGCACTTCTTTTTTGATAGTTGCTGACAACTTGAACGTTGTGCATTATGCATAAAAACTTGTTTATAACATTGTTTAATTTACACAAACAATCAATTGGTTTTAATCAGCCTCGGTGGTAACATATAGTTGCTTAAGGAATTGAGCGAAAATAATATAGCCAAGTGGAGGTAATTAAAATGAAGACTTTTTACATGAACAACATTGATGTTGCAGTTTTAATGAAAGCTCTTGATGAGTGTAAGGGCGATGTTATCCTCATTACCGACGAGGGCGATCGTTTTAACCTTAAGAGCAAGTTATCACAAATCACAGGTATTATGAAGCTTATCGAGGGCGGTATTGTATGCCACGCTAAGATTTACTGCACAGATCCTGATGATGAGTCAATGCTTTTCAGACTTAACTTGTTTGGTAAGTTTGATGAGAGTGATGACTAAGCTCATCATTTTGAGTATTTTTCAATTTCTTCTTTAAATATTTACTAAGATTAAAGATTGTCTCACACATTTGAGGCAATCTTTTTTATACGCGAAAATCCGGTGGTGCAAATGCCAAAACAGAATAATCAGTTTCTTGTTTATATTGATGAATTAATGCGTTTTTTGCCCAGCTTTTCATTAATAATAAACATATAATGCAAAATTCCTTTATGGTATAATTAAGTTCTGAAATTTTGTGAAAAACGGTGGAATTAATGAATAATTGCGAGACAGATTACAATACTTATATTTTTAACAGCAGAGATATTGCTGCATACTTTAAGTGGTTTTCCGTGCCTAATTACCTTGAAGTATCATATATGCAGTATATTTTCAGCTTAGGAAGTGTTGTTCTTGCAAAACCTTTAACAAATGATTTTGAGAGCTTCAAAAATGAAGTTTATAAGGAACTTTATTATTTGTGGGCTAATGGCTTTGAAAATGAGAAATCAGATATTTCAAATATGATAAGATCGGGAAGTATGGCACTCATTTGTTCCGATGCATGCATTAATCTTGAATCGTATATGAAACTTATTACGCTTCATTTGATATTTTCGACTAATTTGCCTTATGTGAACATTAATTTTACCGGATTGCCTTTGTCACTGGGAATTAAGTGCAGCTTTGACGAGTATGAGAAGAATGTAGCAGTAGCGGTAAAAACACTTAATCTTGACTCATTTGATAGATTCAGAAAACCTTTCGATTTGAATTTGGGTGTTCCTGATGAACTTCTGTGTATTTCGTTAAATGAGCATTACAAAGCTATATTGAGATCAAATACTGATTTCAGGGCAATGCTTCGTGAAGAGCAAAGACAAAAACTTGAGAAGCTTAAAAAGGAGTCATTAGAAAGATTTGAGAATGATACCGAAGACAAAAAGACGGTTCCGCCGTCAGTAAACGGTGAGTATGTAAGGTTGGATTCTAATGATTTGCAGAGATTTTCAATTGATAAACCTTCATATAAAACTAACAGTAAAAATCAGCCAAAAGGTGCTCCTTCAGCAAACTGCTGAAGACAGATAAACGGTTAAGGAGAGACATAATGGGACAAAAGATGTACAAGCTTGGACTGGATATAGGTTCAACTACTATTAAGGTGGTTTTGCTTGAAGACGATAATATTATTTTAAGTGAGTACAGAAGACATCATTCGGATATTTCAGGATTGTTGAATATTCTTTTCGAAGAGATTAATGAGAAATATGAGGGAATACTCTGTCAGGTATGTATTACCGGCTCCGGCGGACTTTCTGTAGCTAACTGGCTCGGACTTAATTTTATCCAGGAGGTTATGGCCGAGACTTTTGCAATCAGGAAATATCATCCTGAAACTGATGTAATAATTGAGCTTGGCGGTGAGGATGCGAAGATTACCTATATGCATCCGGTTTTGGAGCAGAGAATGAACGGTACCTGTGCAGGCGGTACAGGTGCATTTATTGATCAGATGGCTTCACTTTTACAGACCGATGCAGACGGACTCAATAATTTTGCCAAGGATTACAGATCGCTTTATACAATAGCCAGCAGATGCGGTGTTTTTGCCAAAAGCGACCTTCAGCCGTTGATTAATGAAGGCGCTGCAAAAGAGGATCTTGCTGCTTCAATTTATCAGTCTGTTGTTAATCAGACTATAGCAGGACTTGCTTGCGGCCGACCTATAAAAGGTAATGTTGCTTTTCTCGGCGGACCTTTATATTTTAATTCTGAGCTTCGTAATGCTTTTGAACGAACACTTGCCGATAAGGTTGATTCATTCTGGATGCCTGAGGAGGCACAGATATATGTAGCTTTAGGTGCTGCATTAAGTGCTGAAGGTGAGGCGATTAAACTCAGTGATTTATTGGAAAAATTTAAGAATAAAGAAGGATTCAAGCCTGATATTATCAGAATTTCTCCGCTCTTTAAGGATGAAGATGAGAAGAAGGCATTTTTTGACAGACATGCGAAGGCGAGCATGGGAATAAAGGAACTTAAGAATCAAACGGGAAAGCTTTATCTTGGAATGGATGCCGGTTCTACTACTACCAAAGCCGTAGTAATTAACGAGAATCACGAGATAGTTTATTCTTATTATGCCAGCAATAAAGGAAATCCTGTAATGAGCGCCGTAGAGATTCTTAAGGATATATATGGTAAGCTTCCTGAGAATACATCACTCAGCTATTCTTGTGTTACAGGTTACGGTGAGAATATTATTAAGGCTGCATTGGGAGTTGATACAGGTGAGATAGAGACAATGGCTCACTTCAGAGCAGCTAAGTTTTTCTGCCCTGATGTTGATTTTATTATCGACATAGGCGGTCAGGATATGAAATGTATGAGAATCAGAAACGGCGTAATAGATTCTATTATGCTTAATGAGGCTTGTTCATCAGGTTGCGGTTCATTTATTCAGACCTTTGCTCAAACATTGGGCATGGAACCGCAGCAATTTGCTAAGGAAGCGCTTAAGGCTGAGAATCCGGTTGACCTCGGAACCAGATGTACCGTTTTCATGAATTCCAAGGTTAAGCAAGCTCAAAAGGAAGGTGCTTCAGTTGGTGATATTTCTGCAGGCCTTTCATATTCTGTTGTTCGAAATGCTTTGTACAAAGTTATCAAAATCAGAGATACGGAGCAACTAGGTAAAAATATAGTAGTCCAGGGCGGAACATTCCTTAATGATGCTATTCTCCGTTGCTTTGAGATAGTATCAAAGCGTGATGTTATAAGACCTAATGTAGCAGGGTTAATGGGTGCTTTCGGAGCTGCATTGATTGCCATGGAGAGATCCTCTTCCAAGAAGGCAAAGGCTACAACAATATTGAAGCTTGGCGAACTTAATGCTTTTAATATGGAGACTGAGAACAGACAGTGCCAGTTCTGTACAAACCATTGTAAGCTTACGGTATCAACATTCTCAAACGGTAAGAGATTTGTATCAGGAAACCGTTGCGAGAGAGGTGAGAGTATCAGTGTAGAGGAATTACAGAATAAAAGCACTCTTCCTAATATGTTTAAGTATAAGTACGAGCGTACATTCAGTTATTATAAACCTCTTGCTGAGAAGGATGCTCCGAGAGGCGTAATCGGTATACCTCGTGCGCTTAATCAATATGAGAATTATCCGTTTTGGTTTACTGTACTTACAAAGTTGGGATTCAGAGTTTTGGTATCGGCAAGGTCTTCTCATGCTCTTTTCGAGACGGGAATGGATACGATTCCTTCAGAATCCGTATGTTATCCTGCAAAAATGACACACGGTCATATAGAGGATCTTATTTCAAAGGGAATAACAACAATCTTCTATCCGGATGTACCTTATGAGAATAATGAGAATCAGGCTTCAGGTAATCATTACAATTGTCCAATTGTATGTTCGTACCCTGAGGTTATACGTAATAATGTTGAGAATTTGAGAGAGATGAACATCAGATTCTTAAATCCGTTTATGCCTTTGGATAATTTGAATTGTGTTGCAGAGAAGCTTACAGATACGTTTGCTGCGTGGAATGTAACACGTAAGGAAGCAATAGAAGCTGTTAAGGCAGGAAGTGAAGAATATCAGAAGTTTAAAGAGGATATTCGTAACAAGGGTAAAGAGATTCTTGAGCAGATGCAGGAAATGAATATGAAGGGTATTGTACTTGCAGGACGTCCTTATCATATTGACCCTGAGATTCATCACGGTATTCCTGAGATGATTAACTCACTCGGATTAGCTGTACTTACCGAGGATTCGGTAGCAGTTCCGGGTAATCTTGAACGACCTATCCGTGTTGTGGATCAGTGGATGTATCATACCAGACTTTATGAGGCTGCCGCGTTTGTTATTAATCATCCTAATCTTGAATTGGTACAGTTAACCAGCTTCGGATGCGGACTTGATGCAGTTACTTCAGATCAGGTTCAGGAGATTCTTGAATCTTCAGGTAAGCTCTATACATTACTTAAAATTGATGAAGTAAGTAACCTCGGTGCTGCACGAATCAGAATGCGTTCACTTGTTGTAGCTATGGACGAACGTGAGAATATAAACAGAAACGTAAATTCTGATAACAATAAGCTTAAGAAGGATTCATACGTTCTTAAGAGAGTTGAATTTACCAAAGAACATAAAGCACAGCATACAATCCTTGCGCCTCAAATGGCTCCGGTACAGTTTGACTTCGTTGAGGCCGCTTTCAGAAGAGAAGGTTATAAGATGAAGATTCTGAAGCAGGCTACAAGAGAGGATATCGAATGCGGTTTACGCTTCGTTAATAATGATGCTTGTTTCCCATCCATAGTTGTTGTAGGACAGATGGTAAATGAGATACTTAAGGGTGAGCTTGATCCTGATAATACTACTGTTGCTATTACTCAGACCGGCGGTGGTTGTCGTGCTACCAACTATGTAGGTTTCTTAAGAAAAGCTCTTAAGGAGGCCGGTTATCCGCAGATTCCTGTTATTGCACTGTCTGTTCAGGGTATAGAGAAGAACAGCGGCTTTAAGGTAACACCTGGATTTGCTTTGAGAGCAGTTCAGGGTATTGCCATGGGCGATATGCTTACTACAATGATTCTTCGTACCAGACCTTATGAGAAAGTAAAGGGTTCAGCTAACGCTCTTTACAGATACCTCAATCAGATTGGTATTAAGCTTATAAATAAAGAGAATTTTGCTGACGGATTGAGTAAGCGTTACGATCAGATAATGCCGAATAATTTTGATTCATTTGATGAGAAGCAACAGGCCGAGATTAAGGCTTGTCTCAGTTCAATCGGCGTTGATTTGGATAATATTCCGACAGTTAAGTCTTTTACGGAGTATGTTAAGCTTGCAGTTGATAAGTTTGACAAACTTCCTATAGATACTTCGTTCAGAAAGCCTCGTGTAGGACTTGTAGGCGAGATTCTTGTTAAGTTCCATCCGGATGCGAACAATAATGCAATTGATGTTATTGAAGCTGAAGGTTGTGAGGCTGTACTTCCGGGAGTAATGGATTTCTTCCTTTATTGCGCTTATTGTCCTATTTGGTCAGCGGATAATCTCGGAAGAAGTAAGAAGGATGCAGTTGTGGATAAGGCTGCAATCGATATTATCGAGAGAATAAGAAAGCCTGTTAATAAAGAATTTAAGAAGACTGAAGGCAAGTTTATGTTAACTGAAAGAATTGAAGAGATGGCAAAAACTTCTTCGTCAATACTTTCGTGTGGTAATTTCTGCGGTGAGGGATGGTTCCTTACGGCCGAGATGATTGAACTTATTAAGGAAGGTGTACCTAATATCATCTGTGCGCAGCCTTTCGCATGCCTTCCTAATCATGTAACAGGTAAGGGTATGATTAAGGAATTGAGAAGACAATATCCTAAGTCAAATATTATACCTATAGACTATGATCCGGGTGCATCGGAAGCAAATCAGCTTAACAGAATTAAACTCATGATTTCAACTGCACATGCAGCTCATAATGCTGAACAGAACGGTAAATAGGGAAAATATATGGACAGAACACTTTTGCTCGTAGACGGAAATTCAATAATTAATCGTGCATTTTACGGCTGTAAGACATTTCTCACAAGCAGTGACGGTGTGCCTACAGGTGCGGTTAACGGATTTTTTAATTCTTTACTGTCCGTAATGGATGAATATAA
>JAZLGO010000058.1:0-7838 GCA_045616305.1 Saccharofermentans sp. | reverse complement strand
AGTGGAAGCCTGAAATGGTTTATACGCCTGACAACAGCGATCCGGCAACATGGGTGAAGGGCAGCTCCGACTACTTGCAGTTTGTATTCCACAGAGCTGAAGATGACAGCTTGACTTATAGCCTCTTCGAGGGCATTTTGATTGACGGAAAGCCTGTAAGTTCTGATAACTTCGATGCAGCTTCCGGTTCACTTATCCTCAAGCTTAAGGCATCTTATCTTGAGACACTTACCGAAGGTTTACATAAGCTGAAGGTGGATTTTGCTGACGGTTCTGTAACGGTTGATTTCGAGATTAAACTTGATTCTCAGCCTGGTTCTGATCCGACACCGACGCCTACACCTACACCAAACCCGTTGACGCCGACACCTGAGCCGGATACACCGACTCCAACGTCTGCACCAAATCCGTCGACACCGACACCTGTTCCGGGTACAACAACCCTGACGCCTACACCTAATCCGACACCGGGTCTTGATACACCAACTCCGACGTCTTCTCCGAATTCATCTGTTACGGCAACCGGAGAAAGCGGAAACGGTAAGCAGCTGCTTGCGGTTATGATGATTGACGCGTCTGTACTTTTTGGTGCATTAGGTATTAAAAAGAAGAGAAAAGATATCTGATTCTTCGTTTTTACATAAAAATTGTTAGATTTAACAAAGACTGTCTTAAAGTGTGATTTACACCGAGAGACAGTCTTTTTTATATTTAGAATTTGACGGTAACTGTTTTAAAAGCCCGGTTAATTAAAGGATGAAATATTTATGCGATTCTTTTTATCTTGTGTGTTGAACTTTTGGCAAATTCGGTATCTCTGACAGATATCTTTTTTATGTGCTGATAGCTTTCCAACTTCTTGTTTACTTCATTTATAGTTTTTTCCAGCAAATTTTTTACATCGGTATCGGAACAATTTGGACCCAATTTATCTTTAACTTCGTCCATATCAGGGAAAATCGCAGCCATTATGTACCAATCATTTTTGTCCTTGTCTTCTTCTCCGGTGACGATGACTTCCTTTACGTATTGTGAAGCTCCTATGAGGAATTCGAGTTCCTCAGGGAAAACATTTTTGCCGTTTTTGGCAATGATAACATTCTTTTTGCGCCCTGTTATGTGCAGAAAACCCTCTTTGTCTATATATCCCACGTCTCCTGTATGAAAGAAACCGTTTCTGTCAAACACTGCAGAAGTGGCAGCTTCATCACCGTAATAACCAAGAAACACATTGTTACCTTTAACTATAAATTCTCCTATACCGTTTTCATCAGGTTCGAAAACTTTAATCTCGCAACCGACAATCGGAACTCCGCATGAATCATAACGATAGTTTTGATCTCTGTTGACCGCAATAAGCGGAGCGCATTCGGTAAGTCCGTAGCCTTGGAGCACCTCGATACCGATATCGTTGAAGAATTTTACGACATTCTTGTCAGCCGGAGCTCCTCCCATAAAGACAAGTCTAATATTCCCTCCGAAAGCATCATGAACCGACTTGAATAGTGTTTTACGAACATCTATATGCAGACGAAGCAGAAAATTTGATAAACCCAGTGCCGCCTTAAAGCCGGTTTTGCTTATAAAATTCCTGTTGATTTGCTTTATTGTCTTTGAGTAGAACTTTTCGAGAATTGCAGGGACTATACAGAGACAGGACGGATGAATGTCGTTCATGTCAGGAAGCATTCTGGCGAGACCGTCGCCGACAGCAATGCAAGCGCCCGAATATATCTGCCCTATAAAGCCGCAGGTACATTCATAGGTATGATGCAGCGGCAAAACCGTAAGAAATGTGTCATGTATTCCCATATCGCACATTTGGAACATGCTTACTATATCAGAGCAGATGTTTCTCTGTGACAGCATTACAATCTTGGATTTTGACGTGGTGCCTGAAGTGAAGAGAAGAACGCCTGTTCCGTTAACATCAATAGGACGCTTCTGATATGCAGAAATCGAGTTCGCGTCAGGATTCAGTTTGCTGAAATCTTCCATGCAGACAGAGACCTTGAGACCTGAATAGTATGCTGCGACTTCGTCAATTGTTTTTCTGTATTTTTCCGAAAACAGAACTATATCAATTTCGGCACGCTTAAACATGGTGATAAGCTCCTGAGCACCGAGCATTCTATCTAAGGGTACGACTATACCGAGTCCGTTGGCGGCAGCCATGAAGCTTACATACCATTCGTATCTTGTCTCCGAGAGAATGGCAATACGCGGACAGGAATTAAGTCTTGTAATATCAGGAACATTTGCTTCCCAAGCATTAAGTAAGGCGGCGCCGAGTGTGTCTATGTCTCTTTTGAATGTGTCCGGCATTATTTCTTTCCATACACCGACTTTTTGTTTGAGCTTGAAAACAGGATAATCAGGGTACATTCGTACTCTTGAATTTACAATGTCTCTGATATCTTGAACTTGATGAACCTTATTATATGGATAATCTTTTCTTAAATTGCGAAGCATAATAGTATCCTCCTTAAGATTTATTTGATTTTCAAATAGTTTGATAATCAAAGTAATTAAATAATACTACTGAATGAGTGATTGCGCAAGAGAAAAAAAGTAAAAAATGTAAGAATGATGCGGTGGTTGATATTTATAAGATAAATTAATTTTAACAAAATAAACTATTAAGATGAGATTAAAGTCGTTTACAAAAATCAGACTGAATGTTATAAATGTCAAGTCAAATTTACAGATGCGCTTACCGAAGGACCCACAGTAAAAGACAGTCGGATTTGACAGAACTATTTACAAAGAGGTTTATATAATATGAAAAGAAGTATTAAAAAAGTTGCTGCTACAGTATTGGCATCAGTAACAATGTTTTCAGCATTAGCTACAACAAGTAATGCATATGCTGACTATGCATATGTAGGACAGCAATTGATAATTTTGCGAACAGGTTTATTTTCATACCATACTTTTATGGTTGGTGATTGTAATGGCGATGATCAGATTACTATAGCTGATTTAGTATTGCTGACAGGTGTTGCACCACAGCATAAAAAGATTTATCCGATAATTACAAACAGAACATGGGAACTTTGTGATTGTAATTGTGATAACGTAGTTGATGAACGTGATGTTGAATGTTTGAGAAACTACTTAATGCGCTGAGAGTTATAAAACTAAGTATCAAAATATGATAACTGACAAAAGAAAACATTATAACTTGTAGAGTCACCTGTAATATTGGAATATTTGCTATGTGACTGCAACGGTGACCGGAGAACAGATAGTAAAGTCGTAGAATTTTATATACTCTGTAATAAAAAATACAAGTTGAAAGAAGAAACTTGGGAACTCAAAAATACAGATCCCAAGTTTTTTCTATTTAACTGAAGACAGAGAAATAGTAATTTCAAATAAAGCGCTCATTTCTGTTGAAAACTTTATACTATAAATGTAACATCTATATCATGAAACATGATGATAGAAATAGGAATAGAAGTAACACAAAACATTCAGACACACGAAGAACTGACAGACAGACACCTCGTGTGAATCAAAAGTACGATAAAAAAGCTGTTGTTAAGTCGGGTAACAAGATTTTCGAGAAAGATAAGAAGAATATTCCGTATATATCAGCTGACAAACTAAGAGAACTGTCACGTAATTATCTTCCGATGAATATGGCGGAGATGAAAGAACGCGGCTGGGAACAAGCTGATTTTGTGTATGTTATAGGCGATGCTTATGTCGATCATTCTTCTTTCGGACCTGCAATAATAAGCCGAGTACTTGAGTCAAGAGGGTACAAGGTAGCGATTATTTCACAGCCGGACTGGAAGAATTCCGATTCGATTAAATGCTGCGGTGAACCGAGACTTGCTTTTCTCGTTTCTTCAGGAAACATGGATTCAATGGTGAATCATTATACCGTGAGTAAACATAAGAGAACGAGTGATGCATATACTCCGGGAGGCGTAATCGGCAAACGCCCGGATTATGCCGTATCAGTGTATTCCAAACTTATAAGAGAAGCATTTCCGGATAAGCCGATAATCATAGGCGGAATAGAGGCAAGTCTGAGAAGAATGGCTCATTACGACTATTGGTCAGACAGAATTAAACCGTCTGTGCTTATTGAATCGGGTGCTGATTTAATATCGTACGGAATGGGAGAAATGTCCATAGTAGAGATTGCCGAAGCGTTGGATTCAGGTCTTGAGATTAAAGATATTATTTTCGTAAAGGGAACAGTATATAAAACAACAAGCAAAGAGAATGTCTACGAAGGCACAGAACTTCCGACTTTTGCGGAGGTGCGTAAGGATAAGAACAGATATGCACAAAGCTTTTATATACAATATAAGAATACGGATTTTGTAACAGCCAAGCCGTTGATTGAGAAGTACGACAAGGGAATGACGGACGGAATTAAGGAGACAACATATGTTGTTCAGAATCCGCCGCAAAGGCCGCTTACTCAGCAAGAAATGGATGATATCTACGAATTGCCTTATCAGAATAATTACCACCCGTCATATATAAATGAAGGCGGAGTACCTGCAATAAATGAGATTAAATTCTCACTTACCAGTAATCGCGGTTGCTTTGGCGGATGCAGTTTTTGTGCATTGACTTTTCATCAGGGAAGAATAGTACAGACCAGAAGTCACGAGTCACTGATACGAGAAGCAAAAAGAATGACGGAAGATCCTGATTTTAAAGGATATATACATGATGTCGGTGGTCCGACGGCAGACTTCAGAAGACCTGCCTGTGACAAGCAGTTGGAACACGGTGTATGCACAAATAAGCAATGCCTTTATCCGAAGCCGTGTCAGAATATGAAGCCGGATCACAGTGATTATATGAAGCTGCTTCGTAAGCTTCGCGCGATTCCGCGTGTCAAGAAAGTGTTTATCAGATCGGGTATACGATTTGATTATCTTATGGCTGACAAAGATTGCGAGAAGTTTATGAGAGAACTCTGTGAGAATCACGTCAGCGGACAGCTGCGCGTAGCTCCGGAACACGTGTCTGACAGAGTTTTGGCACTTATGGGCAAACCTTCGAACAGTACATATAATGATTTTGTTACGCTTTATCAGCAAACAAATAATATGTTGGACAAAAAACAGTATGTAGTGCCCTATCTCATGTCATCACATCCGGGATCACACCTTGCAGACGCAATTATGCTTGCCGAGAGTATACGTGATATGGGATATATGCCGGAACAGGTACAGGATTTTTATCCTACTCCTTCCACCATATCTACGGTTATGTATTATACAGGTGTCGACCCGCGTAATATGAAGCCTGTTTATGTTCCCAAGGATCCGCATGAGAAGGCCATGCAAAGGGCACTCATTCAGTATCGTAAGCCTGAGAATTACGATTTGGTAAAGGAAGCTCTGATAAAAACACACAGAACGGATTTAATAGGCTTTGACAGGAGTCATTGCCTGATTGTTCCGAGAGAATCAAAACCGGAGATATCGGCAAATAAAAAGCGCCGTAAAAAGTAAATGAAAATTCTTTTGCTCTTTTCTTCCCGAAAAGTGGAGTTTTAGTAACAAAAAAACTCAAAATCTTCTGTATATCTTATTTTTAAGCTAATCAATATGTTGTATAATATTCAACGTGGGTGCGCCAAAGCGTCGGATGATTTCTTTGCGTGCACGATATAAATAACTATAGGAGAGTACATAATTATGGCAATGGTTGCAAAGAAAAATGTCGAAGATTTAGATGTAGCCGGCAAAAGAGTTATAGTACGTGTAGATTTTAACGTACCACTCGATAAGAAGACCGGTGAGATTACAGATGATAAGCGTATTAAGGGCGCTTTACCAACAATTAAGTATCTCGTTGATAATAATGCAAAGGTTATCCTTGTTTCACACCTCGGTCGTCCTAAGAATGGACCTGAAGCTGCTTTCTCAATGAAGCCTGCAGCAGACAGACTTGCTGAGCTTATCGGTAAGCCTGTAACACTCGCAGCAGACGTAATCGGCGAGGATGCTAAGGCTAAGGCTGCAGCTCTTAAGGAAGGCGAGATTTTGATGCTCGAGAACGTTCGTTTCCACAAGGAAGAGACAAAGAACGATCCTAAGTTCGCAGCTGAACTCGCTTCAATGGCTGACCTTTATGTAAATGATGCTTTCGGAACAGCTCACAGAGCTCATGCTTCAACAGCTGGTCTTGCTAACTATCTCCCATCTGCTTCAGGTTACCTCATCGAGAAGGAGATTAAGTTCATCGGTGGTGCTTTGGCAGAGCCACAGCGTCCATTCGTTGCTATCCTCGGCGGTGCTAAGGTTTCTGATAAGATCGGTGTAATTACAAATCTTATGGATAAGGCTGATACAATCATCATCGGTGGTGGTATGGCTTATACATTCATCGGTGCTATGGGCGGTACAATCGGTAACTCACTTTTCGAGGCTGATAAGGTTGATCTTGCAAAAGAGCTTATTGCAAAGGCAGAAGAGAAGGGTGTTAAGCTCCTTCTCCCAACAGATACAGTAGTTGCTACAGAGTTCGCAGCAGATGCTGAGTCTAAGGTTGTTCCTTCCATGGAAATCCCTGACGGATGGGAAGGCCTTGACATCGGACCTGAGACAATCGCTACATTCTCAGCTGCTATTAAGGAAGCTAAAACAGTTATTTGGAACGGCCCTGCAGGCGTATTCGAGTTCGAGAAGTTTGCTGTAGGTACTAAGGCTCTTGCTCAGGCTATTGCTGAGTCAGACGCTATCTCAATCATCGGTGGCGGTGATTCAGCTGCTGCTATTGAGAAGCTCGGCTATGCAGATAAGGTAACACACATCTCTACAGGTGGTGGTGCTTCACTCGAATTCATCGAGGGTAAGGTTCTTCCGGGTATTGATTGTCTTAATGATAAGGAAATCGGCAGAACATTTGCTGCAGGTAACTGGAAGATGAACTGCGGTATCCCTGCAGACGCTGTTAAGCTCATCGAAGAGCTCAAGCCACTCGTAAAGGATGCTACAGCTAAGATCGCTCTCGGTGTTCCTGCTACAGCTCTTGCTGCTGCAGTTGAGGCTACAGCTTATACAAATATTAAGATTGCTGCTGAGAACTGCCACTTCGAGGAGAAGGGTGCATTCACAGGCGAGATTTCACCACTCTGGCTTGCTAAGATGGGTGTAACATATTGTATTATCGGTCACTCAGAGCGTCGTGAGTACTTCGCTGAGACAGATGAGACAGTTAACAAGAAGGCACACGCTCTCTTGAAGTACGGCGTTAAGCCTATCATCTGCTGCGGCGAGTCTTTGGCTCAGCGTGAGGCCGGTGAGACATTTGATTGGATTAAGAGCCAGATTGTAGGTGCTTTCAAGGATATTCCTGCTTCAAAGCTTTGCCAGATCACAATCGCTTACGAGCCAATCTGGGCTATCGGAACAGGTAAGACCGCTACTGACGAGCAGGCTCAGGAAGTTTGCGCATTCATCAGAAGCGTAATCGCTGAACTCTACTGCGATAAGTGTGCTGCTGCTATGACAATTCAGTACGGCGGATCATGCAACGCTAAGAACGCTGAAGGTCTCTTCGCTCAGAAGGATATCAACGGCGGTCTCGTTGGCGGTGCTTCACTCAAGGCTCCTGATTTCTCAGTAATCTGCCTTGCAGGTAAGTAATTAAAAACGAATCGGATTAATAATTTGATTTAAAATGCGGATGTTTCCTGTGATAACGGGAGACATCCGTTTTTTGTCGTCCGAAAACCACGCGATAGTCGCGTGGTTCCGTAGAGCTTTAGCGATGTAAAAGAAAATAAAAACTCCTAGTGTGTAAAATAAAAGCGTGACCTGCCAGTTACGCAAATAAAACACACTAGGAGGACAGAA
>JAZLGO010000057.1:0-18193 GCA_045616305.1 Saccharofermentans sp. | reverse complement strand
ACCAATAAATTTGTAACCTTCTCGAATAAATGTATTTTCTGGTAAAGTAACAAAATCCATAAAATCACCTTCTATTGGTGATGGAGCTGTGCCTGTTGCACCTTCGCCGCCTTCAAATGATAAATGGTAACGTTTCAAAGTGAAATATCCTGGATTGCTCTCACCATCGTCAATGTGAGCATAATCTGTATCAATATGTTCACTACTATAAGCAGTTCCATTCTCGCCAATTAGGTTGGTACAATCAACAAATACATTCACTGACTTATTTACTACATCATCACTTAATTGCCATTTATCGCTTACATAAACAGTTTTAAGATTTGAGCATTTATAAAACATGGAACTTATTCCGTAGTAGTCTATATCACTATCATATATAACACTTGATGTATCAAACGATGATAAATCCAAGGTTGATAGGTTGGAACAATATTTAAACATACTACTCATACCCTTTACACTTGACGTATCCCATTTAGATACATCAATACTTTCCAAACCTGAACAACCACCAAACATACATCTCATATCTGTTACATTTGATGTATCAAATTTTGATACGTCAATACTTGCAAGACCTGAACAATAAAACATATAACGCATATCAGCTACACTTGACGTATCCCATTTAGATACATCAATACTTTCCAAACCTGAACAAAAACAAAACATATATCTCATATCTGTTACATTTGATGTATCAAATTTTGATACGTCAATACTTTCCAAACCTGAACAACCACAAAACATACCACCCATATTAGTTACACTTGATGTATCCCAATTTGACACATCCAAAGTCTTAAGATTACTACAATAATAAAATGTGGTATACATATTGTTTACACTTGATGTATCCCAATTTGACACATCCAAAGTCTTAAGATTTCCACAAGAATAAAATGTGGAATTCATATTGATTACACTTGATATATCCCAATTTGACACATCCAAAGTCTTAAGATTTTCACACCCTTCAAACATACCACCCATATACTTTACACTTGATGTATCCCAATTAGATACATCCAAGGTGGTTAGTTTCTCACAAAACTCAAACATACAACTCATATCCGTTACACATGATGTGTCCAAATAATCCAAATTCTCAATCGTAGTAAGTTTTTTAAACTCATAGAACCAATAACTTGTTGACGTAGGTTTGTAGGCTTTAAAACTTGAATCAAAAACCGCTTTCTCGATAACATTTGTCTGTTCACACCACGGAATATCACTAAGGTATATAGTGACACCAAAATTAGGCACATCATAAGCTCCTTCTGGCTTAGACTCGCCATAATAGAAAGTCAAAGTACTGCCATCCAAAACTGCGTAAGCAACTTTTGTATCTGCAAACGCCATCATTGGCAAAATTGAGATACACATTGCTATTGTAAGTAGTATCGCTAGAATTCTTTTTTTCATTGTTTTTCCTCCCTTAACACAAAACAAATATTTGTTGATTTTACCACATTAAAGTTGTTTATATCAATAATATCAGAGACTAGGAATCAGCTTTTCGAGCAAAGAAAATCTCTATAAATTCAACTATGGCGGCGATGGTAGCAAATGTGCACACGACAATCAAGCCCAGAGTGCCAATCCACTGCGCACGAATCAACAGCACCAAATAAACCACAATTCCACAAGCCTTATTAAGCTTCGAATGCACCGTTCTCAATTCGTGGTATTTGATATAGCCGGCAATCGGGCCACCGATTTTGATTACAACAATGATTCCCATCCAAATGATTGCCCACAGCGGCACAAACTGCGAATCTACAATTTTGATTGCAACCGAGAGCGCAAACACAAAATCCGCTATGGTATCCAGTCTGGCGCCAAAGTCAGACTCCTGCCCCAGTTTACGCGCCACTGTTCCATCCACCGCATCCGTCACGCCTCCCAGGATATAAAGAAAATAAAACCACCCCGAGAACGCAGGGAAAACAAGGATCAGCAATCCACATATTATTCGCAAAACGGTAAGGATATTTGCCATTTTAAGCCCCTTTTTGTCTCATCTCTCGAAAAACTGTTTTCTAACATAGATATAACAGTGGCAACACCATGTGTCCCGCTTATAATGATGGTAAGAGCATCCAACGTTATCACAGCCAACAGAAAACCTAAGCCCCATACGCTCATTAAACTACTGAAAAGTCCAATAATAAAATGAATAACATATGCCGGTATATGAACAAGCTTTATAACCATATTAATTCTCGCAACATTTTACAAGTTGCATATAACTTAGAACCTTTCTTCGCTATCTTATAAAAATAAAAAACGCCGCAAATGCCTGATTTTACGGGCTTTCTGCGACGCTCTTATTTTGTATGGCGGAGAGTAAGAGATTCGAACTCTTGTGCCGAGAAAGCCCGGCAAACTGATTTCGAGTCAGCCCCGTTACGACCACTTCGGTAACTCTCCGAATGACCTGTATAATTTTATAAGAAAACTTTCGAAAATTCAATCTCAATATATTGAAAGTTTACTTCATAATGTTATGATGTTCGTAGTTATAAGTATTATAAGGGGAAGAAATGGATAGTAATACAAACATTAACGAGAGAGTAAAAGAGTCGTTTCAATTTGCTGTCAAACAGGCACCGCATGAATATCATTCGGTACCGATACAATTAAAAAAGAGTACCAAAAAAGTAATTTTGTCGATATGTTTTATTATATTGTATCTTATTGCAGCTCTGTTGATTGATATAGGATTGTCAGGTAACGGTATTTTAGATTATGTTGCTTTATTAAGTCCGCCGATTATTGCGATTCCTCTCGGAATATTTACCGGTGTAAAACTTGCAAATTTTGACAGTATAGGTAAATCCAAGTGGACTGTCGGTGCTGACGGCATTAAAATCTATAATCGCAAAGGTGAACTTACGCAGTCTTATGGTATAGATGCTTATGAAGGTTCAAAAGTCGTTAAGAATTATAATAACGGTATTTACAGCGGAACCACAAGGAGTATCGCCGTTATTGATGATAAGGGTAAGAAGAAACATCTTACCTGGCCGTACGGAGCCGATGATTTTACTCGAGCCGTTAATGATATAGAAGAAATAAAAGCTTACGGCTCATTTTTGGCTAAGGGTAATGATGCTGAGAGCCTCGAAAATGTTGAGAACAATGAATTGGCTAACGATGAGACTGTAAATCGCATTTTCGAGATAGATAAAAATGAGGTTTCAAAAGGAATTATTTTAAAAAGCTCGGGGAGTTTGCTTGGATGGGGAGCAGCATGCATAGGGTTCGGTGTGCTCTCGTTCATGGCGTATTTTGATGATTATTTGCCGCTGACGATTTTGTTTTTTGCGGCGGGAATTGTTTTACTTGCTGTGAAGTTTATCTCTGCGCGAAATGCAAAAAATAAAATTCCGAGTTTAATAAAAATCGAAAGAGACAGAATAATAATAGACGATGCCGAATATGAGGCGGCAACCGTTAATAGAATTGCAGTAACTCCTGTTACATATCAAATCTCCAAAGCTTCCTGCTATTGGATAAACCTTACGATAAACGGCGTTGAGAAGGAGTATTGTCTCGGAATTAACCGTACGGCAGGACCGCGTAACTCATATAAGAATTATGTTGAATTGTGCAGTTGCTTCAGGTTATGGTGCGGAATCAGAGGCATAGAATTCATGAATGACCTCATGTAAGTAACAAATTTGTGTCTTTTCTTCATATTTGACATATTTAATATTGAGATTATCGAATAAAAGTTATAAAATTTTTATATACATACGGAAGGAGGGCAAATATGAACGACGAACTGAAAGATATTGTTTTTGCAGATTTGTTTAGGTACACCGGTAATACCAAGCGCCATAAGCAGATATATTTTACATATCTTCAGGAACGTGCATCGAGCCCTGAGTTCAGCTATATAAGTGTTTTGAGAAGAACACAGTATTACAGCAGACAGATTCCGAAGTATGGCGGATTAAGACGTAAAATTTGTGAGTTTAAATTTAATTTCTCCAATTTCAGATTAAATCGTCTTTCGCGTAAATATCATTTTCAGATTCCGTATGATACACAGATTGGCAAGGGATTTTATCTTGCTCATTTCGGCCGAGTAATTATTCATCCTAAGACAGTTATCGGTTATAACGTTAATGTGTCTACAGGGGTGGTTATAGGTACTCAGTTCAGAGGTAAACGTAAGGGCGCTCCGACAATCGGAAACTATGTTTGGATTGGCGCTAATGCGGTTATCGTAGGTAATATTAATATCGGTAATAATGTTTTGATTGCTCCGGGCGCATATGTTAACTTCGATGTACCTGACGGTTCTATAGTTATCGGTAATCCGGGTCTCATCAGACGTGCTCCGGGTGCAACACTCAGTTATATAAATAATACAATCTCGTTTGATGAATACAATGTTCGTTCGGGCGGTGTATAAGGAGAAAGACATTGTATAAGGAGATAGACATTGAATAAGAATTTCTTTATCGAGAATAGAAGAGAGTTCGCAATGAAGCTGCCAGACAAATGCGCAGCTTTTATTTTTTCCGGTGAATACAGAGCGATGAGTTCGGATACGGATTATCGCTTTTTGGTTGATTGTAATTTTTATTATTTAACAGGCTTTGAGAGAGCAGGTTCGATGCTCCTGATTATAAGGAACGAAGAACTGAAGAACGGATACGAGGAACGCATATATGTTCAGGAGAAGAATTCGCTTAAGGAACGCTGGCAGGGGAAACGCCCGAGCTTTGAGGATGTCGAACTGATTACCGGTATAGATTCGGTTGAATCGGATTCCTGCTGGGATGAGGCGGTTTTGCAAATTATTAAGAACGCAGAATATAAACTTGCTCTTGACGGTTCTTCCATTATGGACGGACCGAGAAAATTGAGACAGCAAATCGGTGGGCTGCGTGATGATCAGATTTTGGATGTGGCAGATACCTTGATTAGAATGCGAATGGTGAAGAAACCGTGTGAGATTGAAGCTATTACAAAGGCTGCCGTTATTACCGAAAATGCGGTTGAATATATGAAGAGCTTTTTGGCGGAGCGCCTTGAACAAAATGCTGATTCCGGAGATGCGGCAGATTTAATTTGGCCGCTTAACGAGACGGCGCTGTATACTGCGCTGGAATACGGAATGGCACGACAGGGGTCACTTATTCCGGCTTTCGAGACAATTGTTGCGATTGATGATAATGTGTTCTATTTACATCACAGTGAACCGGAGAATGATAAAGTCCTTCATGACGGTAATTTGATTCAGTTAGATGTCGGAGCAAGATTTGAAGGATATTGTGCCGATATCTCCCGTGCGATTTATGTTAAGAATTCAAAGAGGCCGAAGGAAAGCTTTGAATCGGATAAATCTGCCTCGGACAGAGAAAACAAAATCATTCGCCTTCATGAACTCATAGTAAAATTGCGTAAAACAGTATATGAAGAGACAAAACCGGGTTTAAATTTCAAAAACCTTAATCTAATTGTAAGAAAAGTGTGCGGTGACTGGCTTGTGCAAGAAGGTCTCCTTGATGTAAATTATACAGATGAGGATGTAGCTCGCTATTATTGGCATAATACCGGCCATCATTTGGGACTTGATGTACATGATGTTTGTATCAAGGATGCTCCCTTTGAGGCGGGAAATGTTCTTGCAATTGAGCCGGGAGTATATATAGAGGAGTGGGGAATAGGCTTCAGAATAGAAGACGATATTCTCGTAACTGCTGACGGATGCAGGCTTCTGAGCAGCGGCTGTGACAGTCTGGAGGATTTTGTTTTTGAAAGTGCTTTTATCGATTAATACAACAGTTATTTGGATAGCAATCGCAGTTGCCGGAGTCGTTATTTTGTGCCTGCTTGCTTATTTGCTGTATTGTCGAATTGCAGATAACATGTTTAAAAAAATATTTAACAGACCGGCTCCTATGCCTAAGGTTGATCGTTCTCCGCGTAATATACCTCAGGATAAGCCGTCAGGTCGTGCAAAAAACTGGTTTTATACACACAGACGTGAATATTTAAATGTAGTGATTCGTTCTTATGACGGGACCAGACTTGCGGCTTATTACAGACGTTCGGGAGACCAAGACTGCAAGAATACAGTTATATTGTTGCATGGCTATAACGAGCACCCGAGTGAGATGGCTCCGTATGCCAAGATGTTTATGAATAATTTTAAGTGTAATGTTCTTATTCCGCATATGCGTGCGCATTGCATGAGTTACGGTAAGTATTGTACCTACGGTATATATGAGACAGAGGATTTAAATGCTTGGATCAGATTTGCTGTTAAGCAGGGCGGCCCTTCCACACGTGTCTATCTCATGGGGAGAAGCATGGGTGCGGTTACATCTCTTATTTGCGCAGCGCAGCCTAATGCAGCTCCCAATGTTGCCGGCGTTGTGGCCGATTGCCCTTATGATTCGCTCAATAATGTTCTTATTCATATCGGTAAGAAACGCTATAATTTTGATTTTACCCGTATGCTTAAGAAAATTAATGTAAAGGTAAAAACAGAACTCGAATTTGATATGTCTATTTGCAATGCTGCGGATTTCGCGCGAAGTATCCGGGTACCGGTTCTTCTTTATGTCGGTACGGAAGATGACGTGGCTGTTCCTGACGGTGTTCGTAATATCTACAATAATCTGGATTGTCAGAAACGTATGGTAATGATAAATGATGCCGGTCATTGCGGTTCATATGACAAAGATCCCGAAGACTACGAGAAAGAGCTTCGTAAGTTCATCGAGACCTGTGTAATGCGATTGGTAAAAATAGGCAGAATGTAAGCGCCGCAAATATCTGTCAGTTAATCTTCTTTGGCGGCAGATTGTCTTCAATCTTGATTTCAGGCAACAAAAAGGTCGACCGTGAGGCCGACCCTGCTCTCTTATCTGATAACTTCGTTTCCACCCATGTACGGACGAAGTGCTTTCGGAATTCTTATTGAACCGTCTTCGTTGAGATTGTTCTCAAGGAAAGCAATAAGCATACGCGGAGGAGCAACAACCGTATTATTGAGAGTGTGTGCAAGGTAGTTACCGTTCTCACCGCGGATACGGATACCGAGGCGGCGTGCCTGAGCATCACCGAGGTTTGAACAAGAACCAACCTCAAAATATTTTTTCTGACGCGGTGACCATGCTTCAACGTCACAGCTCTTTACTTTAAGATCTGCAAGATCGCCTGAGCAACACTCGAGAGTTCTTACAGGGATATCCATGCTGCGGAAGAAATCAACTGAATTCTGCCAGAGCTTGTTGTACCAATCCATGCTGTCTTCAGGCTTACATACAACAATCATTTCCTGCTTCTCGAACTGGTGAATACGATATACACCTCGTTCCTCGATGCCGTGAGCGCCTACTTCCTTTCGAAAACATGGTGAATATGATGTAAGAGTCTGTGGGAGCTCCTTCTCATCGATGATTGTGTCGATGAAACGTCCGATCATGGAATGCTCGGATGTACCGATAAGATACAAATCCTCACCCTCGATTTTGTACATCATGTTTTCCATTTCTGAGAAACTCATAACGCCTTCTACTACGGAAGAACGAATCATAAAAGGCGGAATGAAGTATGTAAAACCGCGGTCAATCATAAAATCACGCGCATATGAGAGGATTGCAGAATGGAGACGGGCGATATTACCCTTTAAGTAATAGAAGCCGTTACCGGATGTCTTACGTGCTGCATCAAGATCGATTCCGTTGAGCTTCTCCATAATATCAACATGATACGGAACCTCGAAAGGAGGGATGTACTGCTCACCGAATTTCTCGATTTCAACATTCTCGCTGTCATCTTTACCGATCGGTACGGACGGATCGATGATGTTTGGAATAACAAGCATGATTTTACGAATCTTTGCCTCGAGGTCAACTTCCTTGGCAGATAATTCTTCGAGCTCCTTAGCCATAGCTCCGACTTCAGCTTTTGTGGCCTCGGCCTCATCCTTTTTGCCCTGTGCCATGAGTGCACCGATTTGCTTGCTTATCTTGTTACGCTGAGATCTTAAATATTCGGCGCGTGTCTTTGAATCACGATATTCCTTATCCAATTCGATAACCTCGTCAACAAGCGGAAGCTTCTCGTCCTGGAATTTATTTTTTATGTTCTGTTTAACAATGTCCGGATTGTTACGCAAAAACTTGATGTCTATCATAATGTCCTCCGTTCTGATTCCATCATATATTATTAATACTATAACCTTGATATTTTATTATTTACCGAACGAAAATGCAACTTGCCACGTATTTGTGCAGTTGTCAAAATACTCCAAAACAAAAGCGAGCAAAATGAAGTTTTTTTGTTAAATAATAGAAAAAGCCGCGCCAAACACTATTTTCATTGACTATTTGAATTGTTGTCAATATACTTTGACTAAAAGTGTAAATGCAAGGTATGTTAGTAGGAGGATTTACTGATGCAGGATAGAATAAAAATTCGTTGTAATGATTCACTTCAAATGAATGCGGCTGCTCTTCTCGTTCAGAAGGCATCCAATTTCAAAAGTTCGATTTATATCATTCATGATAACAGAAGAGCTAATGCCAAGAGCCTTCTCGGTATTATGTCTTTAGGAATTGACGAGAATATTGAGCTTGATCTTGAAGCAGAAGGTGACGATGCAAAGGATGCATTGGCTGCTCTTGCTGAAGTTCTTCATGCTGAGATAGTTTAATTATTGACACAGATATGGGCAAATCTTCAAATTCGAACAACAATTTTGATGCCCGACTTGACTTGGTACCTTACAGTCCCGGAGTATACCTGATGAAGGATGCTTCGGGCTTAGTTATTTATGTAGGAAAAGCAAAAAAACTTCGTAATCGTTTAAGTAATTACTTTGCAGGCGGTACAATAACCAATCCTAAAGTTGCTGCAATGCTTTCACATGTCAGTGATTTTGAATATATTGTAGTTGACACGGAGTCTGAGGCTCTTTTGTTAGAAGCCAATCTGATTAAACATTATATGCCGCAGTATAATATTTTGCTGCGTGACGACAAGGGATATCCTTATATTTGTATTACAATGAATGAGGAATATCCGAGAGTGTTTAAAGCTTTCAGAATTGATGAGAAGCTCAAGAAGGCCGGAGCGCTTTATTACGGTCCGTATATGGCCGGAGATGTGTTCAGAGTGCTTAAGACCATAGATGATATTTTTCCTCTGAAGAAGTGCAATAAGGTTTTGCCGAGAGATGTAGGTAAGGAAAGACCTTGTCTTAACAGCCATATCGGCAAATGCATGGCACCATGCTCAGGCAGGGTAACCGGAGGCGAATATAAGGAAGTTATTAAACAGGTAGTTAAGCTTTTCGAAGGAAAATATGAAGAAATTGAAGATAAGCTTACGCAGGAAATGCGTGATTTTGCGGAGAAAAATGAATTTGAACAGGCGGCTGCTGTGCGAGACAGGATTTTCGCGCTCAGGGCGATGAGAGAGAGTCAAAGCGTATTTCTTGAGGTGGAACGTGACGTTGATGCAATCGGTTTTTATGCGGAGGCCGGTGAAGCATGCATTCGTAAGCTTGAACTGAGACAGGGAAGAATTGTCGGAACAGCGACCTTCTTTGTAAAGGGAAATGCTGAGAATAAGGCTGAGATTCTGGAGAATTTCATTATCCAATACTATCCGGAACAACAGTTTATCCCTTCAACGATTCTCTTGGATTGCAGAGACGAGCTTGAAAGTGCGGAGGCTATAGAGGAAACGCTTTCAAGAATAAACGGACATAAAACGGAACTTAAAACTCCTGAACGCGGTGAATTGAATAAGCTGCTTAAAATGGCAAATTTGAACAGTCGCGAGATGATGGTACGTCGTGTTTTGAGAGGCGGAAACGCCAATGCAGACCCGACAGAAGCACTTCGTATCATAGAGGATAAGATGGGGCTTGAACAAAACAGCATAAGAAGAGTAGAGGCTTATGATATTTCCAATCTCGGAAATGACGACATTTGTGCCGGAATGGTTGTTTTTAATGACGGGAAGCCTGATAAGAAAGAGTATAGGCTTTTTAAGCTCAAGACCGTAGTTACGCAGGATGATTTTGCTTCTATGCGTGAGGTTTTGGAGAGGCGATTTCATCACGATGAGAAGGATGGCTTCAAGTTCCCTGATCTCATTCTGGCCGACGGCGGTAAGGGACAGATGTCAGCCATAAGAAGTATTCTGGATTCTCTTAATATAAATGTTCCTCTTGCCGGAATGGTTAAGAACAATCGACACAAGACAGAAGCATTGCTTCTCGAGGACGGAACACTCATAAAGCTTGACGGAGATGAGAATATTATGCTTCTTCGTTTTCTTACCGCCGTTCAAAATGAGGTTCATCGTTATGCAGTAACTTATCAGCGTAAGCTCTCGAAGAAACGTAACATCCACTATCGTCTTGAAGATATAGAGGGAATAGGACCTGCCAAGCGTAAAAAACTGCTGGCTCATTTTGAAACGATAAAGGCTGTGGCTGAAGCAGATATGACGACTCTTGGTGAAGTTAAGGGACTGACTGAACAGGATGCGCAAAATATATACGCATATTTTCACGGTGATGGAGTATAATAAACTCAAAAAAGGTAAGAGTAATGGCTATATACGCACTGTCGGATTTACATTATGCATATGGTTTCCCGGATAAAACCATGGAGGTTTTCAGCGATTATTGGAAAGATTACATGCAGCGCATAGAAGATTCCTGGAATGAGACGGTATCTGATGATGACTTGGTTCTTGTGCCGGGAGATATCTGCTGGGCAACGCGCTTGGATGAAGCTGCTGTTGATTTTGCCAAGCTGGACAGTCTGAGCGGTCGTAAAATAATAAGCCGCGGTAATCATGACTATTGGTGGTCAACTATGTCTAAGATTCGTTCTTTTCTGCAAAAAAACGGGTTCTCAACAATAGACTTTATCCGTAATGACGATGTGGTTGTTGAAGGCGATGCAATAATTGCAGGTACACGCGGATGGTCGTTCCCGGGTTCTTCGGAGTTCTCGGAGGAAAAGGATCGTAAGATATATGAGCGTGAACTTCTTCGTCTCGGAATATGTCTTAAATCTATGGAGAAAGCGGATCCTGAGCATAAAAAGAAATGGATTGTGACACTTCATTATCCGCCGGTTATTAAAACAATTCATAGTACGGGCTTCGGAGATATGCTTCGTGAGGCAAAGGTTGATATTTGTGTTTACGGGCATTTACATGGCTTGGGACGACGTAATGTTTTTGAAGGAAAGACAGAGGATAATGCTTTTACGGAGTATATTTGTGCATCATCCGATCATTTGTGTTTTAAACCGAGACTTATCGTTGAATAATCGAGTGTAAAATATTTAGCAAATATTGCCGAAATATCCGTCAAAAAAATATTTTTTCATCTTCTGCGACGCCTTATTTTATGCGGTTTGACGACTCTTTCATAACCCCGCTTTTCTTGCAAGTTTTTACGCAATATTATATAATACTTAGGCACAAATCAGTCCAAATGAAAATCGTTTCGTTTTGACCGGTTTGTTTTTGCGCTTTTCAAACAGATTGGTGAGGATGGAGAGAGTAATTCCTTATGGCATACAGTATGACAGGCTTCGGCCGTGGCGAGAGATTATTTGGTACCAGAGCATATACCATTGAGATAAAATCGGTGAACAGCCGTTTTTGCGATATAAATATTCGTATGCCGAGAATTTTTAATTTTGCGGATACGACAATCAGAAAGATAATTACAGACCGTCTCGAGAGAGGAAAGGTTGATGTATTTGTTTCTTTCGATGATTCTGAGGATGAGACTACAGAGGTTGTTGTAAATGAGGGACTTGCCAAGGAATATTCCATGGCTGTTACCAAGCTTGCACAAATTTCCGGCAGGCCTGATGAATTGTCTGCAGCAAGACTTTCTCTTTATCAGGATGTGCTTACCGTTAAGCAGAAGGCACTTGATGAAGAAGATCTTGCCAAAGAGCTTTATGAGACTCTTAATGCTGCAATTGACGGCATGATTGCAATGCGTAAGGTTGAGGGCGACAATCTGGTAAATGACATGCTTGCCAAGATAGATATACTTGCTAAGCTCAGAGATGAGATTGAGACAAGAGCTCCGGGTGTTGTTGCAGATTACAAAGCAAGATTATCTGCAAGAATTGATGAGATTCTTGAGGATGATAAGCGTGCATTTTACGATGATGCAAGACTTGCTGCCGAAGTTGCTGTTTTTGCAGATAAATGTGCTGTTGACGAGGAACTGAACAGACTTATAAGCCATTTCGGGCAGGCTCGCGAGATTCTTACGAGTGAAGGCCCTATCGGTAAGAGAATGGATTTTCTTGTTCAGGAGATGAACAGAGAGGTTAATACAATCGGTTCTAAGGCTAATGACATTGAGATAACCAATCGTGTTATGCTCATGAAGAATGAAGTAGAGAAGATAAGAGAACAGATTCAGAATCTTGTATAAGAACAAGAGGATGGGAGTTTTATAAACAGATGAGCGACAACAGATTTATTGAGATAGGTTCCGGTAATATCGTACAGGCAACACGAGTATTGTGTGTAGCTGCTGCAGATTCGGCTCCTATACGAAGAATGATTACAGAAGCAAGAGACAGATGCGTTCTTATTGACTGCTGTGGCGGAAAGAAGTGTCGTTCAGTTATGATAATGGACAGTGATCATGTGATTACATCGGCACTTGAAGCTGATGAGCTGAGAAGCAGACTTGAAGTATAAACGAGTTTTGTGCGGAGATATTGTGTAATGAATGAACAAAGTAAACGTAACGGAATAATGTTCTCAATATCCGGACCATCCGGTGTAGGAAAGGGAACTATTGTGAATGCAGTTAAGGAAGGACATCCGCAATTCGGTGTTTCCATATCTGCAACCACAAGAGCTCCGCGAGGCGAGGAGAAGGACGGAGTCGAATATTATTTTAAGACTGATGACGAATTTGACAAAATGATTAAGGACGGCGACATTATCGAATACGATACCTTTGTAGGCAAGCGCTATGGTACGCCGGCAGCTCCGCTTAAACGAATGATTGAATCCGGAGAAGATTGTCTTCTTGATATAACGATTTTGGGAAGTCTTGCTCTTAAAGACAAATTTGAGAATAATGCAGTTACGATATTTGTTCTGCCGCCGAGCCTTGAGGTTCTGGCTCAGAGATTAAGAGGCCGAGGGACAGAGAGCGAGGAGAAAATCCAAGAAAGGCTTAATACGGCACAAAAGGAAGTTCTCCAAGCCGGTAAATTTGATTATATAGTGGTTAATGATGACCTTGATAAGGCTGTAGCTGAGGTTGAGGCAATAATCACATCAGAGCATTTGAAGGCAGAACGCTTCAAAGTGTAAGAAATTTTAATAAGATTATTTTATGTAATATAGAAAGAGGTGTCGGAAATGTTAATTGATCCACCAAATGAAAAAATGTTAGAGAAGGCAAGTTGTTCTTACGAGATAGCTGTATTGGTTGCACAGCGTGCACGTGCGCTCGTTGACGGCGCACAGCCGCTTGTAGACAAGAAAGCTGCAAACTTTGTATCACTCGCTTGTCAGGAAATTGCTGCAGATAAGGTAGTTTCTGTTCCGGGTGATCACAAGGATGAGATGTTTGTGCCTATCACCAGAGAGAAGAGAGAGCGTGATGCTGCTGCAAGACGTAAGAAGGAAGAGGAAGCACAGCAGGCTCAGCTTGATAAGCTTTTTGCTGAGGAATTGGTTTCTGATCCGGTTGAGACTGAGAACGATTATGATGATAGTGAAGCAGTTGAGTCAGCTATTAACAGCCTTTTCGAAGAAATTGCAGAAGAGGATATTGATACCAGTGCCGATAACGACTTCGACGATGAGGAGGTATAATTAAATGCCTCAGGAAAAGTCAATGGAAAAAATTGTATCTCTTGCTAAGACAAGAGGTTTTGTATTCCCGGGTTCTGATATTTACGGCGGTCTCGCTAATTCATGGGATTACGGCCCGCTCGGTGTGCAGCTTAAGAATAACGTTAAGGCTGCCTGGTGGAAGAAGTTCGTTCAGGAAAGCCCTTATAACGTAGGTCTTGATTCAGCTATTATTATGAATCCGAGAGCATGGGTAGCTTCAGGTCATGTAGGCGGCTTCTCAGATCCGCTCATTGACTGTAAGCAGTGCCGTGCAAGACACAGAGCAGATAACCTTGTTGAAGATTTTAACAAGGAAAACGGAATAGAAGATGTGTCTGTAGAGGGAATGAAGGAAGAGGACCTCGTAGCATATATCAAGGAGAAGAATATTCCTTGCCCGACATGCGGCGGACATAATTTTACTGATATTCGTAAGTTTAACCTTATGTTTAAGACATTTATCGGTGTAACTGAGGATTCATCTTCAGAGGTATATCTTCGTCCTGAGACAGCACAGGGTATATTTGTTAACTTCGGTAATGTTCAGAGATCATCAAGAAAGAAGATTCCTTTCGGTATAGCTCAGATCGGTAAGTCATTCCGTAATGAGATTACACCGGGTAACTTCATTTTCAGAACTCGTGAGTTTGAGCAGATGGAGCTTGAGTTCTTCTGCGAGCCGGGTACTGATCTTGATTGGTTTAATTATTGGAAGGATTTCTGCTATAAGTGGCTCTTATCACTCGGCATTAAGCCTGAAGAGCTTCGTACAAGAGACCATGCCAAGGAAGAGCTGGCTTTCTATTCTAAGGCTACAACAGACTTCGAGTTTGCATTTCCATTTACTGACTGGGGTGAACTCTGGGGTATAGCTGATCGTACTGACTACGATTTGAAGCAGCACATGGAATACAGTAAGCAGGATTTACAGTATTTTGATCCGACAAAGAATGAGAAGTATGTTCCGTATGTTATCGAGCCGTCACTCGGCGCAGATCGAGTTACACTTGCTTTCCTTTGTTCTGCTTATGATGAAGAGAATATCGGAACTGAAGAGAAGCCTGATATTCGTAACGTAATGCATTTCCATCCGTTCCTTGCACCGATTAAGATTGGTGTCCTCCCGCTTTCTGCTAAGCTTACGGATAAGGCTGCTGAGATTTATAACAGCCTCTCCAAGAAGTATATGTGCGAGCTTGATGACAGACAGTCAATCGGTAAGAGATAACGACGTCAGGATGAGATCGGAACACCTTACTGCGTTGTTTACGATTTTGATTCAGAGAATGATAACTGCGTTACAATTCGTGAGCGTGATTCTATGAAGAATGTTGAGTACGAGCCGGGCAATATCAGATTCCCTATCGATAAGCTTGACGAGTTCTTTGACGGTAAGTTTGATTTTTAATGATTTTAATTGCCTGACACCAGGTTTTTTGAAATAAAGAGTATTATTAATTTTCGAAAGGAAGACACACAAATGACAAAGTATGTTTATTTGTTCTCTGAGGGTAATGCAAGTATGCGTGAGCTTCTCGGAGGTAAGGGTGCCAATTTGGCTGAGATGACAAGCTTGGGACTTCCTGTTCCACAGGGTTTCACAATCACAACTGAGGCTTGTACCAAGTACTATGAAGACGGCCGTAAGATTAATGATGAGATTTTTGCTCAGATTCTTGAATACATCGGCAAGATGGAAGAGATTACAGGAAAGAAGTTCGGTGATTTGGAGAATCCTCTTCTCGTTTCTGTTCGTTCAGGCGCACGTGCTTCAATGCCTGGTATGATGGATACAATCCTTAACCTTGGTCTTAATGAGGATGTTGTTGAAGTTATTGCAAAGAAGTCAAACAATCCGCGTTGGGCATGGGATTGCTACAGAAGATTCATTCAGATGTATTCTGATGTAGTTATGGAAGTAGGTAAGAAGTACTTTGAGGAACTCATTGATAAGATGAAGGCTGATAAGGGTGTTGTATTTGACGTAGAGCTTACAGCTGAAGATTTGAAGGAACTTGCTTCACAGTTTAAGGCTGAATACAAAGCTAAGATCGGTGAGGACTTCCCGACAGATCCTAAGGAACAGCTTATGGGCGCTGTTAAGGCCGTATTCCGTTCATGGGATAATCCACGTGCTAATGTTTATCGTCGTGATAATGATATTCCTTACTCATGGGGTACTGCTGTTAACGTACAGTCAATGGCTTTCGGTAACATGGGTGATGACTGTGGTACAGGTGTTGCTTTCACACGTGATCCTGCTACAGGTGATAAGGGTCTCTTCGGTGAGTTCCTTACAAATGCACAGGGTGAGGACGTAGTTGCAGGTGTTCGTACACCTATGCCTATCTCACAGATGGCTGAGAAGTTCCCGGAGGCTTTTGCTCAGTTTGAGAAGGTTTGTTCAACACTTGAGAATCACTACAGAGATATGCAGGATATGGAGTTTACTGTTGAGCATGGTCAGCTTTATATGCTCCAGACAAGAAACGGTAAGAGAACTGCAAAGGCGGCTCTTAAGATTGCATGTGATCTCGTTGACGAGGGAATGAGAACAGAGGAAGAGGCAGTTGCAATGATTGATCCTCGTAACCTTGATACACTTCTCCACCCACAGTTTGATGCTAAGGCTCTTAAGGATGCTAAGCCTATAGCTCAGGCACTCGGTGCTTCTCCGGGAGCTGCTTGCGGTCAGATTGTGTTTACTGCTGAGGATGCAAAGGCTTGGAAGGCAGAAGGCAAGAAGGTTGTTCTTGTACGTCTTGAGACTTCACCTGAGGATATCGAGGGTATGAAGGCTTCACAGGGTATTCTTACGGTTCGTGGCGGTATGACATCACACGCTGCAGTTGTTGCTCGTGGTATGGGTACATGCTGCGTATCCGGTTGTTCTGCAATCGAGATGGATGAAGATAATAAGAAGTTTAAGCTTGCAGGTAAGGAATATCACGAGGGTGATGAGATTTCAATTGATGGTTCTACAGGTAAGATTTACGACGGAATTATTCCTACTGTAGATGCTACAATTGCCGGTGAGTTCGGTCGTATTATGGCTTGGGCTGATAAATTCCGTCGCCTCAAGGTTAGAACAAATGCAGATACACCTAAGGATGCTAAGAAGGCTCGTGAGCTCGGCGCAGAGGGTATCGGTCTTTGCCGTACAGAGCACATGTTCTTCGGTGACGGAAGAATTGATGCTTTCCGTGAGATGATTTGTTCTGAGACAGTTGAAGAGAGAGAAGAAGCTCTTGATAAGATTCTTCCTATGCAGCAGAGTGACTTCGAGGCTCTCTATGAGGCTCTCGAGGGTTATCCTGTAACTATTCGTTTCTTGGATCCACCGCTTCATGAGTTCGTTCCTACAGAGGAAGCTGATATTAAGAAGCTTGCAGATGCTAAGGGTAAGACAGTAGAAGAGATTAAGGCAATGACTGAGTCTCTCCATGAGTTCAACCCAATGATGGGTCACCGTGGATGCCGTCTTGCAGTTACATATCCTGAAATTGCAAAGATGCAGACAAAGGCTGTTATCCGTGCAGCATTGAATGTTAAGAAGAATCATCCAGATTGGACAATCGAGCCTGAAATTATGATTCCTCTTATCGGTGATATTAAGGAGCTCAAGAATGTTAAGGCAGTAGTAGTAGAGACTGCTGATGCTGAAGTAGCAGGTACTGATCTTAAGTATTCTGTAGGTACAATGATTGAGATTCCTCGTGCTGCTCTTACAGCAGATGAGATTGCTTCTGAAGCTGCATTCTTCTGCTTCGGTACAAACGATCTTACACAGATGACTTTTGGTTTCTCACGTGATGACTCAGGTAAGTTCCTTAACGCATACTATGATAAGAAGATTTTTGAGTCTGATCCGTTTGCTCGTCTTGATCAGAACGGTGTTGGTAAGCTTATGAAGATGGCAATTGATCTCGGTAAGCCGGTTAACCCTAATCTCCACATCGGTATTTGCGGTGAGCACGGCGGTGACCCGACGTCTGTTGAGTTCTGTCACAAGATTGGTTTGGACTATGTATCTTGTTCACCATTCCGTGTACCTATAGCTCGTTTGGCTGCTGCGCAGGCTGCAATAAAGTCAAAGTAATAATCGGTAGAACACCTACAAATACTAGCTTTGAAAGGGGTCCTTGCTTCAAAAAGCAGGGACCTTTTTTTGTCGTCCGAAAACCACGCGATAGTCGCGTGGTTCCGTAGAGCTTTAGCGATGTAAAAGAAAATAAAAACTCCTAGTGTGTAAAATAAAAGCGTGACCTGCCAGTTACGCAAATAAAACACACTAGGAGGACAG
>JAZLGO010000056.1:0-8049 GCA_045616305.1 Saccharofermentans sp. | reverse complement strand
TAAGGAATATACCGTAACAGGAACCATAATGGTTAAGGAAACAGGTGAAGCCTTAAAGGACAGCGAAGGTAATGTAATTCCAGCAAGTAAGACATCTACCCCTTCTGAAGAAGACGGCAGCATCAATATTACTTTTACTATTGATACAACAAATCTTGAGAATAAGACACTTGTTGCTTTTGAAGTTATTTCTTATAACGGCAAAGTGATTAAGACACATGAAGACATAAACGATTTGTATCAGACAATCTATGTACCTGAGATAAAAACAACTCTTGTAGATAAGAATACAAGAACTGATGTTGTATCTTATGCAGAAAGCGTAACTCTTGTTGATACAATAAGTTATTCAAACTTAGTACCGGGTAAGGAATATACCGTATCTGGTAAGCTTATGGATAAGAATACCAATACAGAGTTATTGGACAGCGAAGGTAATCCTATTACAGCATCAACAAAGTTTACTCCGACAACAGCTTCAGGAACTGTTGATGTTGAATTTGTGATTAACTCAACAATTCTTACAGGTAAGACCTTAGTTGCTTTTGAGACACTTTCTTATAACAGCGTAGAGATTGCTATCCATGCCGATATTAATGATGTGGATCAGTCGGTTACAATTCCTTTAATCAGTTCATGTTTTACAGACAAACTGACATCTTCAAAAAATACAAGTTACGGAAATCAGATTACTCTTATTGATGAAGTTGAATACAAAAATCTTATTCCGGGTGAGAAATATAAACTCATCGGAAGCATTTACTCTGTTAATTCAAACGGAACACTGGCCGAAGCAACAGAATCTATAATATTCTGTCCTGATAATTCCTATGGAAGCA
This sequence comes from Saccharofermentans sp., assembly GCA_045616305.1. GTDB lineage: Bacteria > Bacillota > Clostridia > Saccharofermentanales > Saccharofermentanaceae > Saccharofermentans. The sequence continues at coordinate 7,210 of JAZLGO010000056.1, read as the reverse complement.
TAGATGTACCGTTTACAATAGATTCAACACTATATACGGGAGATACATTGGTGGCCTTTGAGGAACTTTACTGTCAGGATGTATTGATAGCTTCTCATAAAGATATAAATGATATTAATCAAACTGTCTATTTGCCTGAATTATCAACTAATGCGATGGATTCTCAGACAAAATCCCAATACGCTAATGCTCTTGATGAGATTACAATTACCGATTATGTAAGCTATAAAAATCTTATTCCGGGGCGAACCTATTGTTTAATAGGAAAAATCATATATAAAGAAAAAGGAGAAGAGGTAGACAATGCAATATCGAATATTCAATTTATGCCTGAAGATAAGAATGGAACTGTGGCAGTAGACTTTCGTTTTACAAATCATGATTTAAGCGGAGCAACTGTTGTAGTTACAGAACAACTTTACTTGGATGAAGTTCTTATTTGTGAGCATAATGATTTGAATGACATTAATCAGACTATATATTTTCCTTCCATAATTACCTCTGCAAATGTGAATGATTTAAAAGAATTCTCACCTAAAGAGAACATAACTCTTATTGATGAGATTGAATATACAAATCTTGAGATTGGTTTTACCTACGTAATTGTCGGTCAATTGATGAATGAAGACGGAACAGAATTCAAAATCAATGATAAAGTTGTCACATCAGAGACAACCTTTATTCCGATGACTGAGGACGGAACAGCACAGGTTGTTTTTAATTTCTGCGGAAGTAATCTTACCGATGGCAAAAAAATAGTATGCTATGAGGATTTATACCGAGAAGGACTATATTCAGGTGACGGAATAACAATAAGCAGAATTCATGTTACTGAACACCGAGACATCAATAATAAGAATCAAACAGTAACGGTAAAGGTACATCCTGCCGTTACTCAGACGGGCGAAAGAATAAATTACATAAGAACGGCTGAGATAATCTGCATTTTCGGAATTGATCTTTGCTTTATTACTTTAATACGTCGTAGAAAGAAATTTGACGAGTCAGAGGATAATCTTTTCGAAAATTGAATGAAAATTGTGTTAAATATTTAAAATAGTGTATTGTTTACGTAGTTGTGATAAACTGTATCCTGTATTTCTATGAAAGGGCTTTATTATGTTACAGGATACTTTTATTGCACAAATGACAAAACGCAAATATGAAGCTATAAATTATGTATTTATGGTTTGCATTTGTATTGCTACACTTATTTTTGTTGCTATAGTAAATCTGGTTCCGATTTTTATGGGTTATAACCTCATTATTGTTACCGGAATTATTACAGTTCTTGCTATTGCAGGTACAATTTATCTTCTGAAAAATATGAGCTATGAATATGAAATTGAAATGGTAAACGATGATATTACTATTTGTAAGATTGTTGCCAAAAAGAAGAGAGTTTTTCTTACACAATTCAGCATTAGAAACTGTATTTCAATAGGACCTTGCAGTTCGGACAAATACAAAGAAGCACTTAATGATAAGTCATTTGTCCTTAATTGTACCGAAGATCGTACAATTAGTACTGATAAAAAGAACAACTGGTTTTGTTATGTTAATGATGAGAACATGAAATACATTGTAGTATTTGAATTTAAAGATGAGATGTATCAGGTTTTCAGAAGATATAATCCGAGAGGAACAGTTGTCATGAACATAGCAAGATCTAAAGAGGTAAGTATAGATGCGTGACAGTTACACTTCATATAAGTTCTTTGTTAAGGGAACCGATTGTGATGTAAACGATGAGATTCTTCTTAATAATCTTGTAGGCTATATGCAGGAAGCTGCGGACATAAGCGCTTCAGAAATGGGACTTGATGCCCTCATTCTTAATAAGAATAATTGGTGTTGGCTGATTATTGCAACTAAAATAAAAATAATAAGATTGCCGAGATGGCGCGAGAATATTGAAATAAGAACATGGTCCAGAGGCATTAACAGAGTATTCTGGGAACGAGAATATGAGATTCTGTCATCTGATGGTGAAGTATTATGCGAGGCAACATCCAATTGGATTATTGCTGACTGGTCAACGCATCATCCTGTTATTCCTTCAAGAGAAGAATTCTTTAAAGATAACTATGTAATGAGTGAACGAAGACTCTTCAGAGAAGATTTATTAAGGCTGAGAGCACCTAAGTCAGAACCACAGGACTTAGCACCTGTCATCGTGAAGTATGCTGATTTCTCGGAATTAGACAGAAACAGGCATGTTAATAATTCTAGATATCTGGCTTGGTTTGAAGATGCAATTCATAAATGCGGCTATAATATTCAAAGCCTAAAAGAATTCACAATAGAATATCAAACTGAAATAAAAGAAGGCAGTAAGGTTTCTATCTATTTAATAAAAGAAGACAATTTGTTAACCGTAATCGGTTATAACGATAATAATGAAGCATCTTTTATCATAAAAGCTGATATCAAATATTAAATAAATGTAAATAATGTATGGAATTTTATATCAAAATTTTGAAGTATGATATAAAATACCTTGGATGTAAAAAGGGGAGGTCGTTGAGAATGATTGAAATTAACAATCTGGTCAAGCATTATGGCGATACCAAAGCCGTAAACGGTATTTCTTTCAACGTTAATAAAGGTGAAGTATTGGGTTTTCTGGGTCCTAACGGTGCCGGTAAATCAACTACAATGAACATTATTGCAGGTTATCTGTCTTTTACTTCTGGCTCAGTTAAGGTTAACGGACATGATGTTCTTGAAGAACCGGAATTAGCAAAGAAAAGCATTGGATATCTTCCTGAGCTTCCTCCGCTTTATCTTGATATGACGGTTATAGAATATCTTACATTTATTTGCGATTTAAAGAAGGTTCCAAAGGCTGAACGTAAGGAACAGCTTGCAAAAATTCTTGCAATGGTAAAAATTTCAAATGTGTCTGACAGACTCATAGCCAACCTTTCCAAAGGTTATAAGCAGAGAGTCGGCATTGCACAAGCATTGGTTGGAGATCCTGAAATATTAATTCTTGATGAGCCTACAGTAGGACTTGATCCAAATCAGATTATTGAGATTCGTAAACTCATTAAATCATTATCTAAAAATCATACTATAATTATCAGTTCTCACATTCTTTCTGAAGTTCAGTCAGTGTGTGACAGAGTTGTTATTATTAACAAGGGTAAAGTAGCAGCTGTAAGTAATTTAAAGAATTTATCCGATAATGTTTTAAATAATTCAAAGATTCTTATTACGTTCAAAGGAAATCTTAAATCTGTCAGTGACGGTTTGATGCATATTCCGGGTGTTACTGATGTTGAGGTAAAGAATTCCGATGGTGATATTTCCGAATTGGAAATCAGCGTTAATTCCGAGAATGATATTCGCTCACAGGTGTTTTATGAAATGGTAAGACTTAACTGTCCTATTCTTGAGCTTAAAACACTCGGTTCTTCTTTGGAAGATGTATTCATTTCTATTACCAAGAACTCTTAATATTGTCCGGAGGTTATTTCATGTTTGCTGTTTTTAAAAGAGAATTTCAATCTTTTTTCAGAAATCCTACGGGATATGTTGCTTTAGCACTTTTCTCTGTTTTGTCAGGATTTACATTTGTTATGCAATTAAGTTCAGCAGAAGTTAATATTTCATCAGAAATAAGTACATTAAGATCATTCTTTCTTATACTCATTCCTATAATTACAATGGGCTTCTTCGCTGAGGATAAGAAGAGAGGAACTGAAATTTTGTATTATACTTCTCCTGTATCTTTGTGGGGTGTTGTAATAGGTAAGTTCCTGGCGGCTCTTTCATTGTTTGGAGTTATGTTTATTAATGTGTTTATTCATATGTTTATTACAGGCTTTTTGGGCGGAGTAGTTGATATTGGCAGCTGGGGTTCCGTAATTGTATATTTTTTCCTTGCTGCATTATTTATCTCTATCGGTATTCTTGCGTCATCAATTGTTAATGATCAGCTCCTTGCTGCATGCTTTACATTCGTAATCATTCTGTTAATTCAGCTTACAAATACTATAAGTTCTTTGGCAACTGCTGCTCTTGTATCTTTGCTGGCAATTTCAAACAACGGAGCTTCAAGTGAAAAGTTGTTAAATATATGTACAAGAATAAGTGATGCTATTTGCTGGTTTGATCCATTTTCAAAGACAAATAATTTCCGCTCGGGAATATTCTCGCTCACTTCTCTGATTTTTTGCCTAAGCGCTACTTTTGTTTTCTTGTTCCTTACTTATCGTAATCTTGAGAAGAAACGCTGGACACAGAAGTAATTGGGAGGTGATTAAGCATGAGTAAAAATAGTAAAAAAACTGACAGTCGTTTTAAATCATTAAAAACTTTTTCTACAGTTTCCTGCATCATTGTTATAGCTATAGCAATTATATTTAATGTTTTGTTAGATCAGGTTTTAACTCCGTTCTTAACATTTGATTTATCTGCTACAAAACAAAATTCAATCACTCCTGAATTTGAAGAATTTATTGATGGTCTTCCTTCCGAGACAAGAGTAAGAATCGTTGGATTGTTTGAAAAACCTGATGATGTTTCAGGTTCTGCTATGCAATATGTTATTCCTATGCTTGATAATCTTGTAACGGAATCTGACGGTAAAATTACCATTGAGTATGTTAACCTTGAGAAGAATCCTGCTATAGTAACCGAACTTGATCCTGAAGGATTAATTGATTTTGAAGCTAATACTTTTGTATTAAACTGTAACGGGAAAAACACAGTTATTACACCGGGCATGTGCTTCATCATTGATCAGTACTATATGAATCAGTACAATCAGGTTAAAGTAATCGAGAATATGGCACAAGTTACATTTGCAAATGCTATCGCAAATCTTACTAACCCTAATCATGCTAAGGCATATTTTCTTACAGGTTTAAATGAAGATTCGCATGATTATGTTGACGTAATCTTATCTTCATTGTGTGTTGACTCGCTTAATTTACCTGTATCTGATTCTTTTACCGTTCCTGATGATTGCGAAATTTTATTTATATTAGGAATCAATCAGGATATTACCGAAAAGGTTGCATTTGAATTAAAAGAATACTTACAACACGGCGGTAAAATGTTTGTTGCCTTAAGTTATACTCCTGATAATGCAAATGTTGATTTTAAGAACTTAAATGATGTTCTTCACGATATGAATATTAATATAGATCCTTATGTTATCTGTGAGAACGATACAAGTTACATACTTGACGGAAGAGGACTTGAAAGTTATCTTGACATTACATCTGAATATAGTTCATTCCTTTCAGACAACAACAGAATACGCGCAAGCTATATGAGACCTGTAAGAGAATATGATAATCCATACACATATATTAATGTTGCTCCTGTTTTGCAGACTTCACAGTATTGTGTCGTAGGTACTGATAGTGAACAGATTTCTGCTAATTTTGCACAGTTGAATGTAGGAATGTATGCTACATATACAGGAATGGAAAATCCTCCTGAGGTATATGTTTTCGGTACAAATGATTTAGCAGATGATTTATGGTTATCACAAAATGGAGGAGTAACAGATACTAATGCCAGATTTACAAAAGAAGTAATCAAAAGTTTACTTAAGGTAGATAGTACTGTTAGTATTTCTTCTCAGCCGATTGCTAATTACTCATTGAATTCCGAAAAAGTTACTGCTAACTCAATTGTTGTTATTACATTCTTGCTCATAGTAATTATTCCTTTGGCATTTATCATAGTAGCAGCGTTCGTCTATAACAAACGTAAAAACTTGTAATTTAAGGTGAATTAGATGAAATCATTAAAAAAACTCCTTATTCCCATGTCAATACTTTTGGTATTAATAATACTCACCGTAGTTTGGTTTTTGATTAAGCCGTCTGTGAGCGGTGGTGAAGATACTGATTTTGATAAAAATGTAGTAGTTTATAAAATAAATGAAGTAAAGAAAATTACGGTAACTAAAGCTGATGGTACTTCAGTTTCTGCTGAAGTTGAAGACGTTGATTCAGAAAGAGTTTGGAGACTTATTAATTCTGATACTACGGAAGGTGTAAATTATTCATCTTCCAAAATCGAGAGTTGGGTTATTATGCTTTCACAGGTAGTTGCTAATTCAGTTATTGATGAGAATCCGACTGATTTGGCTTTGTACGGCCTTGATACCCCTTCATATGTAATTGATATCACCTTAAGAGACGGATCGACTCGTAAGGTTTTTTTAGGTGATAATACATATGATAATGTAAGTGTATATTTTAAGTCTGATAATTCATCTACCGTTTATACAACCGTATCCATGAAATCACAGTTTGCAAATTATGCTCCTATAGACTTTATTGACAGCAGAATTTATTCAATGGATTATTCAAATCTTACCAGTATAAAATTTGAACGTTTTTGTGATGATTATACTCTCGAAGCCGATTGTGTTTACGATTCAAGCACTGCGGAAGCTTCTTTTTATTTTACCTCACCTTTCTCAATGAAGGCCAGTCCTTATTTTGAGAATCTTATTGATTATGTTGCAACCTTTGAAGTTGCCAAGTTTATAGAACTTACTGATGAAGAGATTACTGCATACGGACTCGATAATCCAAGCTTCCATTTTACTTTCACTATGAATAACGGTGAAACTTATGAAATCTATCTTTCTAAGAATATCGGTGGTTTCTTCTACGGTTATACAAATGTAAGTGATGATTACTTTACAGTAAGTGATATGCAGATAAAATATCTTGAGACTCCTACTCTTAATCTTCTAGACAGTTATATCTGCTATCAGACGGTCAGTGATGTCAGCTCAATAAAATATACTTCAGATGAACTATCTTTTGAGTTTTCAATTAATACAGATGATTCAATAAGCAGTGAAAATGCTAAAGTTAATCTTAATTCAAGAAATGCAAAAATATATTCTTCAGATAACAGATGTTATGCTGCTGTTTTATATGAATCATTGTCCTGTATCGAAATAGGCGGAATAGAACTGGATACAAATCCTGAGTTTAATTCGGCTGTAAATATTTGCATTTACAGAAAGGATTATGATACAAAAAATATTGATTTTACAGTAAGAGACAATGATACTTATTATGTTTTTATTAACGGTGAATATTCAGGTTTCTATGTAAATAAAAAAGAATTCATCTTGGACGGCGGGACAGATACATATAATTACGGTATTATTCCTGCATATAATCTTTTGACTACCGCAATCGAGAATTCTGTTAATTATATTTAT
>JAZLGO010000055.1:0-3249 GCA_045616305.1 Saccharofermentans sp. | reverse complement strand
GTTCGTAACAGATATGTATTCAATGTTCTTCGGTCGTGAGGCAGATGAAGCAGGATATAACTACTGGTTAGATATGCTTAATGGTGAAACAGCAACAAGAGAAGACGTATTTGCAGGCTTTGCAAATTCAGAAGAGTTCTTCAATTTGTGCAGTAAGTACGGTGTAGTAAGCGGAGCTTACTTAGCAGGCGTACCGAACGATCAGCAGGGCGGAGTTAACTGCTTTGTAGCACGTTTGTACAAGGTATGCTTGAACAGACTTCCAGACATGGGCGGCCAGGCAGGCTGGGTAATGCAGCTCATGAACGGCGAAGTTAGCGGTAGTAGCTGCGCATACGGATTTGTATTCAGCCCTGAGTTTGTTAATATGAATCTTGATAACACAGATTTTGTTAAGTATATGTATAGTGCATTCTTCGGCCGTGAGGCTGATGAGGCCGGCTTGAACTACTGGGTGGGTCAGCTTGAGGACGGTACAGCAACTCGTGAGGACGTTTTTGCAGGCTTCACAGGTTCAGCTGAGTTTGTTGAGTTGTGTGCTTCATATGGTATAAACGTTTAAGTAACATCGGCTAAGCTTAGAACTGAATGATTATGAATTGTGGTCGTCCCGCTTCCATCTATTGAATGGAAGCAGGGCGACTGTTTTTTATAGTCAGAATAGTCCCTGAAGTAACCGATTTTCACTTTCAGCGGAGCTAAGTAAGTCGCAGGTTTGTGTGTGAAGGAATTTCTGCTGCGATGAGTAGGTGGTGATGTGTTTGTACTTGATTAAAATTAACAAATCGTTTTTATAACTACTGCTTTAATCGGAGTATAATTATCATAAATATTTGTTGTATATATGATAGTATCAGCAAAAGTAGAGATTCAGTGAAGTAATTAGGTATATTTGAGATGAATAAATAGGAGGTTGTCGGTAATGAAGAAGCGAATAACTAGTTTGTTTTTAGCGATACTTTTGGTTATCTCGTGTTTGCCGTCTGTAGTAGCTGCTGATGCATATGGTAATCTTGAATTTGCGGTTACCCAGAACGATCAAATCGGAAGTGATGGCAAGACAATCGAGTATGCCAATGGCTATAAATTGTCTGTTACTTATGATAACATCGGAGAGAATCGTATTTCTACTGTCAATGATCATACTGAGTTGCGCGATATTCCTGATGGAACTGCAGTGACCTTTACTCTTTCAATTCCGGCTGGCGAGACAAGCGTACCTGATTTAATGTTATCAGGTGCAAGGGAGTCATTTACAGACAATACCTTCACGAGAAATCTGAACTTCTCTCAAAACAATGTCATTTGTGTTGAACTTGATTTTGGTAATAATCTAGGTCCGAGCGGACCGAACAATCCGCCTGATATAGATGATGGCGATGTTTGTTTCATAATAAGTGAATCTGATACCGATGTCGTACAATATTCAATCGATGGCGCAGCATGGACTTCTGTTATGAATAATGATGTTGTGAAAGCAGACGCGTTAAGCGGTGCAACGACCATTTACATCAAGGCTGTCCCGGGTGAAGGACGTAAACTGGATGATTATATAGATAACGATATCAGTGTTAATCAGTATCGAATTGATGGTACTCCAACTGCTCTGAATTTTACAAATGATGTAGCGTCTTTTGCATATAACAGTAATGCTAAGATTGAAGTTGTTGTACGATTCATGGACGACCAACCGGGTTCGGGTATCGGAGATGATCACATTGTTAAAATTCAGATAAACAATAACGACGGCGCTGACGGAAGTGTTCAGTGTAAGTTTGATACGGAACAGGGATTTACCACATATACTGTTGCGGATTACGATGGCAGCGGTAATATTAAGCTTGAGATACCGGATAGCGCCTCAACGATTACATTTAAGGCTGTACCAAATTCAGATTATGCCGTTCAGGATTGTACGATTCTTTATGATGATCAGGATATTGACGAGACTAAGGCATATATGAGCGGCGTTAAGGGTGATGGATATGAATATACTTTGCCTGATGACGATAAAATGATTGTATTCCGAGTTGACTTCGGAAATGAGCTGATTACGTGGCATACGGTCAGCTGGGACGGTGGTAATGTAAAGGTTGAAAACGGGCAGGTAAAAGCCTATGCCGTACATGTAGGCGATAAGACCTATGATGAGAACATAACTGTTGCTGATGAGACAAATAAGCTTTATCCTCTCGCTGATATCGCCGGATTGGATATTCAGACTCACAATGTCTCTTTCAGTGACACTGACCTCTTTATTTCCGATACGAGTAACGAAGATATTTCCATAGACTTCCGTTTCATTCCGGATTATGGATATCAGGTAACTGATATAATCGCTACCGAGGAAAGTGTAATAGATCAATTTAATCCGGGTATGGAAATCAGCACATTTAACTTTGAGTATGTACCGGGTACTAATGTGCATTTTATTGTTAAATTTACTTCGACTAATGACATCATAAATAACGAAGGCAATATAGTCAGTAATGTTGCCATTGCTGATGGTGAGAATGCCATCTCTTCAGGTAACCTTAAAATGAATATCGCAGATGTTGCTCCGGAGAATATAAGTGATGCCTTAAAGGATGAAGTCGGAGAGAACGATGCCCAATATCTTAGCATGACACTCTCTCAGGTTGTCAGCAAGGGTGGAAGTAACGGCAACTGGGAGAATCCGCTTACTGAGCTTGACGGTGATATAGACATTTCTCTTACAGTATCTGATCTTGATCCAAACGGAGAATACTATATTATCCGTGAGCACATAAATGATAGCGGCAATGCAGTTTATGATGAAATACCAACAGATTATGATTCTGCAACATCTACCGTTTCCTTTGCAACGGATAAATTCTCAACCTATGCGCTTGTAAAGAAGGTGCCGACTCCTACAACTTCTCCTGAACCTTCAGGCGAGCCGACTCCTACAAATGAACCTACACCTACATCAATACCTTCTCCGATGCCATCAGGTGAGCCGGCTCCGACAAACGAGCCAACACCTACACAGGCACCAGAATTAAACGTAGGTGATTTCATCGATCGTTGTTATGAAGTAGCACTCGGACGAGAAGCAGATGAGGCAGGCTTTGATTATTGGGTAAACGGCCTTAATAACGGTGAGTTGTGTGGTGCACAGGCAGGATTCGGATTTATCTTCAGTGAAGAGTATATTAATAAGAACAGAACAAACGAAGAGTTCGTAAATGATATGTATGCAATGTACTTTGGACGTGAGGCTGATGA
>JAZLGO010000054.1:0-17523 GCA_045616305.1 Saccharofermentans sp. | reverse complement strand
ATATACGTTTTTTGTCGCCGCCAGCGACGTTTTGAGGTAATTTTGGCGACGCCGAACCGCCGCGTCGCTGAAATATGCGATTTTTGTCGCCGCCAGCGACGTTTTGAGGTGATTTTGGCGACGACTGACCGTCGCGTCGCTGAAACATGCGTTTTTTGTCGCCGCCAGCGACGTTTTGAGGTAATTTTGGCGACGCCGAACCGCCGCGTCGCTGAAATATACGTTTTTTGTCGCCGGCAGCGACGTTTTAGGGTGATTTTGGCGACGCCGAACCGCCGCGACGCCGAACCGCCGCGTCGCGAGCCGCGTCGCGACGATTGTGATGTGTAGAACCAGAACAAACACATCACAAATATCTAAAAATCAGCATTTGTAATGAAAATAAATGAACAGAGTTAGAGTCGCCTGGTCCTTCTTCACCGGCTTATTTTCTAAGATTTTCGTGAAGAAACAAAAAACTGTCCTCTGTCAATCAAGACAGGGGACAGTCTTAATAATCGTCTGAATGTTTTATCAGATAACAGAATACAAATCTACATACTCAAGACCGAGGCTTGAAGCAACGTTTTTATTGACGCACTTACCGTCATAGCAGTTGACACCGAGACCGAGACCTTTATCTTTCTTGCATGCTTCTTCCAATCCCATATCAGCAATCATCTGTGCATACTTGTATGTAGCATTTGCAAGAGCAACAGTTGAAGTGTAAGGAACTGCGCCGGGCATATTACCTACGCAGTAATGAACGATACCCTCTTCGATGAATACCGGATCATCATGTGTGGTAACATGTGATGACTCACAGCAACCGCCCTGATCGATAGCTATATCAACGATAACGGTACCCGGCTTCATTATTTTGAGATGCTCACGTCTTACAAGCTTTGGTGTTGAGCCTCCCGGAATCAATACAGAACCTACAACGAGATCTGCATCAGCCAAAACTCTCTTAATATTCTCTTCATTGCTGTAAAGAGTCTCCACAGAATTTCCGAAAATCTCATCTAAATATGCAAGACGATTGAGATTGATGTCGAGAAGTGTAACCTTGGCACCGAGGCCTACAGCAGTTTTTGCTGCGTATGTTCCGGCAATACCGCCACCGACGATAACAATTGAACCGCGTTTAACACCCGGAACACCGCCGAGAAGAATTCCCTTTCCGCCGAAGCCCTTCTCGAGGTACTTAGCGCCTTCCTGAATGCTGAGTTTACCTGCAATCTGACTCATAGGACGCAAACATGGAAGATTACCCTGTTCATCTTTGATTGTCTCGAAAGCAACAGCTTTGATTTTTTTGTCTAATAAGACCTTTGTAAGTGCAGGATTAGGAGCCAAATGGAGATATGTGAAGAGAATTTGATTGTCTCTGAGTAACTCATACTCGCATTCTTCAGGTTCCTTTACCTTATAAATCATGTCACATGTATCAAATACTTCTTTTGCTGTAGCAATAATCTTGGCACCCGCCGCCGCGTAAGCCTCGTCAGAGAATCCCGCGCCTTCTCCGGCCTTTGTCTCTATAAAAACTTCGTTGCCGCGTTTTACAAGTGAGGCAACATTGTCAGGTGTTAATCCAACTCTGAATTCATTGTTTTTAAGCTCTCTGGTAGTGCCTATTTTCATACTGCTTTCTCCTTTTTGTCGAAAATAAAAATCAAAACTGATTTTATCATAATGCGAGACCATATCCAACACATACACATTCAAAAAAAGTATTGTTTTTTGTTTTTTTTTCGCAAGAAAAATATACAGGGAAATGTATGGGACAACAGATGGCAAAAGAAGAGTTGCATCGGGTAGTTCACTCTTGATTAATGACGCTTATTACATTAAAATGCAAGGTGATTTATTATATTTATATTATTAGGAGTACGACAAATGAGAGTTTCAAGATTATTCATGGCAACGCAAAGAGAAATCCCGAATGATGCGGAGATACCTTCACATCAGTTGATGATGAGAGCAGGCCTTATGCGTAAGGTTGCTTCAGGAATATATTCTTTTATGCCCGTTGGCTTGAAGGCTTATCGTAATGTTGAGAATGTTGTAAGAGAAGAGATGGATAAGGCCGGAGCTCAGGAATTGATTATGCCTGCAGTGCTTCCTGCTGAGGTTTATATGGCTTCGGGTCGTTGGGAGAAGTTCGGACCTGAGATGTTCAGACTTCTTGACAGAGGCGGAAGACAGTTTTGTCTCGGTCCTACACATGAGGAACCTTTTACAGAGGCAGTCAGAGATACAATAAGATCATACAAGCAGCTTCCTGTTACTCTCTATCAGATTCAGCATAAATACAGAGATGAGAAGAGACCGAGATTCGGTGTTATGCGTTCAAGAGAGTTTGTAATGAAGGATGCATATTCGTTTGATGTTGACGAAGCAGGTCTTGATGTATCTTATCAGACAATGTATAAGGCTTATTGTAATATTTTCGACAGACTCGGACTTGATTACATAATTGTTGATGCCGACTCAGGTGCAATGGGCGGTTCCGGTTCACAGGAATTTATGGTTAAGAGTGTAGTAGGTGAGGATGCTATTTGTTATTGTGCCGCATGTAACTATGCTGCCAATGAGGAGAAGGCACAGTGCGGTATTCCTGATTTAACTGATGAGCAGAAAAATGAAGCTCTTAAGGATGTAGAGAAGATTTATACTCCTAATGTACATACAATTGAGGAACTCATTGAGTTTACAAAATCCGGCCCTGAAGCATTTGTTAAGACTATTCTTTACAATATTGACGGTAAGATTGTTGCAGCTATGGTAAGAGGTGACAGAGATATCAATGAGACTAAGCTCGGCAACCTTTATGATGCAACAGAGATGACACTTGCTGCTTTCGATGATGTTGAGAGAATAACAGGCGCTAAGGTTGGTTTTGCAGGTCCTATTAATCTCAAGGAAAAGATTGATGTTATTGTTGATAACGAAGTATCTGTAATGAAGAACTTCATAGTAGGTGCCTGTGAGACAGATTATCATCTTGCTAATGTTAATATCGGAAGAGATTTTGAAGCAACAAAGGTTTGTGATATTCGTAATGCGGTTGAAGGAGATAAGTGCCCTAAATGCGGCAAGCCTCTTGCTATGTGCAGAGGTGTTGAGGTAGGTCACATCTTTAAGCTTGGTACCAAATATTCTACTGCGCTTAATTGTAATTACCTTGATAAGGATGGTAAGGAAAACCCAATGATTATGGGTTGTTACGGTATCGGTGTCGGAAGAACACTTGCTGCTGTTATAGAGCAGTATAACGATGAGGATGGTATAAAGTGGCCGATTAATGTTGCACCATATAAGGCAATTGTTATTCCTACAAAGGTTGCAGATGAAGAAATAATGAATCTGTCGGAGAAGATTTATTCTGAACTCGAGAAGACTGGCGTTGAACTTCTTATAGATGACCGTAACGAACGTCCCGGTGTTAAGTTTAAGGATGCGGATCTTATTGGTATTCCTGTAAGAATTACAGTCGGAAGAAGAGCTTCTGAGAATATTGTTGAAGTTAAATATCGTGCAACCGGCGAAGTTAAGGAGATGACATCCGAGGAAGCTGTTCAGGCTGTTTTAGATGCACTTAAGGCATAATTTTCCGACTGGTCATAAGGAGTGCGGTGTCTATGGGATTGATTAAAGCTATAGCCGTCGGAGTAATCTCGATGCTCCTTATTGAGAGTGCGACGGTATCAGATAAAACTAATGCAAAACAAAATGCGACTGAAAGTATTGCTTTCGGTCGCAGTGTTTCAGATACCGGTTTATATGTTCGTGACAGTTGGGAAATATCAGATGTGTATTATGCTGATTATGATTCTATCGATTTTGTAGGTTCCAAAGGCACACCTTGGTCACTCCGATTGAACGATAATGCAATAGAAGCGGATATTCCGCAAGGCGTTTATGCAGATATTGCCGTATTTGATGATAATGATAAATTAATTGTCGAGAAAGACGGTGAGGATGCTTCATTTTCCATTGATGTTGCAGATTATCTTAAAACTGATGAATGCTATTGGATTGCTGCTTTGGTAGATATTGATAATGCCGAAAGTGAATATGTTGACATATATTTAACGCGAGATAAACATGATAAACTTGTTTTTTTAAAGTCACCGGTATATGACTTTAATGTTGAACAGTTTTCGGTATTGAGAGATGACGAACAGTCTCTTAAGGAGAATTTGTCAGAACAGCATGATATTATGTGGGATAATCCTGAATTAACAGCAACTGCCGAGAAAGTGACGGCCGGTGCCAAGACAGATTATGAGAAGGCATTGGCAATATACAAGTTTATTGTTGATGAGTTTTATTATGACAGTACACAGCTTCTTTCTCCGATGGTTGTACAGGATGACATTATGCTTTTGCTGAGATGCAGAATAGCTGTATGTCAGGGATTTGCAAATGTTTTTGTCGGGATGTGCCGCGCTGTCGGTTTGCCGGCTGCGGTTGTTTTCGGAGATTCCAAGGATTTTACAAATGTATATTTTCGCGACGACTATATATCTAATCATGCGTGGGCAGAGGTGTATGTCGGCGGTAAATGGCAGATATGTGATTTTACTTGGGATAATTTTAATACATTTAACGATGGCATTTTCGATGATGAGGACAGTACTCTTGATTGGTATCTGATTCCGCTTGAGGTGTTCTCTTTTACGCATAAGATTCTTGATGCAGATACGGTTCACAGCTTGGAAAGAAGCGGCTCTTGCGGTGACAATGCAACGTACAGTATATCCAGGGACGGTGTGCTTACGGTGAGCGGTTCAGGTGAGTTAGTGCTTCCTGAAGGCTTATACGATTTTGATACAGTAGTATTTGATAAGGATTCATGTATTACCTCTATAGGAAATCAGTGTTTTCTTGATTGTGATCTTCTTGAATCTGTAATTCTTCCTGATACATTGACGGCAATAGGTGATGAAGCTTTTTATACATGTGAAGCACTTGAATATGTGTATATTCCTGAAGGTGTAACATCTATCGGTACGGATGCGTTTTTGAACTGTGATGAGTTGGCATATCTTGAGATTCCTAACAGCGTTACGCAGCTGAGTGCAGCTGCTTTTGAAGGGTGTCCGCATTTGGTAATATCACTTCCTAAGAATTTGAAGAATGTGTATTTTGATGGCAATACGGTTAAGCCTTTATCAGTTATATTCAGAGATAAATAGTTTGGAGGAGTATATATGTCATATATTGAGTTTCGAAAGGTCAACAAGGTATATAAAACAGGTAATGTGGATTTATATGCATTGAATAATGCTGACTTTTTTATTGAGCAGGGTGAACTTACGGTAATCCTGGGTCAATCAGGTGCAGGAAAAACGACTCTTTTGAATATCCTGGGCGGAATGGATAAGCTTTCTTCCGGTACAGTTTATCTGGACGGAAGAGAGGTATCGAAATATTCGGATAAAGAACTGGCATTATACAGACGTAATGATGTAGGCTTTGTGTTTCAGTTTTATAATCTGATTCCGAATTTGACTGCTTATGAGAATATTGAGATGGCGGCTCAGCTTGTCAAGAATCCTTTGGATTGTGACAAGCTTATCAGAGATGTTGGATTGGAGCACAGACGTAACAATTTTCCTTCTCAGCTCTCGGGCGGTGAGCAACAGAGAGTATCAATTGCTCGTGCAATAGCAAAGAATCCGAAGCTTTTGCTGTGTGATGAACCAACCGGCGCATTAGATTATCAGACCGGTAAAGCAATATTAAAGCTTCTTCAGAGATTATGCATTGAAGAGAAGATGACAGTAGTAATTATTACACACAATTCAGCTCTTACCGCTATGGCTAATCGTGTAATAAGACTTAAAAACGGTGAAGTAACAAGTAATATTATTAATACCAATCCTGTAAGTATTGATGAGATAGAGTGGTAATAAAATGAATTCTTACACGAAAATTGTTCTGCGTTCAATAAAAGACAGCTTTGTGAGATTTTTGGCAATAATGTCAATTATAGCTTTGGGTGTCGGTTTTTTTGCCGGACTTAAGGTTACTACTCCGAGTTTTATTGAGACAGGACATAAGTATATTGAAGACAGCAGAATGTTTGATTTCCGTCTTATCTCTACTATCGGATTTACAGATGACGATATAGAACAAATCTCCGGCTTTAAATCTGTTGATACTGTTCAGGGTGCGTACTGGTCCGATGTTATAACTTCTGATAATGCTGTTGTTCGAATTCATTCCGTTACTGAAGGTGTAAATGAACTTAAACTTGAGGCAGGAAGAATGCCGCAGGCTGTTAATGAAATAGTTGTTGACGGTTATAATTTCAATTCGTCGATAATAGGAAGTAACTTATCTATAGTGAAAGAAAGTAATGATTCTGATATTACGGAACAGCTTAATTGTCTTGATTTTACAATTGTAGGAGTAGTCAGATCACCTCTTTATATGAATTTTCAGAGAGGGACATCCGATGTCGGTTCAGGCTCAATATCATATTATGCCTTTGCTCCGAAAGATCTTTTTGATAAGGAATACTATGAAGAGGCATATGTATTCTGTAATACGGGAATGTATATTTTCTCTGATGAGTACGAGAAGTTTGCGGATGAATTTGAAGATTATTATAAGGAAGAGACTGAGAAGGTCGAGATTGAACGTTACGACAAATTAATGGCTGATGCATGGGAAGAATTGGAGGATGCACGTCAGGAATTTGAAGAAGAAAGGTCTGATGCAGCCGCTGAACTTATGGATGCTCAGAAAGAGATAGATGACGCAAGAGATGAACTCCATGACGCAAGTCAGGAATTAGCAGATGCGCGTACTGAGATGGATGATGCTCAAAAGAAGATAACGGACGGGTACAGTGAAGTAAACAGTAATGAGAGTACGATTAAAACTAATCTTGAAGATATAAACGACGGAATAGACGAGATTAACAGCGGACTTGTTGAGATTGCTTCTAAGAGGGAAGAACTTACCGGACAATTGGAAGAAGCTCAGACAGGCGTGGAACAATTGGATTTAGCAATCTCGCAGTTGGAGACAGCTATCGCTGAGATAGAAGAGATTATGAGCGGCGGTTTGATTCCGGGTATACCGGAAGGTACCGATATACCTGAAGGCACAGAAATACCTGAGGGTATGGAAATTCCTGAAGGCATGGAAATTCCTGAGGGCATGGAAATCCCTGATGGTATGGAAATTCCTGAAGGCGAGACAATTCCGACAGATATTCCGAGTGCAACAGATATCCCTGATTTGGAGTCACTTAAGACTCAATATGATGAACTTGTCGCAAAGAGAGAGGAATTAAACGGCGCAATTGAACTTATTAATACAGGCTTGGAGCAGCTGAATGCTACCGAATCTGATTTAAATGCTAAGCTTTCTGATTTAGAAGGACTTAAGTCACAATTGGAGGAAGGTTTATCTCAAATATCCGATGCAAGAAGCGAACTTAGGGATGCGCAAAGTGAATTGGATGATGGTGAGAAGGAATATGAGGATGGCCTTGCAGAGTATAATGACGGTGTAGAAGACTTTAATGACGGACTTCGTGAATATTATGACGGACTTCAGGAATTCAGCGATGAGATGGGCTTATATGCCAGAACCTTTGAGTACGAATACAGACGTTATTATGATGCGTGTGATGTTGAACCGGAAGTTTTTGCTTTGGGCAGAGATACTAATGTAGGATATGTATGTTTTGACGGTGATTCCAAGATTGTAGACGGTGTAGCAAAAGTTTTCCCGATTTTCTTTTTTGCAATAGCAGCTTTGGTTTGTTCCACAACAATGCAAAGAATGGTATCTGACGAGAGAGGACAAATAGGTACAATGAGAGCCATGGGTTACAGCAGCGGTGCCGTCTTGATGAAATATGTAATTTATTCCGGTTCGGCTTCGCTTATCGGATGTACATTGGGATTTTTCCTTGGCACACGGGTTTTTCCGTACGTAATCTGGTCGGTTTACGGAATGATGTACGGATTTGCGGAAATAACATATGAGATTAGTCCGATAATCTTTATCATATGTCTTGTTGCTTCACTTCTTTGCTCCGTAGGAGTAACAGTTGTTACTGCTTCAACTGAGATGAAGGGAATGCCTGCTGAACTGATACGACCTAAAGCACCGGCAGCCGGAAAACGAATTCTTTTCGAGAAGATAGGATTCATATGGAAAAGATTGCCGTTTTTGCATAAGGTTTCATTACGTAATATTTTCAGATTTAAGAAGCGTATGTGGATGATGATTATAGGCATAGCGGGCTGTACATCCTTGCTTATTACAGGCTTTGGAATAAACGATTCAATAAAGAATATTGTCGGATATCAGTATGATAATGTTCTTGTTTATGATGTGAGTTTGAATTTTGACGATGACGTAAAAAGGGATGAAATGATAAGAGCTGTAGAAGAGGCAGATAACAAATTTAATACTGCTTCCAGAACAGTTTTCGCAGTACAGGAAAATATTACGCATACAGGTGAGGACATAATAAGAGACGTTAATCTTATTATTACTGACAGCGAGAATTATAATGATGCATTTAACATGGCATGTTCTGATGAACTGATGCCGTATCCGGGTAATGACGAGATAGCCGTTAGCAGCAAGCTTGCAAAGAGTAATAATCTTAAAGTGGGTGATATGATTACATTCGGCTACGGTGATAATGGTGAGACATTTACTCTTAAGATTGCATATATCTTTGATAATTATATATTCCATTATGCTTTCATGAATGTTGATACATACGAGAAGGTCTTTAAAACAGAATACAATCCGCATTTTGCTTTTATAAGCAGGTTCGAGTCTGATGGTTTAACACAGCCGGACCCGAACACTGACTATGATTACGGCGGATATATCTCATCCAACAACGATGTAATCAGTTGGAGTGTAGTAAATGAGAGCAGAGTTATGTTCCAGAATACCATGGAACAGCTTAATGCTGTAGTATGGCTTGTAATTATTTGTGCTGCACTGCTTGCTTTTATTGTGTTGTTCAACCTTAATAACATAAATATCACAGAACGTGTGCGAGAGATTGCAACACTTAAGGTTTTGGGCTTTAATAAAGCTGAGACCGGCAGTTATGTTTTCAGAGAGAATTTCATTCTGGTTATAATCGGATTTGTTTTCGGCGTACCTTTGGGAAAAGCTTTGCATGCGTTTGTTATCTCGCAAATTAAGATGGATACAGTAACATTTGTTGTTCAGATTTTTAAAATCAGTTATTTGTATTCATTCCTGCTTGTAATCTTGTTTGCAGTAATTACTGATTTGGTAATGCGTAACAAAATTCGTAAGATTGATATGGCAGAATCTTTAAAGAGCATAGAATGATTTGTTTTCTATCATTCTCGAAAAGCTGCTTTCCAACCGTTTAATTCCATAAAAATTAAGGCACGAACCTTCAATGACGGCCCGTGCCTTGTTTGTTATTTAGTTTTGTTGTTTTCAGTTATTTGCAGCAGATATAGGAACATAGCCTTCTAAGCCAACAAGCTTCTGACCGTCTTCGCTTACTAACCAGTTATAGATAATTCGTGCTGTAGAATCCTCTTCAGCAGAATGAGCAATTACACAGTAGTATGGATTAAGGAAAGGGTATTCACCCGATCCGATTGTGTCTACAGAAGGCTCAACACCCTCGATTGAGATAATCTTAAGGCCGTCAGCCATCTTCATATCATTAGCATAATAGTAAACCGTGTAACCGATTGCATTACCGGAATTATCGTATGAAGCTACGGCATCAATAAGTCCGCCCATATCAGCAGGAACCATCTCGGTAGGTGCATCCATAAGCTCCAAATCGCCCATAACGCATGCATGCATCATAACCTGTGAGCCGGAAGTCTCTGTACGCTGAAAAGCTTTTATTTCTTCATCATTACCGCCGACTTCTGACCAATTTGTAATCTCACCGGTATAGATTTTTTGAACTTCCTCTATGGTAAGTGAATCTACCGGATTTCCTGCATTTACGAGAAAAACAAGACCTTCCATGGCAATCTCTTCCATTTCATATTCAAATCCGTCTTCTTCGAGTTTATCAAAAACTTCTTGGCACGGCTGGGCTACAATAAGTACGTCAGCACTTCCGTCTTCAAGGTAGTAGAATGCTTCATCAGTCCAATGAAAAACAGGCACATAACTGTCGGCATCTTCCTTGGATTTACCGAGAAGAAGACTTGCCATTCCGACACCGAGCGGGCGCATTGCAGTTGAACCGTCAAGAACCGGGAAATTCTCTTCAGTAAAAACAAAGCTGTTGTCTACGTAAGATACGGATGGTTCGGCTGAAGTCTCTTCAGTTGTTGCAACTGTAGTTGCTTCTGCTGTTTCTGAAGTTGTTGTTTCTGACGAAGCAACGGAAGATGCGTCAGTCTCATCGGCCTTTTCAGTTGAACATGAACATAAACTGCCTATAATAAGGCTGCTGCAAATAATAGCATTGATAACTTTTCTTTTCATTTTTTATCGGCTCCTTGAAAAATAATAAATTAATTGTACAACATTAAATGTCACTGTCTTCAAGTGTTTTACTCAAATCAATCGGATAGTAACTGAAAACTAAATTTTCCGAAGCATCATATATTTGTACTGTTTGATTTGTATAATCCAAAATCACATTTTCACCTGTATAGTAGAAAAGTGATGTGTTTATTTTGGTATCCATATTCATATTCTTACCGGTGTCCGTTCGATATACAGCCATCGTAACATTACCGTTGCTGACCAAAATATAGTCAACAGTGTCGTTGTGTTTTGTAATAAAAAGCGGCGATTCATTAAACCATATGCCATAGTAATTGTCAAAATTATTAAATACTGCTGAACCTAATTCATACTGATCATAGTCGACGGAGGCTTCAGGTTCACCAAATGAATTATATATATCCAGAGTCGTTCTGTCAGATGATAAAACAAGAACTTTATTGCTTGTTACTGTTATTTCACTGTAATCATCTATTGTATTTAATATATTACCCTGTTGATTTATAAAAAATGCCGTATTGTAATCATCGGAAGACCAAGCAAGATAATTCTCGTCACTGATATATTTAACTTCACTGTACTCTTCAGTTGAATAAATCATATTAAACTGAAGAGCAATACCGCCAATCGTATTAGGATATGCAATACCGCCATCGATTGAAATATTACTGTAGTCGTAAAAATCAGGATAATCAGAATCGGAAAAAGTGTCACCATTACTGAAATCTAAGAAATGTAATTTGCCTATATTCAGGTCGACATATGCAGGAACGTAAATTATTCCTGCAGGCTGAGATATCTCACCATTCTCACACAAAAATATATGTGTGTCATCCAATATGCTTAATACTTTCAGACCGTTACATTCAAAAGCAATTTCATCCTGTAAATGTTTTCCGTCAAAATCCAATATATATGCGTAACCGGTTTGACCGTCTGAACTGTAATTGAAGCAGAAGATTTTATCATGATAGAATTTCACTGTGTCGTATCCATCAGTAATCGCAACTTCACCATCAGCTGAATAAATATCATACTTGTTGCTGGTTTGATTTTTTGCCAACCAGTATCCGTTAGTATCATATTCTACATCGCAGTAGACAGAATCACAGACAATTCTTCCTGTTAAGTCTGTAAAACCGTAGCTATACATATCAAATTCAACTACTCCGTCCTCAGCACTTGGATCGTCCGAATATGCATGACTGTCAACAACACTGATATTCTTAAAACCTGAATAAGGTACTATTCCGTTTACAGCAGTTCCGGCTTCGTATTTATACATAAAATCATCTGTTAATCGCGTATAGATATTTGTATTGTGATTATGAACTTCCTCGTTTTTCTCTGAAGAATAAATATCCCAATTCGTACTTACGTGAATATCATCGTACATGTTTTCGATAATAATCTCAGGAGTAGGTGATGGCTCGGACAGTGAGACTTCGGCGGTTGTTGTCGCTGAAGGTGCTGCTAAACTTTCTGAAGGATTGGATACTGAAGTCTCTTCTCCAATGTTGTCTGAACACGAAGTTATCAGACTGACAGACAAAGCGAGAGTTACGGCAATCGAAAGCATTTTACAATTTGACATAAAACTATTACTCCCTTATTTGATAAATTACTTCTGATTAATTCCTTCAGCTTCATCACCCATCCAACTCTGATGGTAGTATTTCTTGCGATAGTCTTCTGGCGTATATCCGGTTTCTTTCTTAAATACCTGTATAAAGTGACTTTGAGAAGAAAAACCGAGGAAGTTTGCTATATTAAGACTCGATTCATCAAGATGTCTCAGCATGTTCTGTGCAATGTTTATTTTCTCTTTGCGTATGTACTGGCTGATTGTTATATCCATTTCCTGCTTGAAAAGCTTACTTAAATAGCTTGGATTCAGTGAAAGAGATATGGCAATATTCTCAACCGTGAGATTATCCTGTATATGTTCACGAATATAGTCAATTGCCAGCACAATATGGCGCGAAACGACATTTTTCTTCTTCATATCGTGCATACGATGACAATATTCATCAGCTATCTCGCGTCTTAAGTCTCTGATTTCTTTTACGGTCTTAAGTTGATCGAGTCTTTGAATAAAAATATCACTGATTGCATAGCTTTCGCAGATGTCCATTCCTGCTTCTATACAAAAACGCGATATAAGTGCTACCAAAACGATACCGTGATAACGTTCATTGGTAACATCATTATCGCTGAGTTTGCCGAGAGCATGCTTTGACAGCCCGTAAGAATTGCGCCACTTGTTTACACCGTCGATATCGCCGTTGGCAATGAGGTCATAAAAAACAATCTCGTGATTATAAGAATCACGCAGAAGAGTGGATTCACGTTCGCTTAATAATTGATTTTGTAATTGTTGCTCAATGTTCATAAGGCTTATTTTAGTCTATAACTCTGATAGTCTCAATAACAGGTTGATCGGCAGGTTCTACCGCACCGTTTTCACCGGAAGGAATGTTCTGACAAATCTCATCAACTATTTCCATTCCGCTTGTTACATGACCGAAGGCTGCGTATGCTGTATCGCAGTATTTAGCATCGGAGTGAACAATAAAAAACTGATCTGATGCACTGTTCATATCGGAAGTTCTTGCCATAGAGATAGTTCCTCTGAGATGTGAGATATTATTTCTGTAACCGTTTTGGCTGAACTCGCCGACAATTGTATGTGTGGATTTTCCTACTGTTGAACCACTGCCGCCCTGCATCATAAACTCGTTAATGATTCTGTGGAATGTGGTACCGTCGTAATAACCTGATTCAGCAAGATTTAAAAAATTTGTTACCGTGATAGGAGCTGTATCTCCGTCGAGTTCGAGTGCAATTGTACCATAATCCTTGATTACTATCTCGGCATGGTGTATGCCTGTTCTGTAAACTGCATTAGGTGACTCATATTTTATACAGCCTGTCATCATCATTACCAACATAATTAAGCTTGTAATTGTAACTGAAATTTTCTTATAACTCATATAAAACTCTCCCAAAAAGTAATATAATCCATTATACTATTTTTTTGAAAATATGGTTTTTTATTTTTTTGTTCAACGGAGGTTTTTGCTTGAAAAGTTTTATTGTAACATCTGAACAGAACGGAAAGCATGTTGTAAGAAATGTTGTTGATGCATTTCCTATGTTGAAATCTGCTGATATAAACAGAGCGCTCAAACATCGTGATATCAGAGTTGACGGAAAAAGAATTTCTGCTGATATAAATGTTTACGAAGGTCAGGAGATTCAGATATGGCTTCCTGATCAGCTTTTCGAAAATAAAAGCGATAAACATGAGAGATTAAATGTAAAAAACGATGCGGATTATAAAATTGTAGCAGAGACAGATAATCTTTTGCTCGTTAATAAACGCCAAGGCCTTGCTGTTCACAGCGGAGCCAATACCGGTGACACGTCTCTTATAGATATTTTGAGAGAAGATACGCATAATCGCGAGCTGGATTTGGTGCACAGAATAGATATGAATACCGGCGGCATAATCATGTTGGCAAAGAATAAAAGAGCACTTGATGATGCTATAAAGCTGTTTAAGCAAAATCTACTAATAAAGAGATACCGTTGTCTTGTACTGGGCGTTCCGAGTGAAGGCGAAAATGTTATTTGCGAGGATGAGACCATAATGAGAGAGGTATCACATTTCCTGGAGAAGACTTCAAACGGAAATGTTTTTATTCATGATACTCAGCAGGCAGGTGATTTGCCGATTACTTCAAGATATCACGTTCTTCATGTGTTTAAGGGCAAGGGGCCTGAGGGAAGTGATGTTGCCGAGTTGGAGGTGGAGCTTGTTACAGGACGAACCCACCAAATCAGAGCGCAATTTGCTCATATGGGATATCCGATTATCGGCGACGGAAATTACGGACGCAATAAGCAGAATATGTTCTTTAAAGGCTTGAACGGCGGAAAGGTGAGTTATCAGCAATTGTTTGCCACAAGTTTGATTTTGCGTAAAATTCCTTCGGATAATATTCATTCTAATCTGTCGGGACGTCGTTTTGAGATAGAGCCGAGATATGATGTGCAGATATAACAGTACTGTTGTTTTACAGTAAGTTATGTGAAAGTTGAGGTTAAGAAATGCTAAAGGTTAATTTAGAGAAAGTATTGAGTCTGGGATTGATTTTAAGTGTGTGTCTGACTTCAGCTTGCGCCGGTAAGGGCGATAACGAAAGTAATCAGACTGATGAGAGTACTGTGGTTATGACAGCCGAAGGGACAACTGTAACTGAACAGACTTCTGCAGAAACTTCAGAAGAGACTGAAACCACTGATGTAACTGAAGCTGTGAGTGTTCAAAATACAACTGTGGACAGTATAGATGGTGTTTATGCTGATTGGGACAGTTATTTAAATTCTGACGTTGATTCCGACGATGAAAACAGTTCTTCAAGTCCGATGCTATTCTCAAGATATAAAGATGAATTTATATATTCATATGAAGCCGGCTCTGCAAGTGAATGGGTTGTACCTTTTACAGGTTCTGCTGACTACAGCATGTGCGATAATTATTGGTATGGTTCAGTAAGATGTTTGTACGGTCTGGTTGATAAGAACGGACAAATTGTTTGCGATCCGATTTATAATGAATTTCAATTAACTGATGACGGATTGTTTTGGATTTTTACAAGACCTGAAGGGCATGATTTTGACATTATCTCATTTGACGGAACTGTAGTGATTGACGGTTCATTTGACTTTGTTGATTTCTATAAAGGTAAGATATACGGATTTGATTACGTAATAAATCAGAATGATGATACAGAAGAAATATCTGAAGTTAAAATGTATGTCTATGATTACGACGGTAATGAATTATACAGTAGTTCATTTGACAGCAGCGGTTTGTATGTGATTGATGTCATAGATGAGAACCGTATGCTATTAAGTTCGTCTGAGTTTGGTATTGAGCAAGGCGGACCGATGGATACAAATATTGCGGATTTGAATGGTAATACTGTTTATCCTTATGATATTTACGGAGTTTATCTTAGATATGACGGTCACTTCATACAAATTTATTATGACGAAAATCATCCTAATCTTTTTGGAAATTTGTATGAAATTAATGAGGACTTGTCACTCGGAGTGAATCTTGATTATATTGCAATAATTGACAGCTACGGGAATATAACAAAGAAACATGAAACAGGAAATGCTTTTTGGTGCGCAGGTTATGACAGGATATATAATTTGCTTGAAGACCAACTGTTGATATACGATTCAAACGGTCAATTTATTGAGAAAAAAGATTTATCGGCTACATTATCTTGGGGTTATGAAGATAATAGATTTAGGGTTGAAGATGATGGGAAGTTGATAGAAATTTTTACTGATTATGATAATTATTACATAGCGACAGAAACCGGTGAAGTGTTTTGTGATATGGGATTTTATTCTTGGATTGATGGTAATTGTGTTATTTCATCTGACGGTGAACGAATAACCATAATGAATGATGAATTTGACGTTTTGTTTGAAGGCTTAAGGGATGATATAGTTTTTATCTATGGTTCCGGCGAATATTTCATAAAAAAGGTTAACGATGAATGGATAGTATTTTCCTGCCAAAACGGGGAGGAAATACTACAGGTTAATTCAGAGCACTGTGACGTGAATAAACTAAAAAATATATATCTTCCTGATGAAGATACAGCGGTGCTGATAGGTGAAGATTTTGCGACAATGCTTGACATTGACGGAAACGTTGTTTTCAATTACAATTCGGTTGTCTTGCATTGAGTGTGTTTTTTTCGATTACAAAAAAGAAGGAGCGTTGAGGGGAAATTTATAGTATTTTCCTGATACTTTATTAAGATGAAAGCGAAAATATCAGTTAAAAGCGATTTATTAGACGGTGGTTATCACGAGTTTCCGGCAATATATAATGATTACGAAAGTTATTTAAAAGTTGTTTGGAAAGAAAAATTTGATGACGCTGAAGAAGAATCTATTTTTGAACTGACTTATGACAAGGAACTTAAAGAGGCAGTGCTTGTGCGTAAAGGCGGAATATCCAGCAGAATGGTCTTTAAGAAGGGCGTTACCACTCAGGGGGCGGTAACAAGCAGGTACGGAACTATTCCGGTTGAATTCTACACAAACAATTTGTGTATGCCGGATAAGGTGAGCAACCGAATATGTATTGATTATGAGATTGTAGGAACAACAAAAAATACTTTCGAGGCTGTTTTGAATTTTCAGTAATCTTTTTTTTGTTCTTCACGGAAAACATAGGAATAAATGGTGGAAAAGCAGCATATAAGTTCTGGAGTTTGAGTTGTAAACACTAAAACAAAGGAAGAACTGATACGTAACGCTAAATCGACAATAATCACTAAAATCTCTGTTTTTTGTCACTAACCAAGTGACAAAAATGGCTTGATTTAGTGAATCCTGGTGGTTGATGGCTCAGATTCACGGTAAAACCCGATTTTAGTCGCGGTAAAAGTGAAAAAATTGGCCGTTTACCGTGAATCCGGGTGGTTGATGGCTCAGATTCACGGTAAAACCCGATTTTAGCCGCGGTAAAAGTGAAAAAATTGGCTGGTTACCGTGAATCCGGGTGGTTGATGACTCAGATTCACGGTAAAACCCGATTTTAGTCGCGGTAAAAGTGAAAAATTTGGCTATTTACCGTGAATCCGGGTGGTTGATGGTTCAGATTCACGGTAAAACCCGATTTTAGTCGCGGTAAAAGTGAAAAAATTGGCTGTTTACCGTGAATCCCGGTGGTTTGTGACTCAGATTCACGGTAAAACCCGATTTTAGTCGCGGTAAAAGTGAAAAAAACGGCCGTTTACCGTGAATCCCGGTGGTTTGTGACTCAGATTCACGGTAAAACCCGATTTTAGTCGCGGTAAAAGTGAAAAAACGAATTATGTAGGTTTTGAATTTACACACAAATATGGACTTGACTCAAAACTTCTCCAAATCAGGCTATTTTCTTCTCCCATGGAGAAGTTAGGCTGTTTACCGTCGGGCTCTGGCCTC
>JAZLGO010000053.1:0-5289 GCA_045616305.1 Saccharofermentans sp. | reverse complement strand
CTTTGGCCGTGAAGCTGATGCGGAAGGCTTTAATTCTTGGGTAGAGCAGTTAAATAACGGTGCATCAAGACTTCAGGTTTATGCAGGCTTTGCAGGTTCACCTGAGTTTTCAAATTTGTGCGGTGAGTACGGAATAATCGGTGTATCTATACTTAACGATGATGCAATAAATGCTGCAGGAGATGTAGGCAAGTTTGTAGGAAGACTTTATAAAATCTGCTTATCAAGATATCCGGACTACTGTGGCTTTACAGCATGGACTAAGGGATTACAGGAAGGTTCAAAAACAGGAAGTACCTGTGCTTACGGATTCATCTTCAGCGGTGAGTTCATGTCACGCGGACTCAGCAATGAAGAGTTTGTAGTATATATGTACAAAGTATTCTTCGACAGAGAAGCAGATGAAGCAGGCTATAACTTCTGGCTTAGTGTGTTGAATAACGGCGGAAGCTATGAAGAAGTGTTCAACGGCTTTACAGGTTCGCCTGAGTTTGCTAATTTGTGTGCTTCGTATGGAATTAACGCTTAACAGGAACTTGCGCTTGGCTGCAAACAGTTCTCGATGCTTACGCATCTGCGAAACTTGCAGCACAAGTTCTGTTAAGCTTGGTAAGAAACTGAATGATGGCGAACAACGGCCGTCTCGCTTCTGTTTTATACAGAAGCGGGGCGGCTGTTTTGATGTTGGTTAAATAGTTGGAGCAAGCTGTGCATAACAATTCCGCAAGATGTGTCCATAAAATTTAAATCATAGGGGCTGTTTCAATTTTGTTTTGAGACAGCCCCAATCGAGTTTTTTAATGGAATTGAGAAAGAGTCGGGGGGAGTTAGACTAGGGCGGCGGAGCAAGACTCGTCACTTTTCAGTCGTGATGACAGGAATATTGCATTTTCGAGAAGGAATAATGTTACAATTTCTGTATAAGCAGAATGGAGATATGTGAAAATGAAATCAAAGAATGTATGGATGATAATAGCAGGTGCAGCGGTACTCATTGTATTGACAACGGTAATCTGTATAAGAATGAGTAAGCCCAAATACAATTATAAGCAGATAAATGAAGCTTTTTTTATAACAAGTCTGATAGATGATGATGCTCGGTATGTGGATGTAAAATCTCAGATATACAGAATGAATCTATGGCGTACTGCCGGGTACTTAAACATATATAACGAAGAACTCATTGAGAAGGGCAAGACGTCGGAATCGGCTCTCTCTTTGGAAGAAGTCATCGATTTCTACAGCAGTGAATTTGATGAGAACGGGGAACCGAGAATAGATAATCTTCCGGACAAAATTGAAGATTATCTGGACTGGTACTATGGATTATTCGGGAGAGCTCGCAGAATAGAAAGAGATAAGCTTCATGAGGAATCGGTTCTTGTTAATGCAATATTTGGAATGGGCGTATATTCTGAAATAAAAAATACTAAGCAGTTGTCGGATGTGGTAATAGATGAACCTGTAAAATTCGGCGCGTGTATATATCTGTATAATAAGCTGCATCCCACAGAGATGATTACGGAAGATGAGATGAAAACGGCATTGGCCGGAGGTTCGCAAGAACCACTTACGAGGTTTGCGGATTGGTATTATCTGTTTGGTAATCACGGCAGAGATGATTTCATCCACGGGGACTTGTTTTATGCTTATGCTTCCTATTCTGAGCAACATCCTGATTCTTCGGAATTTGAAGACATGGACTTAACCGAGCTTCATAAATTGTTTGAATATATGGAGACTATGGAAGATTAATTACCATATTGCCCATTCGACATCGTATACTTTCTTATACGAGTTTCCTCTCGCCGCGAAGAGTTCATTATCGCAAGGACAATTTCTTAACTTTCTCGAGGCTTGTTTGCGTAAATATTTGGCGTCTTTAGTTATCTTTCTGACTATAAATACCTCTTCTGTCGGAGTTTCGAAAATCGGGTGCTGAATGCGTTGTCCGTTCGGCAGTTCATAAAAGTTGTATGTAACAGGGGATTTCTCGCGCTCAACAAAGTAACCGCAATGATACGGGTAAATGCCGATGTCATAGTTATGGGCTCTGGTAAATTTTTTATGCTCAGTCTCATAGCGGCGCAGCCTATGACGTGTCTTCTGTTTTGAATCAAAATAGAGTTTTACCTTAGACATATCCTATCCCTCTTCGGTTACTTCTGTCGATTTAACTTACGTCCGCGTCCGCACATCTTTTACTGCATCGGAGCGGCTTTCACTACACATCTTTTAGTGCATCGGAGCGGCTTCCACTACACATCTTTTACTGCATCGGAGCGGCTTCCACCGCTTCTCTTGAGACTAATCGCACATCTTCAGAAGTTGAATAAGTGACAGGAAGAAGGTAATAGCCCTGAGTCTCTCCTACTGTATAATTCTCCATATATTCCAATACCACCAGATTCTTCACGTAGTAGAAGTAGCAGTACTGATTTTTTTCAAGAGACTTTTGTAAGTCGGACAGATCATCAGTGGCAGAGACAGGCGTGCAAAACTCTCCATTTATGATTTTGTCTCTGATTTCCAACACAGATAAAGGTGTGGCATGTTCATCTACCCAATACAAATCATTGGAAATATCTAACATAATCCATTTATTGTACTGTGAATCCCAAACTTCATTGACTACATGGCATTCATCATCATAGTCGGATAAAGGCTGAATCCAGAGTTTTCTTGCGTGGATTCCGAGGGAAAGGCACATCTCATTCAAAATCTGTGCCTTGGCTCTGCAATAGGTTCCTTCTTTTGAATTGTCTAAATATGTTGCCAATAGGTACTCTGCATTCATGTTTTCTTTTTCTATCTGAACGGAACTGCTATGCTTGATTCGGCCTGCGAAAGCATGCATCAGATTCTTAGCTTTTGCAAATTCGCTTCCTTCGCCTGCTACTTCCTTCAAATTGTATTTGTCAAGTAAGGTACGGTATTCCTCGTTATCAAAATCATAGGTAAAACTTATATTTTCACCTTCTCTGAATTCTTCGGAATTGACAAGGATTCCAAGAGTTGTATTCTTTACGAAGTCTTCTGATTGTAACCAGGAAAGCGGATATTCATTATGTGTCTCATAATGTGCGGATACGATATATGAAGTACTGACTATGGTTACTCCGATTAATACAAAACAGAATAGGATTGCCAAGAATATGCGTCTCGGTTTTCTCTTTGTGAATTTACGCCCTTTGTTGTCGCAATCTCCTTGATTCGGATTTGCTTTCATTTATTTTTTCTCCTTCGTTTCTTTATACAGAATTATATCAAAATACATATTATATCAAAAAGTAATAACCGGAGAAAGTAACCGCGGTCATATTTTAGTATGACTGCGGTCATATTGTATTAACCGTCATTTTAAGGTAGAATGGCACTTGGGATGATATTTAATTAGTTTTGATATAATAAGGGGGATAATTTATATTATGGGATATAGGTATAGCTATCGTCTTGATTCTAATCCAAGGCTGGTTACGTTAAACGCGATTAAGTTCAAACCTGTAACGGAAGAATACAGAAGCAGGATTGAGACGGAAAAAAAGAAATTCAGACGTTTACACAAAACAAGTTTTATTGCTGCTGTAGTCAGCCTGATTGCAGCGCTGATTTTAATTGCATTGGGAGTGTATTTAACAGAGAAGTATAATGATATTGGTTATCTTAAAATTCTGTCACTTATAGCTGTTATTTTCTTACTTTATTTTGTAATTGTGTTTAAATTCCGTGTGGCATTCCGGGTCACCGGTGTTATAGAAGCTACAGTTACACATAGGGAAACACATCAGACTGACCGCGAAGACTATCGCAGTCGGACATATATACATACCCATGATTACGTTACAGTAAAGATTGAAGAGACCGGTGATGAGGTATCGGTAGTAACCGATGCAGATACTCAGATACACAGCATTCCCGGTAAGAAGGTTTTGCTGTTAAAGACTTCTGCAGGTCCGATAATATCTTTGAACGAATAATATAATCGGATGCTGAAAAACATATTTTCGAGAAGAGGCAAAGGATGTTATTTCTCCTTGAAAGGCCTATGACTGATATGATATATATGAGATGTTTTCATATAAAAAATTGAGAAAGAAAGGAAAATTGAGAATGAGAAGACGTATTTTGTCTGCACTTTTAAGTATCATAATGTGTATTACAATTCTGCCTATGATGGCTTTTGCTGCCGGCAGTAATACAAGCGCAAAAGCATATGCGGTGCTTGATGAGGATAATACCTTGACTATCGGCTGTTGGGATACGAAGCCGAAGGGGGCATATGAAATACCAAGAAACATTTATAATTATGAAAATATCCCGTGGTATGAGGTACGAGACAGAATAAAAAATGTTAAATTTAAAGCATCCATCAAAAATTATGAACCTACGTCACTGAATTATTGGTTCTATGATTGTGATAAATTGCTTACTGTAAAAAATGCAAACTATCTGGATACCTCGGCTGTTAAAGATATGAGCAATATGTTTTTTGGATGTTCAAAACTGACCACTCTTGATGTCTCTTCTTGGGATACGTCGTCTGTTACGAATATGAGTTTTTTGTTTGCTTACTGTGAGAAACTTGCTTCGCTTGATGTATCCAAATGGGACACTTCGTCTGTTACTGATATGGATTCTATGTTTCAAAGCTGTTGTTTACTTGAAGTTATAGATGTGTCTTCCTGGGATACATCATCTGTTACACGTATGGGTGAAATGTTTTACAATTGTTCTTCAGTTACTGCTCTTGATGTATCCAAATGGGATACGTCGTCTGTAAACGAAATGTGCGGCATGTTTGGATATTGTCAGGGGCTTACAACAATTAATCTATGCGGATGGGATTTCTCGTCTGTAGTATTTGATTCAGACAAACGAATATTGGGTATAACCGGTATGTTTTTTGTCAGTAGTAACCTTAAGACAATCTATGTAGACAAGGATTGCGTTTTTACGGATTCGGTTAAAGAGAATTCATATAATGTTTTTTACGGATGTACGTCATTAGTCGGCGGCTCCGGTACTGTTTTTATTGACAAGTACAACAATCAAGAAATAGATGTACGTTTTGCTCATATAGACGGTGGCTCTTCAAATCCGGGCTATTTCACCCTACGTTATCAAATGTCCTTTGGTATCGGAAAAGGCGCAACAGGAAAAGCCCCTGAGAGTATTCCTGTAACACAGGGAGACCAAATTACATTACCATCTTCATCTTTCTTCTCGAAAAGCGGTTACAAATTCGCCGGCTGGTCAGACGGAACTAAAACCTATAAAGCGGGCGAAACA
>JAZLGO010000052.1:0-50496 GCA_045616305.1 Saccharofermentans sp. | reverse complement strand
TACTCTATTTGATTCTTCTTTAAAAAATACGATACATAAATAACAGGTTTCGAAAGTAATCCTTTTTCCATAAGATAAAGTAAAATCAACAATCTACCTACTCTTCCATTTCCATCTAAAAATGGATGAATTGTTTCAAACTGATAATGAATCAATGCTGCTTGAATTAGTGGATCATAATCTTCGGCCTCATTGATATACTTCTCTAGTGAACTCATAGCTTCAATCATATCATCAACATTTGGTGGTATATAACGAGCTTCCTTTAATGAACAATTGGCTGGACCAATCCAATTTTGAGATCTTCTAAATTCCCCCGGATTTTTATCTTCTCCACGTACACCATTCATTAGTCGACCATGAATTTCTCTTAATAGGCGATTGCATAACGGCAATGTTTTCAGCCTTTCAATTGAATATTTGCACGCATCAACGTAGTTAATAACATCAGCTACATCTAAATTGACGTTATTTGTTATATCAGAATTAAATACATCAACTAATGTACATTGAGTACCTTCAATTTGAGATGAAATAAGTGCCTCTTTCACTATATATTTGGATAAAAACAAGTCAACATTTGGCACTAGTTTTGACGCAGTGTTTAAACTAGATAAATCCTTATTAGCTTCAATAAGTTTTTTTATAAATTCGCTGTCCATTTCTATTTCTGGCTGAGGAGGCAAATCTGATGGTTTAAAAGATTTATACAAGGATTCTCCCTGTAAATTATTTACTAAATATCCTGAACGCATTTCGCACCTCTATTTGAAATATAAACTTATTATCCAATGCTATATTTCAAATTATACAGACTTTTTGAAATAAGTCCAGCCTATTAGCATTTATATTTCAATATACATTTTTAGCCCATTATGTACACCTCCTTTCGTTCCATTGCTCACTAAAACTTGGAATATGAATTACTTTTAATCCTGGATACTTTTTATATATCCAGTCATCCACTTTTCCGCACACAACTAAAGCATAAGGATGTTTTTGATACTCACTTAAGTCGGGGTCAACAAAAGAAGAGCCGACTTTTTACATCGACTCTTCTCGAAAATGTGTGATTAATCAATCAACTTAAGCGTTTATACCGTAGCTTGCACACAAATTAGCAAACTCAACTGAACCTGTAAAGCCGTTGAATACGTCCTCACGAGTTGCTGTTCCGCCGTTAAGCATATCAACCCAATAGTTCAAGCCCTCTTCATCAGCTTCACGTCCGAAGAATGCTGCGTACATAATCCTTGCAGGAATTGCTAATAGTTCGCATTATCAAGTATAGCGAAAACGAATAAATTACCTATGCTTGCATAAATCAGTCATCTAAATGACGACCTTTGAGGTAGGATTTAAAATCTTCATATTCATCGACATATACCCATCCCGTACTTCCGTCTTCTGCCTCAACAAATAAACATTTATACTTAGGAGAAGCCTTTGTGAATCTTATCTTCTGATTGCCGGGAAGAGTAACCGCTTCGGGATCACTGTCACCACTATTATAATCATCATTATAATCGGCATGGAGAATGATATCCGACATAAGTGTTAATTGCTCATTATGTGTATATCCCTCTGCGATATGAACATAATCTTCAACTTTTGATACCTTCTTAGCATCATAATCAATAGTCACGGCAGTCCACCAATACTGTGTATGAGTAACAACATGACGTTCCGTATATTCTACCATATTATCTTTTACACTGTTATGATCTATCTCTGAAGCAGTATCGAAAATCGGTTCAAGCTTATCGCCATACCATCCGTAAAGAGTAGTACTAAAATCGGAACTATTTCCGTTCTTATAAAGGCAAAGATAGTAATGACCATCATAATAAATATAATCTATATAATTTTCGGGATAATCATCGTAACTATGGGACGCAAGTTCTTCCAATATTGTATAATCTCCGTTATCATCAACCTTATAAACATCAAGTTTAAAAGTTCCCTGAAGATCATAACGACTACTTTTATACACATCGTAAATAATGCATTCCAACTCACCGTCATTATTAATATCTATGCATAATTTGTCATGACAACAGGCTTCTTCATCTTCAATATCAAAATTCTTAATAGCCTCACTCATTTCAATCTGAGGTTCAGGGTTTGGATTAGCAGTTATGCTTGGTTCATCCGTAATCGTCGGCTCTACAGAAGGAACTGTTGTTATTGTAGGATTGACTGTTACACTCGGAGTCGCCGTCGGAACAATTCCCGGCTCAACCGAAATCGGAGCTTCTACTTCACCCTGCTCTATTCCATATTTTGCACACAAATTAGCAAACTCTGTCGAAGCTGCAACCCCTCTATAAACATCTTCTCTGGCAGCGCCTCCAAGAAGCTGTCCTATCCAGTAGTTTAGGCCTTCTTCATCAGCTTCACGTCCGAAGAAAGCTCTATACATATATTCAACGAATTCTTCCTCGTTCAATCCAAGATTCGTAAACTCCGGGCTAAATACAAATCCGAAGGCACAGCTTGCACCGGTATCTTCCTTATCAATAAGTTTACGTGTCCATTCCTGCTGTCCTGCTAAATCAGGAAGTCTGTTTAAGCATACTTTGTAAAGTCTGGATACAAAGCAGTTAACACCGCCTTGCTGCTCCAAATTAACGCCTACTGCGTAGTAGCCGGCAGCAACATCATAGCGTGTGCATAAATCGAAGAATTCTTCTGAATTGGCAAAACCCGCGAAAATCTCCTCTCTAGACACCTCGCCATCCAACTGTGATAACCAATATTCATAGCCGGCAGTATCCGGTTCACGATCAAAATACATTGAATAAAGATCCGTAAGATACTCTGCATTGGTTCTTCCGCGATTAATATATTCATCACTGAAGATAAATCCATATCCTACCTGCGCACCACAGGCTTCACCATTATTGAGTTTATCTACCCAATAGTTATATCCTTCTTCCTCAGCATCACGAGAAAGTGCTACATTATAACAACGGCTGACAAAATCACCTACATCCAACTTCTCTGAGGAATCAGATGAAGAATAATTTACATCAATTAAGTTGTCATTGAAATTTAATGCAGATGCACCAACTGATGTCGGAAACATACTTAAAGCTACAACGCAAGTAAGCACCGACGAGATAAACTTTGTTGTGTTCATAAAAATCCTCCAAACAAAAATGTAACTGGTTAATATTAAGGTATGGATGGTAAAAAGTAAAGCAACATTCATCTAAATGTAATGTATGATATGTCCATCGCCATAACGGAGCGCCATAGCATATACCCGCTTTTAGGATTTAGCGCTATAGTTTTTCGGAGTTAGTTTCATTTTGCAATATTCCATCCAAAAGAACATTATACTAATTTCAACGCGTAAAGTATTAATTTCAACTTGACTGATAAAAATGATGTTTCTGTAATATAACCTAAAGAATAATGTTTTGCGGAGACTAATATGAGAATAGTTGACTGTATATTAGGCGATGAGGCTGATACTTCTGAAAGAGAAATAGTTGAATTTGGTACAAAACAACTGATTGTAATATTTGTAGGAATGATTGTTGCAGTCCTTGTCGCAGTTTCTACAAAGGAAATAGTCAGAACGCTGATTCTTTTGCTGTGTATGATTCCTCTGAGACAAAATGCGGGAGGATTTCATTTAAAAAGCAGAAAGAATTGCACTGTAGTCTCAACATTTATTCTGATTGGTATGGTAATGATAATCAAATATGTTACTATTTCTCCGATACTATCAATTGTGCTTTGGGTTATTAGTTCTGTTCCGATAGTGCTGTTTGCTCCGATAGGAAATACAAATAGAGAACTTGATGAAATTGAGGTAAAAGTATACGGAAGAAGAACAAAGATAATATGGATTGCTGAGTCAATGCTTTTTTTGTTCTTGATGTTAATGAAAAGTTCCGATTGGTATATTATTATATTGATATCAGTTGTTTTAACGGGACTGTTAGTATTTATAGAATACATACGGGAAAGAGCTTATATAAGAAATCATAGCAAATGTAACTGAGGGTGGTATATGTATAAAATAGGAATTTGTGATGATGAAATACTCACATGTTCGAATTTGGAAGACATAGTTGATGACTATTTTAAGAAACGCGGTGAACGTTGTGATATACAGGTATGGAATACGGCTGAAGCTTTGCGTAAGGATATGAAGTCATTTTGTCCTGATGTTTTGTTTTTGGATATAGAATTTCCTAGTGATAATGGAATTTCTGTCGGAAAATATATTCGAGAAGTACTTGAAGATGATGCAATGAATATTGTTTATATTTCACACAAGACAAATTATGCAATGGAATTGTTTCAAGTCCATCCTTATGATTTTCTTGTAAAACCGATTTCTAAGGAATTAGTGCACTCAATTATTTCCAAGCTTTTGCGATTGGAAGAGGTTCAAAACAAAGAATTCAGATATTCGTACAACAAAACTGATTACAACATTCCGTATGGTGAGATATTGTATTTTGCAAGCAATAACAGACAAGTGTTAATACACAAAAGAAATGGTGAAGAAGCATTATACTATGGGAAATTAGCAGATATTGCAGAGACACTTCCATTTCAATTTGCCAGAATATCAAAATCGTATATTGTAAATATGAAATATATTGTTTCTTGGAAACATGATAGAGTTACGCTCGAAAATCAAATTCAATTGCGTATTTCACAATCGCAAAGAAGTTCATTCAAAAATTTAATATATAATTACAGTATTAGAGGGGGGTGAATCAACATAGAAAAAATTATGTTTATATTAGCCACTGAAATTGTGCGAATAATCATAACCAGCAGATTTGCAACGGTGTTTTTTGATAAAAGTGAGAAAAAATGCTTAAAATTCGCAGCATATGCATTATCAGTGCTTCTTACCACATCTGCTTATGCAACTGTAAATATGCCTTGGCTGAATTTGTTGAGCACCCTAGTAGGTCTTGTTCTAATTGTACTTACTTATTCAGGACATTGTAAACGAAAAGCTCAGTTTGTATTGTATGTATTAGCCTTGAGTTGCATTTTGGACCTTGTGGTTTATGTTCTCTTGGGTAATACCTTTGATTATGAAAACTATTCTGATTCAGCAAGCATACTATCATTATTACTGTTGTTTTTTGTTCAATTAGTAACCAACAGGGTTATGGCAAAAAACAAATATGAAAATCTGAGTGAACGCCATTGGTGGTTGTACATTATTTCTCTAATTATGTGTATTACAGCATCACTTGTTGTAGCTATGGATAAGACAATATCTTCTTTGAGTCTATCGGTGGTTTGTGGAGCATTCTTGATTATCAATCTCATTGTGGTTTATTTGTTTGATGATTTGATTAAGACAAAACAAAGTGAGTATGAAAATCTGATTTTGAAAGATCAGGCAAAAGCTTATGAGAAGGAATTACAACTTCAAAAAGAAAGTACGGATGAGATGCGGAGTTTTAAGCATGATATTAAATATCACTTAACTCAAATAAGAGTATTGAATCAAGAAAAGAAAACGGAACAACTGGATTATTATATTACTGAGATAGAGAACAGTTTACAAGAAATAGTACCTATAAGTTTTACCGGAAATGTAGGAATAGATGGTGTGCTTAACTATATGTTACAGAAAGCCAAAAATCAAGGAATTGAAGTTGTTAGCAGAGTAGTAATTCCGGAAGAACTTGAACTATCTGTGTATGATATGAATATTATTCTTGGAAATCTTATTGAAAATGCTATTGAAGCAAACGAGAATGTTCAAAATCCAAGAATTGAACTTCTTATGAAGTATGTTAATGATGCTGTTTTTATTGAACTGTCAAATACACATCTAAACAAAATAAATATAACTGACAACAATATCACATCTACGAAGATAGAGAAAAATTTGCACGGTTACGGTTTAAGAAATGTGAAAAAGGTGCTTGAGAAGTATGATCACTCTATTTCATTTCATGATTGTGCCGGAATCTTTTCTGTAAGAATTATAATGAAACAATATTCTGATACATAAGAGAAATTTATCGAGAACGATAGAATATACCATTTTCAACACGCATACTACCGATTTCAACACCCAACATATTTCTCCATTTGAGTGAATTATCATGAAACTATATACTATATAGAAAGGGGAAGGTGTTTGAGGAAGTTCGACAAGATATTATACTTTGTCAGGATTAACGCAGATGCATTTTTCTGTAGAGAAAAGAAGTTCCGGAAGTTGTACAGTAGGTATGAAGTGGAGTTATGATTACTGATTTTCGTACAAAGAAAATATTTGTTTTTATTACTTTCTTTTTTTATGGCGCAGGGATATTTTCTTCCTGCGCCGGTTTTGATAAAACTTCTGCGGAATCGAGTAACAGTGAGCGAGTACTTGCTTCGGGGATTCCGATTCAAACATTTTCTTCTGAAGAAACGATAAGTGATAATACTGTTGAAACATCAGAACCGTTCGAAGTAAACGTTCCGCAATATGATTTGGCTGAATGTGAATTTAAGATTGATTCAGTTACAAAACATATTTCTGCTCATTATGATGATACAGAACAAAAAGGTAATGAAGGGTATATAGTAGATTATGACTTACAATATGTTGATTATGGTGTAGATACTGTTTCTGTTTATTCCGCAGAAAGATCGAGCGATGTTGCAGTTCATTATATGCCCATTGAAGACACCTTATGGATGGAAATAATTGATAGTATGCCAAAAGCATGCAGATGGTGTTCTATGGAAAAAGAGAAGCGTACAATGATAAATGATGCATTATTGTCATATCGTATTGATAATATAAACGATGTAACCGAACTGCGGGATTTAAGCGAATTATTAGATGAGAATTATGATATTTTCCCATATGTTACATCCTATAAGTATCCGTTAGACAGAATTATTGAAGAGAATCATGATCCGGATACAAGTTATCTCTATACAGAAAGTAAGAATTATGATTCTGTAATAGAAGGAGATATTACACGGTATACACTGAGAACGGAGCTTGACGGACTGCCGATAGGAGTTCCTGAAGAAAACAGATTGGTATCAACTAAAGAAAAATATGGGGATTATTACGGAAGTATTTGGGGAGTAGACGATGATTATTTAAGGAACTTCTATTCAGATGATTCAGGGTGTGTAGTGGATGTAATTTTCTACAATTATAATGTTACAGGAACTCTTCAGGATAATCTTAAGGTAATGCCGCTTGAAGATTGTATCTGTAATTCTTTGTATGGTGCTTTGCATGAAGCACTGAGCTCCAATTCACATTATTGCTGTGTTTACGGTGCGGAACTAATCTATCTTCCGTTCTCTGAGAACTGTACTGAAATAGGAGATTGGAATTATAATGTAATTTTTGTTCCAATGTGGGCTATATATACAGTTGTAGACGGTGATTATTTAAATTCTTCAACAATATATTTGAATGCAGTGACAGGAGAGCTGGTGTCATATGGTCTATAAAATCAGAAATGTGGCTGTTCTTTCTTTGATTATAGTTTGTGTTTTTTTATCGGGATGTCAATCACACGATGCTGAAGTAAACGATGAGAATTGTTCGAAGTATGTTTATACTTCTCAAACCATCGATTTATACAAGCCCGATAAAGCATTATTGGCTCATAATGCGATTTTATATAATGGTTATTATTATTTAGTGGTTCAAGAATTCAATATTGATTCGGATGGTTGTCAGAATTATTTAGTTAAAATGAGTGATAACGGTGATGTAGTCAATGAATTAGCAATCAATAATAATATAAATCCATATGTGAGTTCAACTATAGTAGATGATCAATTTCTTTATGTAACCTTTTCCAAGGAAGTTGAAGCGATTGATATAAATACAGGCAATTTGATAATGAATGAACAACGTGACAGAGATTTATGTGGAGTCATGAGCTGTGATGATGGATATGTACTTATGTCGATAGGACAGATTGATAAGTACTCAAAGAACAATGAGTTAGTATCAACTATTACTAATGACGATTGGCAGTTTTATAACGGACACAGAACATTCTATCAGGTCGATAATCATTACTATTTACTGCCTGATTCAAGTTGGTACTGGAAGTACTATGAATTGGATTTTGACAATCGCAGCAGTCGATTAATATATGATCCTACTCAGGAAGGAAAGGAATTGATGGGATGCAGCGGTCCGTATGTCTTCGATTCGGAGGGCGAGTTTCTTTTGGATTTTGAGAATTCACGGTCCATTCCGTTGGCTTATTGGAACGATGTCAATCTTCAGCCTGCTCAATACACATATTCAGAACCGGAATATATTGGAATAGATAATGAGAGATTTCTTCAAATATATAATTACGACAGCGGAATAGCTCAAATTGTAGTTTATACTTATGACAAATCTAAACCGCAAACTGAGAAAAAGCAAATTACTGTCGGTGGATTTAACTGCAACAGAGATCTTTCTCTTAACTGGGCTGTCTATAAGTTTAATTGTTCTCAAGATGAATACAGAGTTTACATAGATGATTATTCTGATGAATTCGGTTGGGATTCCGTCAGTAACGCTGCTGTACAATATGCAGAATTAATAAAGTATTTTAATGAAGGAAATGCCCCGGATATTTTCTATGGTGACTACTTCGATTATGATAGTTTTTATGAGTCCGGAATGACAGTTGACATGTGTCAGTATATGGATACAGAATTACAGGATAAGATTGACGGTATTACAGAGAATATCAAGCAATTAATGTTTGATGATGAGAATCACTGTTACCGCTTGTTCTCTTCATATCAAATTGAAGACTATATGTCTGATTCGGACCTAGCAGCAGGTGATGTATCATTATCGATTGACGATGTTGTTGCTTTGTCAGATAAATATAATGTAAAACCTTATGCTTCTCAGTTATCCTGTGATATTGCCGATCAAGCAATTAAATATATGATTTATGATAAGAAGGATCTTGATGTTGACAGTATTAATACCATTCTTAAGTATGCATACGATTACGGAGTCGAAGATGCAGATGATTTTACATATAATTCGCTTTCTTCTGTTAATGTGGATGATTATCTTCTTTGGAATATCGGTATATACTCTCCTATGCAGTTGAATGAACTTGAAATGGAGAATAAGACAAGATTTACGTATGTTGGATATCCTTCGATAGATGGTTCCTATCATGTTATTCGTGCATTCGGCCAGGTCGCAATTTCTGCTTCCTCTGAATGTCCGGAAGAATGTACTCGATTTATAGCACATCTGCTGGATGATGATGTTCAGCAATTATGTAATACAAGTTGTTATATTCCTGTTGAAGATAAGTGTCTTATGGAATTGGTTGATTACTCACAAGATCATTCGTTGATTCCGGAAGATAATTTCTCATATCGAATGTATTTTGCAATCTATAAAGAGGTGAGTGCTGACGCTGCCGAGGATTTTCTGAACAGCGTGCATTCGGTTGATACGGTTTTGCATTTTGATTGGGGTATCTCTGATATTGTTCAGGAAGAAGTATCTCAATATTATGAACAAGGCAAAGAGATTTCTGAAATTTCTGATTCCTTATATTCGAGAATTAATGTATATCTTGCAGAGGAAGGATAAAGCGAAGCTTTGACGTTTTTTAATTTGCATATTCTCCTTTTCGAAAATAAAACAAAAAAATGTCGGACTAAAGCGGTAAAAAAATATTTAATGCTACGAAGTAAAGTGCAAGCGGCACAAAAAGCAAAAGCAGTGTAAGCTTCATATAAACCAACATTCCTATGAGCTCTCTGACGGAAGCATTCGGCCAGAAATAGAGCTTGGTTTTACTGCCTATACCTTCAGGGAGCAGGCCGAGTTGTCGTGAGAGATAACCGCTTCTGAAGACGTGGTAGTTTGTGGTGGCAAAAGCCACTTTAACATTGTTAAATGCCTTTGTATCGGCGCTTGCGGCTTCTTCAGCCGACAAGTGTTTTGATATGATATCGTAAGAAAATTTCAAATTTTCATCGGTATCGGATGACTTGTTTTCTGTAAGAACCTCGTTATCAGGGACACCCTGCTCACGCATATAGTTTGCCATGGCTTCTCCTTCGGACAGCCCTTCATCAGGACCTTTTCCTCCTGACGGAATCATGAAAGGAGCTTTGTGCCCCGAAGCGATAATTCTTGACCGCAATGCAAGTGCTTTGTCAACTCGTCCTTTGATAAGCGGATATAATGTTCCGTCCGGACGTACGGCACAGCCGAGTATGATGATGTAGTCAACTGCTCCGCGCGGCATATGAACCGCAGCAGTAATGCCGCATATGATTGAACCTATAAGGAAACACTCCAAAAGCACAAAAATCGTAGTATAAATGCTGAAGAAGGATTCGATAATTTGATAGGTTGTCATTGATCCCGAGAACGGCAAAGCATAAATGACTATTGCAAGTACCTCGCCGAGGATAAGCGCAATCGAAAGTCCGATTCCCAGCACATTAACAATGCCGAAGCCTTCATGACGGATCAGTGAGATGTTACTGATTATCAGACAGATTACGAAAATCAGGCAAAACGGAAGCGTTATAAACATAAATCTGATGCCGGATCCTCTTATTACAGAGTAAAAGAAAAATACAGAATCACTGCTTAAAACGGTCATAAGCATGAGGACGGACAAAGCTGTAACCCAAACTGCAAATCCTGCAAAAAATATACACAGATATGAATACATAAGCTTGCGATGCGCCGTAACATAGGCCTTCCACAGAAATATTGCAATCACAGCCATAAGCAAGGTTACGGCTGTACATGCGGCACGCCACTTTGCGTAATTGCCGTTATTTAAGTTGTGAATTACACTCAGACGATCTACGCGATATCCGCATGAAGCCATAACCTCACCTGTGGATTTCTGTGTTATGTTCATTACTACGGTGCCGTGCGAAGAAGACTCTAAGTCTACAATCAAATTGCCGTCTTCATATTCTGTATCGATTAAATTAATAATCCCGGATTCATCAAATTCGACCTCGAAATCCTCTGCAACGGCAGGCCCATCTAAGTAAAGATTAATTTTGTCCGTGTAATTTTTTCCGTAAATAAGACCGATTGCAATTACCGTTGCAATGAATACTGCAATTGCAATAAAGGCTTTTCTTGCAAAGTCTTTAATTATCTGACGTTCATTCTCTTTGACGTTCATAATATAGGCCTCTTCTTCCGGAATTAATTATGCATGCATGCATATTATACAGCTTCTCATATATTCCGCCCATGGCAAGAAGCTCTTCGTGTGTACCGCTCTCGGCTATGCCTTCTTCTGTGAGAACCAGAATTCTTTCTGCATTACGTATGGTAGTCAGACGATGTGCTATAACAAGTGTGGTTCTTCCGTGTGCAAGCTTCTCCAAAGACTCTTTAACTACGTGTTCACTCTCGTTGTCAAGCGCAGAGGTTGCCTCATCAAAAATCAAAATAGAAGGGTTCTTAAGGAAAACACGGGCAATTGAGAGGCGCTGCTTTTGACCGCCGGAAAGTTTTATACCGCGTTGTCCGATATCGGTATCATAGCCGTTAGGAAGAGACATAATGAACTCATGCGCATTGGCTTCTTT
Organism: Saccharofermentans sp.; assembly: GCA_045616305.1. Lineage (GTDB taxonomy): Bacteria > Bacillota > Clostridia > Saccharofermentanales > Saccharofermentanaceae > Saccharofermentans. Next base: position 38,925 of record JAZLGO010000052.1, on the reverse strand, counting down.
TGCTGCCTTAATAACTTCTTCGCGTGTAGCTCCCGGTTTACCGTAAGCGATATTCTCATATACCGTTCCTGCAAACAGATATACATCCTGTTGAACTACACCTATGTTATCTCTGAGGCTTTTGAGTTTAATTGTTCGTATATCGCGACCGTCTATAGATACGCTGCCGCCGGTTACATCATAAAAACGCGGTATTAATGAGCATAATGTGGTTTTGCCCGCACCTGATGAGCCGACCAGTGCTGTATAGCTTCCGGCCTTTATATCGAGAGTTACATGGTTTAATACTGTCTCAACCGCATCGTTATACTTAAAAGATACGTCGTCAAACTTTATATCTCCGTGCACGTTTTGTATATCTGTGGCATCGGGACTGTCTGCAATATCAGGCTTAATGTTCATTATCTCTCTGAAGCGTTCAAAGCCTGTATAACCGTTTTGGAATTGCTCCGTGAAATCAACGAGTGTACGAATAGGCTCAGTGAAAACACCAATGTACAGAAGAAATGTAACTAAATCACTTACATTAAGCTTGTTATAACCTATAAGAAGTGCTCCGGTTATAATAACCGTTACCTGTATGAGAGTGGTGAAGAAGCCGACACCGGCTTGAAAGGAACCGAGGTATTTATAGTTCTCTTTTTTTGAGCTTAAGAAATTATCATTTCCGACCTTAAATTTTTGATTCTCAACAGCTTCATTGGCAAAAGATTTTACGACTCTTATACCTGACAGATTATCCTCAATCTGTCCGTTAATTTCCGCTATTCTCTGTCTGTTTGCTTTGAAGGTCGCACGCATCTTGCCGTTCAGCGATTTGGCGAACCAGAACATAAACGGAAGGATAATAAAGGCGGCCAGAGCAAGATATACATTTATTCCGAGCAATATAACGAGGGCGCCGAGAATTTTGAGAATTGAAAGGATTATATTCTCCGGACCGTGATGCAAAAGCTCGGTTATATCAAATAAATCAGTTGTAATTCGGCTCATGAGCTGACCTACCTTGGCATCGTCATAGAAAGAGAAGGACAGCTTCTGCATATGATCGAAAATCTCGGCTCTCATGTTATACTCGATTTTTGCGCCCATAACGTGTCCGTAATTTCCGATGAAAAACTTAGCTCCGGCATCAACCACAAGCATAGCAATAAGAAGAACCGCAATCTTTAAAGTTTCAGCTATTACTACTGATGATTCTTTATATATAAGTGTAGACGTAACATAGCGAACTGCCAGAGGAAGAGCCAACGCTATTGCGGCAGATACGGTAGCACATATCATATCCGCTATAAACATTCCTTTGTAAGGACCGTAGTAGCTTATCATTTTTTTGATATCAGCGTATTTTGCTTTGCTCATTTTTGCCTCCGCATTAAGTTGTTATGATGAATTTCTTGTTTATGACGCACGTATTATACAACTTAATTTTGTATCTCAAAAGCCGTTACTTATTACATTTGACAAAAACATACGGTTATTGTAAAAATATGGTTGAAAATTCAACCGTTTGAGGTACAGAGATGGAATTTCAGGAACTAAATTTATTATTTAAGTGTTCAAAAGTTTTTACCCACAAGAAGAAGTTCAGTTGCGGACTGTCAGATACAGAATGCATGATATGCTCATATGTTTATTACCATAATTTGTGTTCACAGGATGATGTATCTCAAGGGCTTCGCATAGACAAAACGACCATAGCCAAAGCTGTTGCCGTGTTAGAGAAAAAGGGTTATTTACTGAGAAACCAAAGTGATATAGATAAGCGTTGTAAAATTCTCCAAATAACAGATAAGGGTGTTAATGATTGCACCCGAATTTTCGATATGCACAACAAGTGGTTGGACAGCATAATGTCGGTTCTGACTCCTGACGAGAAGCAAACATTTGATATATGTTGTCAAAAGATTATAGCCAATACCGAACAGCTTTATAAAGAGCAATATTTCGGCGATAAGTAATCAGTGACTCAAGGCGGCGCCTAAACAGTAAGGATTCACTGAAAACCCCGTTTTCAGCCACTGTAAAGTGACTCGTGGGAACTGCAAATCTGCAATCGTTTTTGTTCAGGATATGTGATGTTACGTGATGTCACGTAACCCAAATGCGATTGACAACTCTTTTTTTCGGTAGTAATCTTTGTTTATATTTTGAGAGGATGTTCTTTTTGATGAGCGGATTTGTATTTTTTACAACCGATACTGCAACTACCGTTACCGCATACACCGATTGTGCGGATATATTGTGCCGCGGAAAAGAATAAGCCATAAAGTTTTAATAAAGTAAACAAATCGACCGCTTATCTTTTCCTGATAAGCGGTTTTTGTTTTTAGCGAATTACTGTAATAAGCAGAACGGAGGAACGAAAATGGATTTGCATGATTTTAAGGATGTTGCCGAGAATTATGACAGATATTTGGAGGCATTGAGTGCAACCGAATTTGAGAATCAGGACAACTTTCAAGACTTCTACTTGAATCTTGCCAAGGAGTACGGTCAGAACGGCGTAGTAGATATAGCCTGCGGAACAGGCGCGGTGCTTTTGTATCTTGCCGAACACGGAATAGAGGTCGACGGAACTGATTTGTCTGAAGAAATGTGTAAGGTTGCCTCATCAAAGGCTTCGAAAATGGGTCTTAATCTGAATATTTATCCTGCCGATATGACTGAGTTTGATTCAGGGAGAAAATATTCGCTTGCGATTATAGCCAGAAGCGGATTTATGCATTTGCCGACATCAAAGCTGCAGAAAGAGGCTCTTCTTAATATTCGTAATATTTTGCTTCCGGGCGGGATTCTTACATTTAACACATTTGATCCGTGGCCTCCGGTTCAGGCTGTGCAAATGAAGACAACACCTGATGATTATTCTTTCAGAGTCGAATATGTAAACAGCCGAGGAAACAAAGAGAAGATATATAATGCCATATCATATAATCCGTTTACACAGCAGATGAGCGGTAATTGGAAATTTGTTGAGTACGATTCTGACGGAAATATAACAGCAGAACGAATCAGACCGCTTCTTATGAGACAGACATATCGTTATGAGATTTTTCTTCTTGCTGAGCTTTGCGGCTTCGAGGTAGTGGATATCTATCGCGGTTATGACGGCGACAAGGAGGATTTGAACGATCCTATGTCTGCGTCAAAATTCAGAAGCAATATAGTATGGCTTCTTCGTAAGAAGTGACAGGCTGAATATCAAATAAAAAGTACTTGTTTTTTATGTCTGTATAATTCATAATGCAGTTGGGGAACATGGATTTATTTTGTGACATCGTTAAAGATGTCAGAAAGGGTGTGCCATGAGAACTGACAAGTTTTTAAGCTTTTTCATGGCGCTCACAATGACAGTGAGCGCTTTTTGTTTACCAAACAGATTGGTTTGGGCTGATGAGAATGATAATGAAGCTCCTGCAGAGACTTTTTATTTTGAAGATGTTGAAGCTGTTTTAAAGGAAGATTCATTCGATGAAGACGGTATAAAGGAATTTGTTACCAGAATGTACAGGGTTTGTCTTGATCGTACTCCGGATGAGACCGGTCTGTACGGTTGGACAGAGGAATTGATTGAGAAACGGGCAACCGGTTGTTCTGTTGCTTACGGTTTTATTTTCAGTCCTGAATTTCAGGGTAAGCAAGCAACAGATGCGCAGTATATATCTTATATGTATGATGCGTTTTTCGGACGTAAGCCTGATACTGACGGCTTCAACTATTGGGTTGATTTACTCGGCAACGGAATGTCAAGGGAAGCTGTATTTTGCGGCTTTGCAAATTCTCTTGAGTTCTCTGAATTGTGTTCGGATTACGGTGTTGTAAGAGGTTATCACATTGAAGGAACTGACTATAATAAGACCGCTATGGTTAATCTTTTTGTAGAGAGACTTTACAATGTAGTGCTTAACCGAACTTGTGATGATGCCGGAATGGCAAGCTGGACCGTGCAACTGGTTGATCATACTCTGTCAGGATGTGAAGTTGCCTACGGTTTTGTATTCAGTCCGGAATTTTTAAATCTGTCTTTATGTAATAAGCATTATGTTGAAGTACTTTATGAAGCATTTCTCGGAAGACAATATGACGAGAGCGGTAGGGAATATTGGATATCAAATCTTGAAAACGGTTCTTCCAGAGAGACAGTTTTTAACGGCTTTGCAGGTTCGGTGGAGTTTGCTGCAATCTGTGATGCTTACGGAATAGAAGCCGGAAGTATTGATATTACCGGAGCAGGCACACATGAATCAGGTTCATGTACCAGATGCGAGGAAGAAAGCAGTTCCGGAAACAATTCTTCATCAGGTGAGACAAACAGCGGTTCATCAGGCTCCGGGAATTCTGCACCGGGGGTATCAATCGGCAACGGTTCAAACAGCGGAAGCAACTCCGGAAGTGGCTCAAACGGAAGCAACTCAAACGGCGGCAGCTCAAACGGCAGCAATACTACTCCTTCAAATACACCTTCAAAAACACCGACCGGCCCTGCAAATACAGGGAATCCTACGAACACCCCGTCAAATCCGGGTGAACCTGCAATACCGGAAGGCGAACCAACTACACCGGGTGGAGAACCTGCGAATGTCGGCGGAATATCAGCCTACAAAAACAGTCCATATACAGAGAATATGGGAACAGCGGTTATAGTAATTCCGGACGGTTCAAGCAGCAATTCGAGAGAATACTATGCAGCAGCCTTAATTCAGAAGGCAATCGAGCGTTTGGATAAGTATACCCCTGATATAATTACTGATGCTACAGCTCAAGGCTCTACAGGAAAGCTTGAGATATCGGTCGGCAATACCAACAGACCTCACGGAACTGCAAAGTACAGTTCGAGCGGCAGTTATTCGATTAAGGCATATGATAACGGTGTATCAATTACCGGTGTCGGAAGAAGAGGACTTATTGACGGAAGCGTATACTTCCTGCAGCTTTGCGGCGGATATTTCTGGCTTGATTGGGAAGACGGAATGATGACCCATCAGGATTGCTTCAAGTATTCTTCAGAAATAAGCTATGACTATAAGAGAGCTTTCAAATTCACTGACTGCGATTTGAATTACTATGACGGAAGAGACGATGAGAACCGAATGTATTCTTTATATTTCGGTCTTAACGGAAATTATGCCAATTTCCAAATGACAAATCTGCCGGGCGGCCAGAAGTGGTATTTGTCAAAGAACGGAAACTATGACGGATTACAGCCGGGACATGTTCATACACTTCATTCGGAATATTTTACGGAAGCTGATTTAAAAAATCATCCTGACTGGTTTGCCAAGGGACAGTCTTCCGATACACCTTGGAATGACAGACAAATGTGCACTACAAATACTGAAGTGTACAACAGAATAAAGGAACATGTTTTTGATATGCTCGATGATCCTAATGTATATGATCCGAACGCCGAGATGCAGATAATAAGTATTTCTCAGTCAGATAACGGTGATATCTGCTATTGCGACAATTGCAAAAAATTCAGGCAGGCACATTATCAATCTTTCGGAGCATATCAGAATAATTATGAGGGTGAGATGAATTCCGCTCTTTACCTTGATTTATGCAACAGAATCTCTCAGGAAATCAAGGCTAAAGGCCAAAGAGAGAACAAGGATTACAGTAATGTTTATGTGGATATGCTTGCATATGTTCAGAACAAAGTTCCTCCTAAGAACATGACCATAGATGATCATGTAATTATCAGATTTGCACCGATTGAGAGATGTTATGCACATTCACTTAAAGAGGAGAGCGGCCCGCTTAATGAATCAACAAGTTGCTATGAGAATGATGAGATGCAAGCTTATCTCAAAGGTTGGTCAGACATGGTTAAAGCAAATCCGGGTTCGCAGCTTTGGATTTGGGAGTATACGATTAATTTCAGAGATACCTATGCTCCGTTCCCCAATATATATTCACTGATTGAGGATATTAAGTACTATCATGAACTCGGGGCTAACGGTATTTACCTTCAGAATACGGATCGCCTCGGCGGTCACAATACCGAGTATGATGATTTAAGAATATATTTGTTATCTACACTTCTGAGAGATCCGGAAGCTGATATTGAGAAGGAAGCAGAATTCTTCTTGCATGAATACTACGGTGATGGCGGTGAATATATAAAGGAAATTTTGGATATTCAGACAGCTCAGTGCAGGAAGCACAATGTAGGTCCTAATTGTCTCTATCCGGGTGAGGATGAACAATACAGGGGAGAGATATGGCTTAACAGTATCTGGCTCAGAAATTACAGAATGGAGTTTCAGGCTCCGGTATCTCAAATGTATAATAATGACTATCCGGCAGGAATGGATGCACATAACGGAATGACGGCTTCAGATATTTCTAAGGTAGATGAACTGTATTCAGCGGCACTGGCGGCGGTTGATGAGAATTCGATATACTATTCCCATATAGACAGAACTATGGTCGGTTGGCGTTGCGTTAAGTCTGTAATGAAGGCCGCGGAATTTGCCGATGCCAGCACATATTTACAGCGGAACAGAGAACTATATAATGATATGTTCGGTAAATATCATTGTTATTGTATGAGGCTGATAAATACGTCTAAACCGGCGAATACGGATGCTGTTTTGGGTAAGACACCTGACAAATGGGTTCCGGCATAATAATTTGAAAGGCATATTTCATCTCTCATTCATGGGGATGGGAGATGAAAATTATACATGATAAAGTTAATCGCTTCTGATTTGGATAATACGGCTCTTTATAACGGCAGATTGTCGGAGGAGAACAGCCGTGCAATACAGCGGGCGCTTGATAATAACTTTGAATTTGTTGTTGTGACCGGCCGAGGATTGTCTGCGGTTACTGAAGATTTTTATAATTTGAAGGGCTTCGCTTATGCGATAACAAGTAACGGTGCGAGTATAACAAATGTCAGAACTGGAGAGCGTATCGGTCATTTTACATTAGACAGGCAGACGGTAAATAAGCTCTTCGATATAGGAAGGAGTAACGGAGCTTCTTTCGAGATTTTTGTTGAGGGCAGAGGCCATGTCAGTCGAGAGTATTACGATGATCCGTTGCCGTACGGCATACCTGAGAAGCTGATACCGTACATCAGATTTTCGAGAAGTCCCGTGGAGAATTTGGATAAGTATATAAGCGACAATTCTGAGCAAATTGAGAATTTTGTTTTTGTTGTAAAAAATGAGGATATGCACAGACAGATAGTGGAGCAGGTAAAGGTGCTTTGTCCCGATACTTTTGTTGTGGATTGCGATTCGCAGTGGGTGGAGGTAATGAGCAGAAGTTGCAGTAAAGGCAACGGGCTTAAGATTCTGTCGGATTTTATCGGGATTGACAGAACGGAAGTTGCAGCTTTAGGTGACGGTGATAATGATATCGAGATGCTGGAATTTGCGGGATTGCCCATAGCTATGGGCAATGCTTCGGACAGACTGAAAAGCGCAGCGCGATTTGTTACGACGGATGTAAGAGATAACGGACTTGCTTATGCCGTAAATCTGATTTTGGAAGGAAAGCTTGACTGCGATGTAAGTAGTAATGCCATAACTGACGTGTTATAATAAGCGAAATTGTGATAAAGGAGTTCAAAACATATGGTGATGTTTTTACGTTTAAGAAATATCTGATAGGCATGAAGCTTTGAAAGTAGTTTCATGCTGTAATTATGCACAGAAAACTATTTTTAAGGAGAAAGAACTATGATATTTCAAGATAATGTTATCAGAGAATATTTAAGAAACGTATATTTTGTTACAGGTACTGCTTGCGGCGGTAAAACCACCACTGTGAAGGCGCTCGGTGAGAAGTATGATATCCCGGTCTATGTTATAGATGATCAGTTTACTATTCATAAGCTAAAGTCAGATAAAGAGCTTCAGCCTAATATGAACAGAGTATTTAAAGATGCGGATGAATATTTCGGCAGGAGTGTAGAGGAATACAAGAACTCGTTATTGGGTAACAGCAGAGAACAGTTGGATTATATAATTATGGATTTAATCAGACTTTCTCAGGATCGTATTATTCTGTGTGATTTACATAATTCACTTGATGATTTGATTAAACTGTCGGATCCGTCACGAATGGCTTTTCTGATCAGAAATCCGGCGAAGGAAATTACTGAGGAATACAGTAAGCGACCGGATCATCAGGGCTTCAACGATTACATACACAGCGCTTCTGATTTTGAGAAGGCAAAGAAAACCTGTGATGAGACACTGTATGAATTAAATATAGATTACTATAACTATATCAGAAACAGTAATTTCTTTTGGATTGACAGAGCGGACAACAGAAGTGTTGAAGAAGTCGTTAATATGGTTGAACAGCACTTTGGATGGCATAAGCTCAAGGATTTTGAGGTTTTGAAAGTTGAACGGGATACAGAACTTGCGGATGAATTATTAAGTTTTATCGAGAACTGTTCTTGGGTTGAGGTCAAGGAGCATTTGTACAATCTTATAAAGAATGTCGAATTTACGGATTGGGAGACAATGTTTGTTGCTAAGGCTGACGGAAAGATTATCGGAATGACTTCCGTTATGAAGGAAGACTACTATGATTTGCCTGAAGTTTATCCTTGGGTTTCTTCCGTATTTGTTTCCGAAGAGTATCGAGGAAATCGTGTAAGTGAGAAGATGATTTCGTTTGCAAATGATTATCTGAGGAAACTCGGTTTCAGAAAAAGCTACATTCCTTCATCGTATGTAGGTTTATATGAACATTACGGATATTCTTTTATAAGAGAGATTACTAACTTAGGCGGCGGACAGGATTATCTGTTCGTTAAGAATATTTAGTACAAATAATACGTGCGAAGCTATGTGCGGAGCGGCTGAGAGTGAACCGTTCCGCATTTTTTGTGCATATAAAAACACGTTGATTTACGATTGGTTGTGTCGTTTTGTTTTTCCTTTTCGAAAGGCTACCTCCGGTCGCGAGACCTAAGGGAAAGAGATATAGATTAATTAAAATTGTGTTCATGAATATGTCATGTGTGTGATAAAATTCATGTGGAGAATGTATTTATGTGTACCAGTATAGTAATTAATAAGAATAAAACTTTGGTCGGTTGGAATCTGGATATTCTCGGTATGGAATACAGGATACGTGAAGATGCCGTCGGCGTTTATATAGAGATAGCTGATGAGAAGGAAGGGTGGCTTCCGCTGTTCGGCGCGAATTCGAGAGGTGATTTTGTCGGAATGCCGACGTGTCATCCTTTCGATGACAGAAGTAATCCGCCGCAAGGAGAGGAATGCTTGATTTCAATGATGCTCGGAATTGAACTTCTGCTTCAGAAGAGAACCTTTGAGGAAACCAGGGAACTGGTTTTTAATAACACTGTTTACAGTGTTCCGGGGAATACATTTATGTCTTCACTTTCGGATAAGAACGGCAATGTTCTGCATGTTATTCCGGGACAGGGATATAAATATTACGATAAGCCGGAATATAAAATTTTAACTAATTTCTCACCGCTTAAGGGCGATTCCGAGACGCATCCGTGGATGGGAATGGACAGATATTTAACAGCGGAACGATTGCTGTCTCAGGCAAAGTCTGATTTTGACACGGATGATCTTTTTGAAGTACTCAAGGCTTGTTCTCAAGAAGTGTGTCCTACTGTTGTGTCGATGGTTTTTGATGTGAGTGAGATGACAGTTTATTGGTGTGAGAATCGTTGTTATAATAAGATAGAAAAGCATAAATTTAAATAAGGGGAAGATTTGTATGGCTGATAAAGATTCGAGAGAACTGACCAAGAAAGAGCGGTTGAGAGTAGAGAAAGTCGGTAGAATTATTGCTCATAAGGAAGCAGAAGGCTATAAACAAACGAATATTACGATATCTATTGTTAAAGCAAATGCTGTTGCCGGCATTGCCTGTGTAATCGGAGCAATACTGTCTGTTGCTTTGTACAATATAATCTATGATAATTTTATATTGAATTATGATTGGAAATTCGTACTGTTTTTGTTGTTGAGTTTTGTTATACATGAACTTATACATGGATTGTTTTGGGGAGTGTTTGCGAGTGAACACAATAAATCGATTGAGTTCGGATTTATAGTAAAAATGTTAACACCTTACTGCACTTGTCTTGAACCGTTAAAAAGAGGGCAGTATCTTATCGGTTGTATTATGCCGGGTGTGATTTTGGGATTGTTCCCGTATGTAACTGCCTATATAATCGGAAGTACGTCAATGTTATTTTACGGCCTGATAATGCTTGTCGGAGCCGCCGGTGACGCTATGATAGCCACTAAGCTCCTTCGCTTCAAATCAGAAGCTGAGGATGTGATTTATATGGATCATCCGACTGAGGGCGGACTTATTGTATTAGAGAAAATCAGTTGATTGCGGAGAGGATTATGAAGAATGTTTCTTTGGGTTCGACAGGAATAATTGTTAAACAGAATGCTTTCGGTGCGCTTCCGGTTCAGCGTGATGATATGGAAACTTCTGTTAAAATCCTGCGCAGAGCTTATGAAGGCGGGATGCGTTTTTTTGATACGGCAAGAGCTTATTCAGACAGCGAAGAGAAGATTGGTGCAGCTTTGGCAGATGTCCGTTCCGATATTTTTATAGCCTCGAAAAGCATGGCAAAAAAGCCTGATGATTTCAGATTGCAATTGGAAACATCCCTGAATAAACTGTGTACTGATTACATAGATATATATCAATTTCATTGTGCTGACAGAGTCTATAGACCGAATGACGGTACCGGTATGTATGAATGTATGCTTGAAGCAAAAGCCGCAGGCAAAATTAATCATATCGGAATAACAACTCACAAAATAGAAGTTGCTTTTGAGGCAGTTAAGTCAGGTCTTTATGAGACACTTCAGTATCCGTTCAGTTATCTGTCCGGTTCTCGTGAGATTGAGCTTGTAAATCTTTGCCGTGAGCAAAATGTCGGCTTCATTGCCATGAAAGGTTTGGCAGGCGGCTTGATAACAAATTCAAAAGCAGCTATGGCTTTTATGAACGACTTTGATAATGTATTACCGATATGGGGAATTCAGAGAATGAGTGAGCTCGAAGAGTGGTTGTCTTATTTTACGGATACTCCCGTTATGGATAAATCGACGTCTATATATATTGAAGAAGAACGCAAGACTTTGTCAGGAGATTTCTGTCGCGGATGCGGCTATTGTATGCCGTGCCCGCAAGGTATAATGATTAATCAGTGCGCTCGTATGTCACTGATGCTGAGACGTGCTCCGTCTGCCAACTGGCTGACACCTGCGATGCAGGAAGAGATGCGCAAGATTGAGAAATGCATTGATTGCCGTCGATGTGTGTCGAAATGCCCGTATTCTTTGAATACGCCGGAGCTTTTGCGTAAAAACTATGAGGATTATAAGAAGATTCTTGCAGGTGAAATAAGAGTCGATTAAATGTTTGTTTTTGTTGCAATACATGAATATATATTGATAAATATTCATGTACTGCTATCTTTTCAGGCGGCGTAGGGAGAGTAAGTATATGCATTGGCAAAAACCGAATGATGAGATTTACGACCATTGTCTTACAAAAATAAAACAGCTGAATCGGCAGCGAATGAAGCGGGTTTGGGTGCATGTTTCATTTGCAATCGGCTTTACAGCTTGTTGTGCGTTAACACCGTTTATCTCCGCTTTTTTTCTGCCGGCTGTGCTTTTTTATTTATTTTGGTACGGCTACAGTTTGGCTCTTGTTTTTGAAGACGATAGCATGTTGCTTCAGAAGGTGATAGTAATTCTTGCTAATATGTCTGTTCCTCCATTGACTTTTTGGTCCGTTGCAGAAAATGATTTCTTTTGGGTTCCGCTTGTGCTGATGCCGATTTGTTTCTCAGAGACATGGTTAATATTCGGTAAGCATTTTATGCGTCAGTTCAGTATTCAAAAACGCAGCTTTCTGGTTCAGGAAGTTACAGTTTCCGAACTTAAGATTAACAAGACAAGGAGCGGCAAATCCCGAACCTCAATCTTGGATTATAAAACAGAGTTGACTCACCGAGTCAAAAGAGACATCAAGTTTCATATTGCGGTTGACTTCGTGAGCCTCAAAAATACTGCCGATGGAGAACAAGGTTACCTCATTCTTACAGAGAAGGATTTCAATAAGTTTGATAAGAAAAATAAGATATATGAGTTGGTGGAAAAGAAAGGCTTTTATTTGTAATTTATTGTGCGGAGTTTATTACTTGTTATATCATTTTTAATGTATAATCATGTTGTGAGTTTATTGAGTTTGTTTACGAAATAATATTTTAGTAAGGAGATATATATGCAAGCTTTGTCAAATCAAGCATCATGGAAACCTTGGAAAGCCATTTTTTATTACATCGGATTATTTTTAATCCTGCTCTTTCCATATTCGTTATTAATTACTTATTTGGGTATACCGGGACTTATTTTAGGTCAGTTGGTTTTTTTGGCATATGCCATAACGGTAACCAAATTGCATAAGACTCCGCTTAAGGAAGTTTTTCCTGTTCACAAGATTAGATTTATCGACATAATCGGAGTGCTTGTTCTTGCGATAGGCTGTATCCTTTTGGACTTGCTTTTTGCAGGTATAGGAATTGTTCTTTTTCCTTCGGATTATTCAAATGTGGCTGAATCAACTGCAATTCTTACACAGAGCGGACTTCCGCCTTTGTTGATTGCTTTTATTATTGCTGCTACTCCGGCTATATGTGAGGAGTCGATTATGCGAGGCGGTTTGCTGTCATACTTCAGAGGATTTAAGAGTGAATTGCTTGCATGTGTTCTTGTAGGAATAGGATTCGGTATACTTCATACGTCTGCAATAAAGTTCTTACCTACTGCATTTATGGGCGCGATGATGGCATATATAATGGTGAAGCGCAACAACATATTACTTCCTTCCTTGCTTCACTTCTTTAATAATTTCATCGTTACATTAATAAGTTCTTTAAGTGCCGGCTCAGAACCGGTATCAGCTGATAATACTGCCGCAGCAATGATTGCTTTGAATGCGAATCCTATGAGTTTAATAGGAGCGTTTGTTTTTATAGCATTTCTTGCACCGGTTTTGATTATGTTAGGTATGCAGCTTCTTAAGGCAGTTAAGCCTACTGCACCAAAATGGGTTATTGCAGCCATACTTTCCGTGACGATGTTTTTCGGCGGATTAGTGATGATAGTTTTCTCTTCCTTGGGACAAGGCCTTATTACGCAATTCAGCGGAAGTCAAACTCTCGGAGACGATTATGTGCCTTATGAATTTACAATTGAGGGCGACGGTACATACAATATCATAATGACAGGAGATCTTTCCGGAGAAGGTGCTGATATAACAGTTGTTAACGAGAATGAAGATACGGTGTCGGAGAAAGAATTCGACGCAGGAATGTATATATTCAATGAGACAGTTGAGCTTGAAGAAGGGGAATATACAATTGTGTTTACCCCTAAAGATGCTGAGCAAGCAACCGATATGTCCGTTACCGGGGAGGTTATTAAAAAGTAATTATGTTGCCTTCGGACTCGACAAGACAGAAGATAAGATTTGCTGAAGCTGAAAGGTCGTTTTGTAAGCTTTTCGGAGAAGAAAGCGAGAAATTATATTTTTTCTCGGCTCCCGGAAGAACTGAAATATGCGGTAATCACACGGATCATCAGCACGGTTGCGTTCTTGCGGCGGCTGTTAATATCGATGCTGTTGCAGTAGCGGCCTTACGCACAGATAATTACATTGTGCTTGAATCCGAGGGATATGAGCGTGTTCAAATAAACTTGGAAGATTGCGACGTCCACAGCGAAGAGAAGGGCACAACGGCTGCACTTGTAAGAGGCGTGGTTTCCGGTTTTGTTGAACGAGGAATTGCGGTAAGGGGCTTTAATGCTTATGTTACGTCAGATGTGCTCTCGGGAAGCGGATTGTCTTCTTCTGCAGCTTTCGAAATTCTTGTGGGAAACATAATAAACAAATTGAGCAATGCAAATTTAACGGCGACTGAGATTGCTATAATCGGTCAGAGAAGTGAGAATCTGTTCTTCGGTAAGGCAAGCGGACTTATGGATCAGATGGTGTCCTCTGTAGGCGGAATGGTATATATTGATTTTTCCGATCCGTCTTTGCCGATTGTAGAGAAATATGATGCAGATTTTGAAGAAGCAGGCTTGAAGATTATTGTTACCGATACTCACGGCAGCCATGCCGATTTAACGGATGATTACGGTGCGATTCCTTATGAGATGAAATCTGTGGCTGCGGTTCTTGGTCATGAGTATCTGAACGAGACGGATGAAGCAAGCTTTTATGATGCGCTTTGCAGCGGGAAACTGCGAGATAAAGTGAGCGACAGAGCGATTCTCAGAGCAACGCATTTTTTTGAAGAAAACAAGCGTGTTCGTGATGAGGCCGAAGCAATTAAAAAGAAAGATTTTAAAAGATTCTTGGAGCTTGTAAATGCCTCGGGCAAGTCATCTGCGTTGCTTTTGCAGAATTTGTATTCAACGAGAGACAGCAGTACGCAGGCAATTCCTTTGGCATTAATGATGAGCGAGAGAATTCTGGGAAATCGCGGTGCCTGCCGTGTTCACGGCGGTGGCTTTGCGGGAACTATACAGGCCTTTGTTCCGAATGATTTGACTGATGAATATATTGCAAAGATGAATTCTGTTTTCGGAGAGAACTCATGCATGGTACTTAATATCAGAAATATAGGCGGTTGCTGTATAAAGTAGTCCCGATATCTGACAAAATTGCACGATTTTTTTATTTTATTTTGCTATGCGAAATGCTATTGTATAAAAAATAAAAAAACGATAAAGCGGAGGAAGCAAAATGGATAATTTCAGTTTTTATGCACCTACATATTTTGAGTTCGGTAAGGACGCAGAGAATAAAGCAGGAAGTCTTGTAAAAAGATTCGGCGGAAGCAAGGTTCTGATTCATTACGGCGGCGGTTCGGTTGTTCGTTCGGGCCTGCTGGAAAGAGTAAAAAAATCACTCGAAGCTGAGGGAATTACTTATGTGGAATTGGGCGGTGTAATGCCGAACCCGAGAAGCGGCCTGGTATATAAGGGTATAGATATTTGCAGACAGGAGGGAATAGATTTTATTCTCGCTGTCGGCGGCGGAAGTACAATAGATTCATCTAAAGCAATAGCAGCCGGAACCGTATATGACGGTGATTTTTGGGATTTCTATGAAGGTAAATCAGTAACGAAGGCACTCCCTGTCGGTACTGTTCTTACTATAGCGGCAGCAGGTTCCGAAGGTTCGCCTGATTCGGTTATTACTAAGGAAGAGGGTATGCTTAAGCGCGGAGCTTCAGGTGAGGCTTACAGACCTAAGTTCTCAATTCTTAATCCTGAACTTACACAGACTCTTCCGCCTTATCAGACAGCATGCGGAATAACGGATATCATTTGCCATTTGTATGAGCGTTATCTTACAAATACCAAGAATGTCGAGACTACCGACCGTATGATTGAAGGACTTATTCTTGCTATGGTTGAAGAAGGCCCTAAGGTTATTCTGAATCCGAATGATTATGAAGCCAGAGCAAATATTATGTGGGCAGGAATGATGGCTCACAACAATTCCTGCGGTGTCGGACGTTCACAGGACTGGATAAGTCATAACCTTGAGCATGAGCTCTCAGCCAAGTATGACTGTGCTCACGGTGCCGGTCTTGCGGTTGCAATGCCTGCAGTATTTACATATGAGCTTTCTCACGATGTTAATCGCTTCGCAAAGATTGCCGTTCGTGTATGGGGTTGCCAGATGGATTTTGATAATCCTGAAGTTACTGCCAAGCAGGGTATTGAGAGACTCAGACAGTTCCTTATCTCGATAGGTATGCCTAAGAATTTTGCTGAGCTTGGTGCCAAGGAAGAGGATATAGAGCAGTTGGCATATACGGCATGCTACGGTGACGGCAGCGGCAACGGAAATGTTTACGGCTTCATTAAATTGGAGCAGAAGGATGTTGAAGCTATTTACAGACTTATGCTTTGATTGATTGCAAAAGCGGTGACGCTGGTTGATTATAATTGACCGCCAAAAACGAGAAAGAATCATCGACCGCGCAGGAATGTGACTGCGAAGAATCAACTGCGCAGGAATGTGACTGCGGCAGAATTAACTTCGCAGAATCGACTGTGCAGAAATGAGGGAGAAGTAAATGAATACAACTGATTTATACAAGAGTGTTCTCGATATGGACAGAGCACCTGTTGTTCTTTGTAATACAAATCATACAATTGAATATATGAATGCTGCGGCCGTGAAAAGATACGGCGAGCTTACCGGAAAAAGCCTTTTGAATTGTCATAACGAGAAGTCTAACGAGATTATAAAAAAGGTGCTTGCTTGGTTTGAGGAAAGCCCTGCCAACAATATGATTTATACGTATCGCAATGACAAAGAGAACAAAGACGTCTATATGGTTGCGTTAAGAGATGGCGATAACCGCCTCATAGGTTACTATGAGAAGCATGAATTCAGAGACTGTGAAACCGCTTCTGTTTACGACTTCGAAAAGTCGCTTGTATAAAGCATAAAATGTATTCTTATTGTCGGCCCGACTGCCTACCGGTCGGGTCGATTTTGTTTGTGTGTTCGGGATTGGAATAAAGGAGAGACGCCTCTTACAAATGCCTTTTGAAAATGCTTGAAAAGCCGGTCGCCGTCGGCTACGCTGATTGCATCGATTTATTGAGTCGGTTTCATCAGTCGATGAAATCTCACCAAAAACGGCCTTTTTTCTCACCCAAAACAGCCTTTTTTCTCACCCAAGGGTGAGATTTTTCCTCGATTTTGGTGAGATTCAGTTCGCGGAGTCCACTGTGCACTGTGCAGTGAACAAAAAACATCAGCAAAATGACAAATGTCATATCACATAATTATTCATCTCACTACTTTCGCTGTCGCGTGTATGAGAGAATAATGCCGTAAGGTTAAAACGTCGGAGGTTGATGACATGACAGAGATTATTAAGGTTGACGGACTTGTAAAAAGATATAAGGAATTAATTGCCGTGGACAATTTGTCAATGAGCGTAAAGAAGGGCGAGATTGTCGGTCTTCTCGGTCCTAACGGTTCGGGAAAATCGACAACGATTAACTGTATTCTTTCACTTCTTGAGTATGATAAAGGGACAATTACCATTTTCGGAAAGGAAATGAGTTCAAAGGCATATGATATAAAAGCACGTATCGGAGTTGTGCCGCAGGAGGTTGCTGTTTTTGATACGTTGACGGTTGAAGAGAATATCGATTTTTACTGCGGACTTTATATTAAGGATAAGGAACTTCGCAGAAAGTATGTTGATGAGGCAATTGATTTTGTTGCTTTGGGAGATTTTCGAAAATTCAGACCGAAGAAGCTTTCCGGCGGTCTTAAGCGAAGACTCAACATCGCATGCGGCATTGCCCATAAGCCGGAAATAATTTTCTTTGATGAGCCTACTGTGGCAGTAGATCCGCAGAGCCGTAACAAAATCCTTGAAGGAATCGAGGAGCTTAATAAAAAGGGTGCAACAATAATTTATACTTCCCACTATATGGAGGAAGTTGAGAGACTTGCAAATCACATAATAATCATAGATAAGGGCACTGCCATTGCAGAAGGTACCGTAGATGAACTCAAGGGCATGATAAAGACAGGCGAACTTATATCCATTGAGGTAAAGGGCTTGGATAATGAGGTAACAGAAAAAATAAAAGAGCTGCCGAATATTTTCAGAGTTGATTATACGAATGGTTTGCTTAAGGTTGAGGCCGGTAACGGTAAACACAATGTTCTTGATATAGTAAATCTTATTCAGAATGAAGGTTATGCTATGAAGAAAATAACCTCAGAACTGCCGACTCTTAATGATGTTTTCCTTGAACTCACGGGAAAAGATTTAAGAGACGAATAATTACAGCAAAGGAGAGTTATTATGTACAAATATTTCCTTTTGGACAGACTGAGAAATGGAACAGCGATATTTTGGGTTTTAATATTTCCGCTTGCTCTTATGGTTTGCTTTAATGTAGCATTCGGCAATCTGACTTCTGCTGATAATATAGATTTGAAGCAGACGGCGATGATAAGAGCAGGAAGTAACGAGATGTATTATGACAGCTTTAATTCTATGCTCGAAGAACTTACAAAGCCGGGAAGTAACGGGGACGGTGCACTTCTCAATATAAATGAATATGAAGATGAGAATGATGTTATTAAGGCTTTAGAGGATGGTGACCTTGACCTTGCTTTCAAAGTATATGATGACAGAATTGAGACTCTTCTTCCAAAGGAATACACAGATACAGCGTGCGGTGTAGGAAAAACCATAGCAGATACATTTATGAACAACAGTAAGTTGATTAATACTGCTTTAGAGGTTAATCCGCTTGAAGCACAGAAACTCATTCAAAATATAGGTGAGAGTATCGATTTTGTAACTGTAAAAGAAAGCGATTTTGTAGATGAATCACCGAATGCATATTTGTGGTATTTTTACAGCACCTTTGTAATGGGGATTCTTTTCAATGCGTTGAACGGAGTGGAAATGACAGGAAATATCAAGGCTGATAACGGATATCATGCTATGAGAGTCAGTGGCTGTCCGAAGAAGAAAATCAAACTCATACTGTCGTCTTATGCAGCACATCTTACAATTGCACTTGCTGTAAATGCAGTTCAGCTTTTTATCATGAAGGCGTTCCTTGATATACCGTTGGGAACTGATATTACAAAGCTTGTCACTTTTGTTGTTTCCTGCAATGTCTTTTCAATTGCTTTAGGAACGCTTTGCGGTTGCCTGCTTAAGGGTAATACAGACAGTAAGTGTAATAAGACTTCAGCAATAATAATGACATCGAGCTTTCTGTCCGGTGAGATGATTTGTCAGCTTCCCGGGTTTATTGAGAGTACATGTCCTGTCTTAAACGATATTAATCCGGCAACAATTATGAATATGGCTCTTTTCCGTCTGGCATATACGACGAACGATTTGGATTTTTACAGTAATCTTATAAAAATAGTTGTACTTGCCGTTATTTGTCTTACAGCCAGTATTCTACTTTTAAGGAGGGAAAGATATGCATCATTATAAATATTTTTTCAAACTGCTTAAGCAAAACAGAAACGGCATAATTATATTCGGAATCATTACATTAGTGATGTTTATAGGGTTGACAGTAAGTGCTGAAGACGGTATGAATGATGTCGGTATATCTGCAGACAGAAAGTCGTATGAGATAAGCTACGTTGATAATGATAACAGTGAGCTGTCAAAGGGACTTACGGAGTATCTTTCAAAGAGTAATGAGGTAACGGATTACGGTGATAAGGATGCTACCGAGATCAGTAATATGGTTTATTTCCTTATGACAGACTACCATATGAATATTCCGGAAGGCTTTATGGATTCTGTTGAAGCAGGTAATACTGATAACTTAATAAGCTATGAGACCGGTAACGGTAATTTCAGTGGCGCTGCTTATGATATGGAGAATAGGATAAACACTTTTCTTAACACATACAGAAGCTACAGAGCAATAGGCCTGTCTGTAGAGGAGGCTGTATCAAAGACCAATGATTCTATAGTTAACGAATCTGAGATATCAATAGTTGCAGCGGAAGACGATGCGATTGAAGTAAGCGCTAAGGATGCAGTAATTTTTAATATTAACCAGTATTATCCGTATCTTATTTTGGGAATGATGTCCATGGGTATAGGCTACACCATTTTGATAACAAACAAAAAGGAGACCGTAGACAGATGTTCAGTGTCACCGGTGCCTCCGTATATGATCAAACTTACCAATACTTTGGGCTTATTAACATCGGGAATTGTTTGCTGGCTTCTGTTTACGGTTTTTAATTTTGTATATGGAGCAGGCTCGGAGATTATCAGAAATTACGGATATGTCATATTGATTAATTCATTTTTGACTATGATGGTATGCTGTGCTTTAACATCTTTGCTTACGACATTCGTTAAGTCGGCAAACTCTCTTGGAATGATAACAAATATTGTCAGTCTGTCTATGGCATTTCTCTGCGGCGTATTTGTTCCTATGAGATTTATCGGTGAAAATGTTTTGAATTTCTCTAAATTCCTTCCGTTTTATTGGGCGGTTCTTGCCAATAACATGACTTCGTCAATTCAGTCAAAATATTCGTACGATGCAAAGCAGATGATGATTTGTTTTGTTGTTGAAGCTCTTTTTGCAGTTGCAATCTCATTCATTGCCATTATTTTAAATTCTAAGCGTATAATAAAAGAATGACGCAACGATTAAAGGACAAAATATTGATAATACTGTTGACAATAGCCACCGCGTTTCTCATTACGGATAACGTGATGGCTGTTCATGTTTGTATGGTGTTGGCAGGAATAATATTGTTGTGCTTGGATGAATTTATTACAAACAAGTTTTTTACGACAGCGGCAGGAGTCGCAGTCGGTATAGCGGCAATAATATTTCCGGTTGTTACTGTAGCTTTTCCTTCTGCCGTATACATTCTTATGTATAAGCGCCGAGCTCCGCAGTATATTACGGCAGGAATTATTCTTCTGATTAATATTTTGTTATCCGACAACTTGAACAGGGAGATTATCAGTACAGTTGTCATATTGGCAGCGGCTTATGTAGCTTACTTCTCTGATTATTACGAGAGTGTTGTTAACCGTTCGACTCAGCTGTGGGATGAGGCCAGAAAGGAAGCAGTTGATAATGAGCGTAAACGACGTGAGGCGAGTGAGAGAACCGATGCCGAGGTTTATACTGCACGTCTTAAGGAACGTAACAGGATAGCAAGAGAGATTCATGATAATGTAGGACATATTCTTACAAGAGCTGTTGTTCAGATGCAGGCAATACTTGTAATCAGTAAGGAAGAGGAAGTTAAACCTTATCTTGAATCCGTGAACAACACGATAAACGAAGCCATGACTAACATAAGACGAAGTGTTCATGAACTTCATGATGATTCAATTGATTTGTCAATAGGAATAAACGATTTGAGTACTCCTCTGAAGGAGAGATTTGAAGTGGACGTTGTTACTTCAATTGATTCGCCGATAAGTAATGAGATGAAGCAGCAAATTCTTGGAATTATAAAAGAATGCGTCACCAATATTACTAAACACAGTAACGGTAATAAAGCTGTTATAGAGCTGATTGAGAATGTTACCTTCTGGAGAATCAAAGCGTTTGATAACGGTTCCTCAAAAGATTTGGATTTGGTCGGTAATTCGGATTTCATTATCAGGAATGATGATTCCGGAATAGGACTTCTTAATATTAATTCACGAGCGCAGGCAATGGGCGGACGTGCTTCCGTACACGGAGGCGCAGACGGCTTTACAGTAGTTGTAACAATACCGAAGGAGAAGTAAATATGGCTGTTAAATTGATGTTGGTAGATGATGATCCGCTTGTAATTAATTCTCTTAAAATTATTCTGGAGCAGGATGCCGATATAACGGTAGTTAAGCTTTGCAGCAGCGGTAAAGAAGCGGTTGCCTCTTATTCTGAAGTCGAACCTGATGTAGTCATATCTGATATTCGTATGGAGGATATGGACGGCCTTTGTGCAACGGAAGAGCTTTTGAAGATAGATAAGTCGGCCCGCGTTATTCTGCTTACTACTTTTCTCGATGATGAATATATTAACAAGGCGCTCAAGGTCGGTGCCAAGGGCTATGTTTTGAAGCAGGACTGCGCTTCTCTTAATGACGCTGTTAAAGCTGTGTTCGGAGGGCAAACCGTATTCGGCAGTAAAATTGTGGAACGCCTTCCTAATCTGATGAATCGTACAGAAAGCTTTAAGTGGGAGGATTACGATATTACTCCCAAAGAGAAGGAATTGATTGAGCTTGTCGCGGAAGGTTTGTCCAATAAGGAAATTGCTGACAGGATGTATCTCGGAGAGGGAACAGTCAGAAATTTAATGAGCTCCGTTTTATCCAAACTTGATTTGAGAGACAGAACCCAGCTTGTATGCTTTTATTATCAGCACATTGTATAATTCGCGAAAATGTGTGTTACAACCGCCGATTCATAAATTGAATATAAATAAACTTGTGAGGTGATTTGATGCCGTTGGTAAAAATTAATATGCTTAAAGGGAAAAGCTCTGAATATAAGATGAAGGTCCTTGATTGTGTTCACAGCGGATTAATGGATTCTCTGGGAATTGAGGACCGGGACAGATTTCAACGAATCATCGAATACGATAAGTCCGATTATGAGACAGCTCCTTCTAAAACAGATAACTTTATGATAATTGAATTAACTCTTTTTCCGGGAAGAACTGCAGAACAAAAGAGAAAAGCAATCGAGCTTATTACCGATAAGCTTTGTTCCGAATTAAATATATTTCCTACTGATGTTTTTATAGTGATTGATGAACCGCCGTTTGAGAATTGGGGAATGGGCGGCAAACAAAAGAATAGTTGAGTTTTCAACCATTCTTCGTTATAGTTTAAATATAAAGCAAGAATATTTTATATACGGAGGGGTTGTAAAATGAAAGTATTGTTAGCCGGCGCTTTCGGTAACTTGGGCAGTGAGATTTTAAAGGCTTTATGCAAAACCGATTACGAGATAATTGCTGCGGATGTGGCAGTAAGGACGATTGAAGGCCTAGACGGTTCACGCTATGAGACAAGACAAATTGACTTAACGACACCTTCGGCTATTGAAGGAATATGTGACGGAGTTGACGCAGTTATTACAACAGTAGGTCTTACTAAGGCATCTGTAAAATTCAATAACTATGATATTGATTATCACGGTAATCTCAATCTTTTAAATGAGGCAAAAAAAGCAGGCGTAAAGAATTTTGCATACGTCTCGGTAGTAGGTGCCGACCTCGGAGACGGCGTTCCTATGGTTAACTCAAAATATCTTATGGAGCAGGAGTTGAAGAAAGGCGGTATTAATTATGTTATATATCGTCCGACCGGATACTTTTATGATATTGCCAAAGTATTTCTTCCGATGATAGAGAAGGGTGAGGTTCAACTTCTTAAGGTCAGTCCTGAGCCACGTTGTAATGTTGTTGATACACCTGATTTTGCAGAATTTATATTAAAAACCATGTGTGATGAGAATAAGACATACAGTGTAGGCGGCAAGGAGACATACAGTTATCGTGAGATAGCAGAGATGTTCGCCAAAGCTGAGAATAAGAAGATAAGTATCAAGACACTTCCTCCGTTTGTCATGGGAATACTGGCTAATCTGCCTAAGATAAAAAAATCGGGAAGACGGGATGTAATTTTATTTTCGAAGTTTACTCTGACACATGATTGTATAGGAGATACAATTGTCGGAGAGAAATCCTTTAAGCAGTATATCAACAGTCGCGAGTATAAAAAGACGTAAGTATATAGGAGAAGCAGGATGATTATATATTTTACCGGCACCGGAAACAGTGAATATGCGGCAAAGGCAATTGCAGACAGGCTGGGAGATGAGCCGGTATGCTCAAATACATATATTAAAACTCACAGAAAAGGTGATTTTATGAGTGAGAAGCCGTATGTTTTTGTATTCCCTGTTTACCTTTCCATAGTTCCTGCGATATTCAGAGATTTTATTAATTCGAGTTCCTTCAAAGGAAATAGAAATGCATATTTTATTCCTACCTGTGCCAGTGCGGACGGATCGGTTCCAAATTCATGCAAACGTATTTGTGAACAAAAGGGAGAACTTGAATTTATGGGCTCGTGTAAGGTGATTATGCCGCAGAATTATATTACTCTGTTTAAACCGACGGATGAAACTGAGAAAGAAGAGCGATACAGAAATGCAGGTATCGTAATAGATACAATTTGTGATGCAATAAAAAACGGTAATAAGCTGATTGAGAAGCCTGCTTCCGGTTTTGAATACGGTTCAACTTTATTGATAGAGAAATGGTATAACTCGTGCTTTACAAAAACCGGGAAATTTCATGCAACCGAATCCTGCGTAGGCTGCGGCAGGTGTGCCGAATTATGTCCGACAAATTCAATTGAAATCAAGGAAGGAAAGCCAAACTGGGTAAATAAAATCTGCATTCACTGTATGGCTTGTATCAATCGATGTCCCAAGCAGGCAATCGAATACGGAAAAGCTACCGTCGGCAAAACACGGCATGTATGTCCGCAATATACCAAAGATAAAAATTAACAGCTTCTTGCTTCTGCGATTTCCTGTGCGCGTAATGTGCGAACCAGACCGTCAAATGTGAGCTGAGAATCTCTTGTAGGATAGGAACGATGATTGAATAATCTCGATACCTTAGAACCACAATTCTCACATGTACCGGAAATATTCATCAATTCAGAACGATGTTTTGTAACAATATTGACTGTAGCATCGTTATCAAGAACTGCGAAAATACAGTTCGGACAGTATACATTATGAAGAAGCATCTCCTGAACTTCATCGGTCAGCGCATTCCAGAAAAGCTGAGCCTTTAAATCTATTATTTCACCCATACAAATATCCTTTTTAAACAACCATAAACCAAAATAAGAGAGTCACCGCGAGCGGTGATGTTATTCGATTATATATCCTTGGGGTGATAAAAACAATTTGATTTTTATTATGTAATTGTGAAAAATATGCAAACAACTCACAAAAAATTGTGATACTTGACCAATTCCATAAATTTCGATGCTGCTGTTGAAGGCGGAGTCTGCTTGGCAGTCAGCATACTTACGGCTCTTGTCGGCAGTTCAATATCAAGCTTAAGGCGTTTTACCCGATCATTTTTAAAAGCAGTCTCTGAGAATTCTTCGGTTACTCCTGCCACGCCGAGACCGATTGCTGCCAGAGATATGAGAAGCTCGTAGCTCGCAAGCTCAATTTCAGGATTAAGTCTCAGACCTTCCTTAAGGAAAATATTTTCAAGGAATCTTCTTGAACCTGCTTCCTGTTCAAGAAGAATAAGCGGCATGGCGGATACT
The DNA here is from genome assembly GCA_045616305.1 of Saccharofermentans sp. Lineage (GTDB taxonomy): Bacteria > Bacillota > Clostridia > Saccharofermentanales > Saccharofermentanaceae > Saccharofermentans. The sequence goes on along the minus strand of JAZLGO010000052.1, from coordinate 14,000 downwards.
TCCTCCAATGTATAAGTTTTATTGAAGTCTATCGGATAGTCGGGAGCTGCCACAAAAGCAGTGTGTGTTTTAAAACAAAGATAGCTGTCATAATCATCAGGCTTCTCATTTGTGGTCGCGAAAGCCAAATCAGCAAGTCCCGCATCGAGTGCATTCATAACTCGCCTTGAAGTACCGTTGATTATGCGTACGCGTACACCGGGATACTGTTTGTGGTACTGCCTCAAAAAAGGAAGAAGATAGAAGTCTGTCAGCGTATTACTTGCGCCTATTACCAGTTCGCCGCTTATAAGCTCCTTACTCTCGTTAAGCTTGGCTTCTCCGGATTCAATAAGTGCCAGCGCTGCGGAAACATATTCATAAAGAGTGGAGCCGTCCCGTGTCAGTGTAACTCCTTTTTTAGACCTTGCGAAAAGCCTTACTCCCAGACTGTTCTCCAACGAATTAACAGTCTGACTTACAGCTGACTGACTGATATACATGTCGCGTGCGGCTGCGGTAATGTTACCGGTGTCGGCAACAGCCTTAAATATCTTATATTGTTCCAGTTTAGCTTGCATTTTGAGACTCCTTTTCGAGAGTAAAGATAAGTAATACTAATGATAAATATAAGTATATTCTGTTTTGCTTATGCTTTCAAGCGTATTATAATAAGCAAGGTGGGCTGAGTATGCCCTAATGAACAGAGACAAATTGAATTTATATATTTATTCGGAGGTTACTTCTATGGCAGAGCGTAGAGTAGGTACAGTATCAAGAGGTATTCGTTGTCCGATCATCCGTCAGGGCGATGATTTGTCAACAATAGTTACAGAAAGCGTTATTGAGGCAGCAAAGAGCGAAGGCTTCGAACTTCGTGACAGAGACGTTATCTCAATGACAGAGTCAATCGTTGCAAGAGCACAGGGTAACTACTGCTCAGTAAATGACATTGCAACAGACGTTAAGAATAAGCTCGGCGGTGAGACAGTAGGTGTTATTTTCCCTATTCTTTCACGTAACAGATTTGCTATCTGCCTTAAGGGTATCGCAATGGGTTGTAAGAAAATTGTTCTTATGCTCTCATATCCTTCTGATGAAGTAGGTAATCAGCTTGTTCCGCTCGATTTGATTGATGCAGCAGGCGTTAATCCATACAGCGATGTTCTCTCACTTGAGAAGTATCGTGAGCTTTTCGGATATATTAAGCATGAGTTTACAGGTGTTGACTATGTTGAGTATTACGGTGACTTAATCAAGGAGACAGGCTGTGAGGTTGAGATTGTTTTCGCTAATCAGGCTAAGGCTATCCTTAATTACACAAAGAATGTTATTAACTGCGATATTCACACAAGAGCAAGAACAAAGAAGATTCTTCTTGCTAACGGCGCTGAGAAGGTATTCGGTCTTGATGAGATTATGAATGCTCCTGTTAACGGCAGCGGTTGTAATGAGAGATACGGTCTTCTCGGTTCAAATAAGGCAACAGAGGATCAGGTTAAGCTTTTCCCACGTGAGTGTAAGGATCTTGTTCTTAAGATTCAGGAGAATATTTTGAAGGAGACAGGTAAGCACGTAGAAGTAATGGTTTACGGTGACGGCGCTTTCAAGGATCCGCAGGGTAAGATTTGGGAGCTCGCTGATCCGGTTGTATCACCTGCTTTTACAGACGGTCTTATCGGTACACCTAACGAGCTTAAGCTCAAGTATCTTGCTGATAACGATTATGCAGATCTTTCAGGTGAGGAGCTTAAGAAGGCTATCTCAGAGAGCATCAAGGCTAAGGATGCAGACCTTAAGGGTAAGATGGCAAGCGAGGGTACAACTCCTCGTCAGCTTACAGATCTTATCGGTTCTCTCTGCGACCTTACATCAGGTTCAGGTGATAAGGGTACACCGGTAGTTCTTGTACAGGGTTACTTCGACAACTATACCAACTGATTTAAGTTGTTTGAAAATTAAATGTTTTTTATCGCACCTAAGCTTATATACGCCTTGGGTGCGATATTGTTATAATGTAACCGATTATTAATCGGAGGATGATATGATGCGCAAATTTTTATCGTTAGTTATGATTGCGGCTCTCTCTGTTGCTTCTTTTACCTCCTGCAGTTCGAGCGCTGACGAGAAGTGGTATAAGGATACAACAGAAGAAGTTACCGCTGATTTGTTTGAATTTATGGATAGCGATTATTTTGAAAAAATCTATGTAACCTTTGACGGTGATTTTGAAGATATAATCGACAATGCAGATGAGTTCGAGATTGATAAAGAGGAACCGATTATTGTTGTTGATTTAAGTGAAGAAGTAACAGATAAGATAATCGGAAAAGTGTCTTCTGCAGATATTGAAGATTATTCTGATGATATAGAAAATTTTATCAGGAACACTTTGGTTGAAACATTGGCTGTTCAGATAACCAACAGGCACGGTGTGGTTAATGTTGCAGCTAGCTCAGCATGTTCTTTCTCGAAAACATATGATGTCAAAAGTTCAACATCTGAGTTATGGTATGTAATTCTTGAGAACGGAGACGGAGTATTACTGGTTTTTATCAAGGACAGCGAGGACAGTACTCGAGTTAAGGCAAATTATATTTTTGCTTCGCTTACGGAAGATTTTGATTTTGAGGATTCAATTAAGGACTTTGTCGGAAAGAAAAATATAAAAGAGATTGAATGGTAGCGTTATAATATATAAGTATTACTTTTATCGGAGGAACAGAAAATGAATGAGATTTACGATTTTATAAAAGCCTGCGGAACATACTATTTGGCAACCGTTGATGGTAATCAAGCGAGAGTAAGACCTTTCGGAACAATAGATATGTTTGAGGACAAGCTTTATATACAGACAGGTAAGGTTAAGGATTGCTCCAAGCAGCTTGCCAAGAATCCTAAGGCTGAACTCTGTTGCTTTAAGGACGGTACTTGGCTCAGATTGTCAGGTGAGCTTGTTGAAGATGACAGATTCGAAGCCAAGAAGCATATGCTTGACAATTATCCTAATCTCCGAGGCATGTATTCTGAGGATGACGGCAATACACAGGTTCTTTATTTCAAGAATGCTAAGGCGGTATTCTCTTCATTTACTTCAGCACCAAAGACAATTGAGTTTTGATTTACAGGGCTGATTAAGGGGCCGGATGGCATAGGTTGACAGAACTCAGTAATCGTGCGATAATCCTACTTAAGTTTGATATCTAAGGAGGAAGACCGATGAGAATTATTCGTGGCTGATAATTAATTTTATAGCGGCGGAATATTTTTATTGATTTTTCTATGTCTTGATTTTGATATGATTTTATGAGCTGCGATTGTTGTCGCAGCTTTTTTGTTAAATTAACAAGAGCAATTTCCTTATTAATTCATCTTATTTTCCGCCGCTGAACACTTACAGTGGAGGTATTTTTATATGACAATGATAAATGTTAGTAATTTGACTTTCGGATACGGAGGAAGTGAATATAATCTCTTCAATGATGTGAGCTTCAGACTGGATACAGATTGGAGACTGGGTTTAATAGGGCGTAACGGTCGCGGTAAAACTACGCTTTTGAATATTTTACAGGGTAAGCTGGAATATCAAGGCCGTATTACGGGATTGCCGGAATTTATCTATTTCCCGTTTGAGATAGCAAATGAATACGATATGGGTATCGACATTATAAAGGAAGTTGCTCCTTATGCAGAGCTTTGGCAAATCAAAAGAGAGATGAACTTTATGAAGCTGGACGAGGATATTTTATACCGTCCGTACTGTGTGCTGTCCGGCGGTGAACGCACCAAGCTCCAGCTCATTATGCTGTTCCTGGATGAAGCGCGATTCCCGCTTATTGATGAGCCGACCAACCATCTTGATATGGAAGGCCGTGAGATTGCGGCGCAATATTTGAGTTCCAAAGACGGTTTTATTCTGGTAAGTCATGACCGAAGCTTCCTTGATAATTGTACCGACCATACAATGGCTATAAATCGAAGCGATGTTGAGGTTACAAATGTAAGCTTCTCTACCTGGTGGGAGGAGAAAGAACGTAAAGAGCAATTTGAGAGAACACAGAACGAACGACTTAAGAAAGAGATAGGACAGCTTCAGAAGTCTAAGGAGGCCGCTGAACGATGGTCTAATATTTCCGAGAAACGTAAAATCGGATTTGATCCCAAAGTTACAGAGAAATCAATCGGACGTCGTTCTTATGAAGGCGCCAAGTCTGCTAAGATGATGAGCCATGCCAAGAATATGGAACGTCGTTTTGATAATAAGATAGAAGAGAAGTCACAGCTTCTTAAGAATCAGGAACGTCGACAGTATTTGCAGATTACGGGTGAGAAGCACTTCAGTGATTTATTGGTCGGCGCCAAGAATCTGGTAATGAGTTTCCCTTCTCCGGACGGCGGAGATATGCAGGTTAATGAAGCGTTTGAAGCGGAAATCAGGCAGGGCGGACGCTACGCATTGAACGGCAGTAACGGTTGCGGCAAGTCCACATTTCTTAAGCTTCTCAGAGGAGACGGGATTTCCTATGAAGGCTCACTGATTTTGGCTTCAGGACTTAAAATCTCATATGTTCGACAGGATGCATCGGATTTAACCGGTACTCTTAAGGAACTTGCTTTTGAATATAAAATTGATGAACCTCGTTTCAAGTCAATTTTAAGTAAAATGGGATTTACTGAGGAGAACTTGTACATGAATACTGAAGATTTGTCTCAAGGCCAGAAGAAATGCGTGCTTCTGGCGGCAAGCCTTTGCCGGGAAGCCAATCTCTTTGTTTGGGATGAGCCGCTTAATTATGTGGATATTTATGTTCGACAGGCTATAGAAGATATGCTCAGCGAATCTGATGTTACGATGCTCTTTGTAGAGCATGACAGAACCTTCGTGGATAAAATTGCGACAGAAAGACTTACGCTGCTTGCGAATTCAAAACGTGAATGAGATGTATGAGAAGGTTATGTCGGTGTTGAAGAATTTATCGCGGATGCAATGAACGGGAGTGATATTAGGAGCCGGCATCGGCGTCACTCAAAAGTATCAATGTCTGTCAAACAGATATTGATACTTAAGCATCTGATAAAAAATAATATCCTTCACCCTGTTTTTAATGTCTTCATCATATTGATTTACTCTGTTAAGAATGTCCTCGACATCTCTGTGGGTAAAATAAAACTTGATATTATTACCATACAATTTCTCGGCTGCTTCTATCTCCTCATCAAAGTTAAAACTGATAGTTTTTGATTTTGCTTCATCCAAAAGTACATATATGTTTTCACCCAACGGATAATCAGTTGTTATGTCTGACAGAAGACTCGCACCGTTATCAAATATCGGACATAACTTAAACTCCTCATTCGAATTCATAAGTACCGCAACATTATGAAGATGTCTGTCTTCATTTTTGAAGAGAGCATCAATTGTCAAAAGTTTACTCATATATTCGCCGAATTCTTGTAATCCTGTCATATTAATGACCTGATGACAGATAAATTTGAGTCGCGCCTCAGGACTGTCGATATTCCATAATGAATCGCTTAAGCTTTTTTTATATCTGTTCTTAAACAGCCTCTCGATGGTTATTATCTGATAATCACTGTCTAAGAAGTTCTTGCTTCTGGCGCCAAGATAGATTTTCCTTTTATATTTAATTTCTTCTATATCATAGGTTACAAATTCCTTGTCATCTAAAGTCGAGAACTTAAGCAGTTCTGAGACAACAAATTCAGCCAGACCTTCGTAACCTGTAAAGTCAGCTTTATACCATATGCCATTATTCTCCCATTTCAGCTGATTGCCTTTGGAGGAATGTCTGGTAAATTCTTTGTAATTTTGTTCAAATAACTCAATCATCGTTCAATCCTAATCCAAAAGTCATCCTCTGCCATTCTTCCCTCTGTTCGCTCTACAATTAGAAAAGGATCATAAAAAGGGAGATTTAAATCTTTAAGAATCAATTTTATCTTGTCTCGGCTTTCCGGAAAGCAACGCGATTTTATAAATTCCTCATATTCTTCAAAATTGGGATTTGTATTTATACCGAAAGCTCTAAACTGCGTCTTATTGGTATAATTTTTGATTTTTACTATTCTTTCGGTCTCATCAACGTCAATCAGTGTACATACATCATCTTTATACATATACCAAAGTCTTAACGGCAAATCACGTTCAGGTATTACTAAGTCTTCTAATACAGATTTATCCAAAAGCCTGGAGAGAAGAACAATAGGTCCGGTAATTTCATTATCTGATGTTTCCCATCTCTCAATTGTAGGTTTTGAGACTCCGACCAATTCCGCAAACTCTTTTTGGGTTACCCCAAGATTTTTGCGTACGCTTCTTAATTTATCAGACGTTATACTTGCTGTGGTTATGTATTTTGACATATGAATCACCTCTGATTGTATTAAACCATCATTTTAATTGTTTGTAAATATATTTCTGCCATCATTTTAATGGTTTTTACTCACGTGAATTCAGCAGGTCTACCACGTATACATTCCTATATTCTTTTTTGTAAAAAATACATTTACAAAAATGCCAGCTGTTAAATTCAATCGACACGTCATTCTCTGTATTCTTGTGTAGGCAACTTTGAAATTGCACAATTTACGTTTGTCGTCGAAGCATATATATGGACAGATATGTACTGAAATTTTCTTAAAAAATGATATAATGACTTTGATTTAGATTATAGAGGATAGAAATACAAATGACTAAGCTATATAGCAGGCATAAATGGCGTGGATTCTCTTCCGCACAGATAATAATATTGGGATTTTTGGCAGCAATTCTTTTGGGAACGGTTTTACTCATGCTTCCGTTCGCGACTGCTGACGGTGAAGGTGCTTCGTTTGCGGACGCACTTTTCACGGCAACCTCGGCAACTTGCGTAACAGGACTTATTGTTCAGGATACTGCTACTTATTGGTCCGCATTCGGAAAGATTGTAATAATCATCATGATTCAGGTAGGCGGAATGGGATTTATCACGTTCGCTATGGCAATTGCGACTATATCAGGACGTAAAATCGGGTTTAAGCAGCGAAGCCTTATGCAGGATTCTATATCAGCTCATCAGGTAGGCGGAATAGTAAAGTTCACAGGCTTTATCATTAAAGCTACGGCTGTAGTTGAATTAACAGGGGCAGCTTTACTGTCACCGATTTTTATTAAAGAACATGGTGTAATTAAGGGAATAGGTTATGGTATCTTTCATTCTGTGTCAGCCTTCTGTAATGCCGGTTTTGACTTAATGGGACACAAGGAGAAGTTTTCCTCATTGACTTATTATGCAGGCAATCCGCTTCTGAATATTGTTATTATGCTTCTTATTACTTTGGGCGGCCTGGGATTTTTAACCTGGCAGGATGTCATAAGCAATAAATTTCATTTCAAGAAGTATAAAATGCAGACTAAGGTAATAATTGTTACTTCACTTATTTTATTATTTGTACCGGCAGTATTATTTTTTGCATTTGATTTTACTGATTTGCCTATGAAGGAGAGAATTCTCGGTTCATTATTTATGTCTGTTACGGCAAGAACGGCCGGCTTTAATACGTTAAGCTTTGATTTATTGAGCGGAGCAGGTATGGCGCTTATGATCGGTCTTATGCTTGTCGGAGGTTCTCCGGGATCTACGGCGGGCGGAATGAAGACGACAACACTTGCTGCATTATTCTCCAATATGCTTTCAGTTTTCAGACGTCGTGAGAGTACGCAGTTCTTCGGTCGTCGCCTTGAGGATGATGCTATTAAGAATGCTGCTACGGTTCTTACAATGTATTTAACACTTTTTCTTGTCGGAGGATGCATAATAAGTATGGTTGACGGTCTTCCGATGGGCGATTGCCTTTTCGAGACGGCTTCAGCTGTAGGAACAGTAGGTGTAACGACAGGTATTACTCCGAATTTAAGTCTTGTATCAAGGGGAATACTTGTGCTTTTGATGTATCTCGGAAGAGTCGGCGGATTAACATTGATATTTGCTACAGTAACAGAGAATTCGGATAAATATTCAAAGCTTCCTAAGGAAAAGCTTACGATAGGTTAATATAACAGGAGGATATATATGAAATCAGTATTATTAATAGGATTGGGCGATTTTGGTATGCACATTGCCAAGGAGTTAAGTGATTCCAACAGTGAGGTATTGGCAGTAGACATTAATGAGGACAGAGTAAATGAAGCTCTCAAGTATGTTACGGATGCGCAGATAGGTGATTGCACCAATAAAGAATATATACAGTCTTTGGGAGTAAGCAATTTTGATGTTTGTGTAGTAACAATCGGTGATGATTTGCAGTCTTCACTTGTAACCGTAACGCTTCTTAAAGAGTTAGGTGCTGCAAGGGTAGTTGCGCGTGCCTCAAACGAGATGCATGAGACTTTGCTTGAGAAGGTCGGTGCAGACAGTACTATGTATCCTGAGAAGCAGCTCGCTTCCTGGACTGCAGTAAGCTGTACATCCGATACAGTTCTTGATTATATAAAGCTGAGTGATGATTATGCTATCTTTGAACTTCTGGTTCCGTCTGAATGGATCGGCAAGAGCGTAGTGGAGATAGATGTACGTAAGAAATATGCAGTTAACGTTTTAGGTATAAAGCGAGATGACGATCTTACAATGAGTATCTCACCTTCTACTGTTTTTGAAGAGAATGATTCTGTTTTTGTACTCGGTAATAAAAAGGCCATTCAGAAGGCATTCAAGATTTAATTATAAGGAGGAGCGACTGATGAAAGTTGAGTGGTTGGGACATGCTTCGGTGCTTATAGAGAATGATGGTGTATCTGTTGTATTTGATCCGTATCAGCCGGGAAGTGTTCCGGGACTTAAGGATATCTCTGAAGAGGCAAACTTTGTTTTTGTCAGTCATTCTCATTATGATCACGACAGCAAAGAAAGTGTAAAGCTGTCTGCGAAGCCTTCTTCTGACATTGATGTTCGTGTTATTGATACATTTCACGATGATAAAGACGGTGCACTCCGCGGTCCTAACAAAATTCATGTCCTCATTTTCGAAAATGGACTCAAAGTGGTTCATATGGGAGATATAGGCTGTGAATTAACCGACGAGCAGTACAAGCTTCTTGCCGATACCGATGTTCTGTTTATGCCGGTAGGCGGTTTCTTTACGGTTGCTCCTAAGCTCGCAGCAGATATTGTAAAAAGAATAAACCCGAGTGTAGTTGTTCCTATGCACTTCAGAAGCGATGACAATCCTAAATTCGGCTATGATGCAATCAGTACAAAAGATGAGTTTATTTCTTGCTTTGATTCCGAATACAGTATAAAGACTTTAAATGACTTTAAGTTTGATTACAATAAAGCAGAGGCTTTAAGTAAACAGATAATTGTTTTGAAGCCGAAGAATATTTAAAAGAAGTTATGCATTTGCATTAAAAACATAAGGGCTGCCTCAATCACACTTGAGACAGCCTGATACATTTTGTGTTTTGTGTAACAATAATTACTTTCTATTATCGTTATCGCGGATTACGTTACGCTTAATCTTTCCGCTGATTGTCTTAGGAAGCTCTTCAACAAACTCAACTACACGAGGATATTTGTACGGAGCTGTTTTCTCCTTAACATATTTCTGAATTTCCTTCTTGAGCTCGTCTGAAGGCTCAGCCTTACCCTTAACAAGTACGATTGTTGCTTTAACTACCTGACCTCTTACGCCCTCAGGATCAGGAGTTGCAGTAACACAGCACTCGAGAACATATGGAAGCTCCATAATTACACTCTCAATCTCGAAAGGTCCGATACGATATCCTGAAGACTTGATAACGTCGTCAACACGACCTACATACCAGAAGTAGCCATCCTCATCACGCCAAGCAGTATCGCCTGTATGATAGTAACCGTCATGCCAAGCATCCTTTGTCTTCTCATCATCCTGATAGTAGCCGAGGAATAATCCGCAAGGAACACTATCGGATGTCTTTATACAGATTTCACCTGTCTCACCGGCCTTACAGTCATTTCCGTCCTCGTCGAGGATATGAACATCATAAAGAGGATTAGCCTTACCCATTGAACCGAGACGGATAGAAGAACCTACAAGGTTACCGATTGCAAGAGTAATCTCTGTCTGACCGAAGCCCTCCATGAGACGGATACCGGTAGCGCGCATAAACTGATTGAATACTTCAGGATTAAGTGCTTCGCCTGCAACAGCGGCATACTTAAGTGAAGATAAATCAAATCTTGATAAGTCGTCCTTTACCAGCATACGATACATAGTCGGCGGAGCACAGAATGTCGAGATTTTGTATTTCGCAAACATAGGAAGAATCTCGTCTGCATGGAAACGGTCAAAGTCAAATGTGAAGATAGGTGCTTCGCAGAGCCACTGCCCGTAAAGCTTACCCCAAAGCGCCTTGGCCCAACCGGTCTCGGAAATAGTGAAATGATAACCGTTAGGATCAACATTATGCCAGTTCTTGGCAGTTGTGATATGACCGAGCGGATACTTATGTGAGTGCATTGCAATCTTCGGATAGCCTGAGGTACCTGATGTGAAGAACATACAAAGCGGATCGTTACCGCATGCGCTGTCTTCGCGACGCGGGAAGTTGCCTGAAGCAGCCTCTACGCCCTTATCAAAATCAATCCAACCCTTATGGCAACCGTTTACCATAATGAGCTGCTTAACATTCTCACAGTTTGCAGCAGCCTTCTCAATCTCTTCGGCTACTGTTCCGTCAGGGGTACAAACAACGGCTGTTACGCCTGCTGCTTTAAATCTGTAATCGAGATCATGCTCCTTAAGAAGGTTGGTTGCAGGAATTGCAATAGCACCAATCTTATGAAGACCGAGCATAGCAAACCAGAACTGATAATGTCTCTTGAGTATGAGCATTACACGGTCGCCCTTTTTGATACCGACACTTTCGAAGAAGTTTGCAGCCTTGCTTGAGTATCTGCTCATATCTGCGAAAGTAAATCTTCTCTCGGTAACAGCATCCTTTGCAACCCACATCATTGCTGTCTTATCAGGATCCTTTTTTGCAAGCTCATCGACACAGTCGAAAGCAAAGTTGAATTTATCAACCTTTTCCTGGTCGAAAATGATTTTCTTAAGAAGACCGTTCTCATCTACCTCTTCGGTACAGAATCTCTTGTAGATAGGGTCTGTGAGACATGCAAGATCCGTATTTGTTGTGCTGTCTGTCTTTATCTCTGACTTCTTTGTGGCCTGGTATGTAGCATTTGAAGTCCATGCTTCAGGATTAAGTATAATTGCATAGAATTCACAATCCTCGCCGCCGATTGCATACTCGTTATGTGGTGTTGTTGAACTGAAGAAAATGCTGTCGCCCTCATGCAAAATCTCATAGGTATCACCGATCATTACCTTAAGTGTACCCTTTTTAACGATATTAAGCTCCTGTCCCGCATGTGTTACAAGCTTATACGGAGGATTAAGTGCTTCCTCTGAATAAGGAGCAACAACAAGGAAAGGCTCACAAAGCTTATTTCTGAAGCGTGAACCGAGTCTGTTGTACTTGAAACCTGCTCTTCTTGTTATCGGACGACCTTCACCCTTACGTGTAACCGAATACTCAGTAAGTGAAGCTGAAGTGCCTTCCATAAGATCGTTTATCTCAATATTGGCAAGATTTGCAAACTTATATACGAAAGTAAAGCTGAAATCCTCTACTCCGTTCTCATAGCGTGTGTATTCTTCTTCCGACATTTCCAATTTCGCTGCAATATCAGCCGGAGTCATGTCCATATCAAGACGCAAGCCTTTGATTCTGTCCGCAATTTCCTGAATTTTTGCATCCAGATTCTGATTTACATTGTTTTTCTCATTTGTTTCCATTTTGTCGGCCTCCTTTTTTTGTATAAAAAAAATCCCAAGCAACTTTCTCTTCTCGAAAAGTTCAACTTGAGACGAATAAATATCCGCGGTACCACTCAAATTGCAGAAACGATGTTCTGCCGCTCATAGGTTCAAACAAACCCCTCGCCTTAACGCGGCTCGTCAACGGATACTGTCTACTTAGCACTGCTGTGCTGTTCGGGGTATCAGCTCGGAAGCGATAGTACTCAAGGTGTCCGTCATCAATTCTCAGCAACATTGACTCTCTGTAAACGGCTTAGCCTCTGACCTTCTTCGTCACAGCCTTTTAATATAACAACATAGATAATAATTACCTTGACATGAATTGTCAAGATGTTTTGGATTGAAAAATTACCTTTTCGAGAAAGAAAACCAAAATCCACCATTTTTATGTCATTATTAACACTTCGGTAACACATATTATGCTTTCGCGTTGCATTAGAAACACAAAAAGACATAAATTCATTTTTTGATATTGTAAAATCATAGCAATTATACAAATGTACAAAGGAGGTACCGATATGTATAAGCAGTATTTAATAACAGGAGCTACCACACAATTAGGTAAGCATATAGTTCAGTTACTACTCGAGAACGGCGAGAATGTCCGTGTATTGGTTAATCCTGATGACTCGACAGAGTTTGATGAAAAAGTAGAAGTTTTTAGAGGCGAGACATTTAACAAGGATTCTATGAAGGGATTTTTTGATGTTGAAGAGCCAAGACAGTGCGCACTTATTCATGCAGACGAGTTGGTTGAGATAAGTGATAAGATAAATCTCACAATGAGACGTGTAAATGTTTCGGGTGCTGTTAATGTTACCGACTGCTGCATAAAGAATAAGATAGGACGTATGGTATATGTCGGAACCGCTTATTCGTTGGATCCTACTCAGGAACAGACTTCAGGTTCACTGCACTTTGATCGTAACCTCGTAGCAGGTGAGTATGCAAAAACTAAAGCAGAAGCCGCTGCATACATCATGGAGAAAGTAGCGATGAATAAATTTAATGCAGTTATGGTTCTTCCTACGTTCATTATCGGACCTGATACATCACCGAATTCGGATGTAAGCAGAGCGCTGGATGCGTATATTAATCACGATGTTCCTATGGTACAGGGTGCTCATTCCTTTGTAGATGTAAGAGATGTTGCAATGTCAACGTTGGCAATTGCCAAACAGGGTGAATCCGGATGCGGATACTTTATCACAGGTAACCACAAAAATTCATTTGAGTTCTTCCATGAAGCTTGCGAAGTAACAGGCGTGGACAAGGACGTCAAGCCAATGGCGCGTTGGGCACAGTCAGCTAAGATGTCGCGTGTGGTTGATACTTTCTATAAAATCTCTAAGAAAGATAATCCTAAAGAAGTATATTCGCTTTTCCGCAACATGCCGGATGCAGATTATCAGAATACCGCCTATGAACTTATGCCGAATGCTGATGTTACCGATTTAAGAGATACACTGAGGGAGACAGTTACTGCTCTCGGTCTATCACAGGAGAAGCTTGAAGGCTGAAGATGGTTATTAACTGCTTAATGACACAAGAGTTGATGGGAATATAATAAATGGAAAAGAAGTTGTAATGTACAGTTAATTTTGTATAAGTAAAGCGCGAGCTTTGTTTATAGCGTACCTCCTCTCTCCGGAACCGCTCAAGTTGAGCGGTTCTGCTATGTTTGGAGAAACAGCAATTCCGCAAGGTGTGTCCGTAAAATTTGAAGGAAAACTATGATTTTTTGCGGAATTTATGGTTTGAGCCGCCGATTCCGCAGTCAAGTCCATATTTGTGTGTAAATTCAAAACCTGCATAATTCGTTTTTTCACATTTACCGCGACTAAAATCGGGTTTTACCGTGAATCTGAGTCACAAACCACCCGGATTCACGGTAAACAGGCAAATTTTTCACTCTTACCGCGACTAAAATCGGGATTTACCGTGAATCTGAGTCATCAACCACCCGGATTCACGGTAAACAGGCAAATTTTTCACTTTTACCGCGACTAAAATCGGGATTTACCGTGAATCTGAGTCATCAACCACCAGGATTCACGGTAAACAGGCAAATTTTTCACTTTTACCGCGACTAAAATCGGGATTTACCGTGAATCTGAGTCATCAACCAACAGGATTCACGGTAAACAGGCAAATTTTTC
>JAZLGO010000051.1:0-2205 GCA_045616305.1 Saccharofermentans sp. | reverse complement strand
CCTGCAAATACCTGCTCTCTTGTTGCTGTACCTGCATTAAGCTGCTCTAACCAGTAGTTATAGCCTGCTTCATCTGCCTCACGGCCGAAGAACATTGAATACATATCTGTTACGAACTGCTCGTTGGTTGTGTTCTTGTTTACATACTCTGCACTGAAAATAAATCCAAAGCCTGCCTGTGCGCCGCATACCTCTCCGTTGGTAAGCTGATCCTTCCAGTAGTTATAACCTTCTTCATCAGCCTCACGTCCGAGTGCTACCTCATAACAACGATCTACGAAGTCACCTACATTGAGTTCAGGTGCAGGTGTAGGTGTCGTTGGTGGTACTGTTGGTGTCGGAGTTGGCTCATTTGTTGGAGTCGGAGTTGGCTCACCTGAAGGTTCCGGTGTTAATGTCGGGATTTCTTCACCCTTCTTAATCAACTCACCGCAATCCTTACAATATGTATCGCCTGTGTACCCCTTTTCGGTAAGAGAAGCATCCTTGGCATCCTTAACTTCAGTATTCTTATGCAAGCATGTCCACTTGGCAAATACGGTCATGTCAACATTATAAGCTACTTCAAAATCAAATTCCTTTGTGCAAGCTCTGTCGGAATACCAGCCTTCAAACTTAAATCCGTCGGCTGTCGGATCCTCAGGCTTCTCGATTACTTCATCCAAATATACCTTCTGATCTTCAGGTGCTGTTCCGTGTCCGCCCATGTCAAAGGTCGCATTATATGTTTTCCATGAATATACAAGTACATTTTCATCTTCATCAGCGGAAGCTGATACAGTATACATTGAGAGATTGGTTCCGCCAACAGCGTTATCTATTATGTCATAGTTATCTATAACTTCCTGCTCTGCTATAGTCACAAGTCTTAATTCTCGTGTTTTACCGTTCAACAGAATTTCGTCGTCATGTGGATTATCTATCGAGATGCATTCAGCATATGTTGTCTCTATATCAACCTTACCTGAACCTGACAGAATCAAATCTCCGTCCGCAATATAAATACCGCCGTTTCCTTTGATATTTACATCACCGCTTGTGGATATTGTGATATCTGCATTTCTTACATCTAAACCGAAACGCTTATTCGTTATATTAACTTGGCAGTTCTCGGTTATATCAATGCCGCCATTTACAGAATAAATACCATACGGAGCCGTAATATCAAGAACGCGACTGCCATGTATAGTAACTCCGTTATATCCGGCAATTCCGTCTTCACTTTCGTCAATGAGTTTTTCTACTGTTAATTTACCGCTGCCGCCTATATCAACTATATTCCCTGCATAAATAGCGTCTTCACCTTCGCTTGTTGTAGTAACTGATATATCTCCGTTGCTTTCAATATTTATTTCTTCCCCTGCATAAATACCGGAGCAAACAGAATTAATTGTCAATTTTCCATCCATATTTAATGTTGTGGTACCCTCATCAACATAAATACCAAATCCATATTTCTCACCTTTAGTATTAGCAGTTATATCAAGAGAACCTGTACCACTCAACGTTAAATTTCCGGACCCTTCTAATCCGATACCGTCATCAGCATCGTCCAAAGTAATTGAGTTTGAACCCTCAAGAATAATGTTAAGATCTGCTTCAGCATGTATGCCATCACAATATTCGTCAATGTCACAAGTCTTCGTAATCTCTGCATCTTTAAGTGTAAGTTCATTTTTATCAGCAGCGTAAGTTGCCGTACCTGAACCACACACAATTGATGGTTTCGTGCTTGTAAATTGCTCACCGTTTACCCAAACATCATATTGGGTTCCATCAGCAAATGCCGTCATCGGTATGATTGACATACACATCACAGCGCTGAGAAAAGTTGCCATAATTTTTCTCTTCATTTTTAGCCCTCCAAAAAAATAGAATTCGCATACATTATAACAATTTTCTTTGCTTCTTTGCACCTATCTTCTCGAAAATGTAACATCCAATCTCCACAGCAACCGACATTCGCGCGTCGCAGTCCATTGGCATTTCAATTCCGCAAGAAATCGCAGATTTCCTTCGAATTTCATGGACACACCTTGCGGAATTGGTATTCCCAACCTGATTTTGGAGAAGTTAGAGCTCGCAGCGGCCGGTCGGCGGCGCGTGCGGCGGCGTGCGGCCCGTGCGGCGGCGCGGCGCGCGGTGGCCGGTCGGTGGCGGCATGTCGTCAATCACCAGGATTCACGGTAAACGGCCAATTTTTTC
>JAZLGO010000050.1:0-10849 GCA_045616305.1 Saccharofermentans sp. | reverse complement strand
ATTCTTGCGGAATTTATGGTTGGAGCCGCCGATTCCGCAGTCAAGTCCATATTTGTGTGTAAATTCAAAACCTGCATAATTCGTTTTTTCACATTTACCGCGACTAAAATCGGGATTTACCGTGAATCTGAGTCATCAACCAACAGGATTCACGGTAAACAGGCAAATTTTTCACTTTTACCGCGACTAAAATCGGGTTTTACCGTGAATCTTAGCTATCAACCACCCAGATTCACGGTAAACAGCTGTTTTTTTCACTTTTACCGCGACTAAAATCGGGATTTACCGTGAATCTGAGCCATCAACCACCAGGATTCACGGTAAACAGCTGTTTTTTTCACTTTTACCGCGACTAAAATCGGGTTTTACCGTGAATCTGAGTCACAAGGTGTGTCCATAAAATTTGAAGAAAAAACGTTAATTCTTGCGGAATTTACAGTTGGAAACAACAATTCCGCAAGGTGTGTCCACAAAATTTGAAGGAAAACTATGATTTTTTGCGGAATTTATGGTTGGGAAACAACAATTCCGCAAGGTGTGTCCATAAAATTTGAAGGAAAAACGTTGATTCTTGCGGAATTTATGGTTGGAGACAACAATTCCGCAAGGTGTGTCCATAAAATTTGAAGAAAAAACGTTAATTCTTGCGGAATTTACAGTTGGAAACAACAATTCCGCAAGGTGTGTCCATAAAATTTGAAGAAAAAACGTTAATTCTTGCGGAATTTATGGTTGGAAACAACAATTCCGCAAGATGCAGACATATATTTGTAAAAAAACAACAAATATGTACGGTGTCTCCCTCTTTGCTTTATGGGTGGGAGACATTGTTTATATCTGAAAAATTCAAGAAAATCTTGTTCAGATCATATGAACAAACCAGATGCAACTTTGAGGAGCTCTATCGCGAGTATATTGTAACTGCTTCACAGCAGGAACTTGATGAGCTCAGTTTTGAATAAGAATGATGTCACAAAACTCTGTGACTGGGCATTTAAAATCTGCTTCGTGACTTACAGTTATGAAGCCGGAAGTTATTATTCAGAGCGGGATGAGTTCGTTGAAAGCCCTGTTAATGGGATTTGTAACTATGTTACATCCGAGATTGACCCTGAGGCTGAGTTCTGTTTCTCAATATCTGTTTTCCCGAAAGCCTATTGGTCGAATGAATATTTGGCGAAGGTGAAGGCAGTTTCTGATTATAAATCGACCACCGGTTGGTTTTGTTTTTTATTGCTTCCGACGGCACTTCAATAGTGGCTTGTGATATGTCGGAATACGGCCTTGACGGATATTATTGTGTGGAAGAAAAGACCAGAACGGAATATCGCAGATAATTCCATCTTTATAAAGCAAAACGTTTCGAGTATAATTGAAAACGCAACTATATTTATGAAGAAATGGAGTGAAAATTATGCGAAAGAAAATTCTTGGGACAATTTTGTCTGCAACTATGATTCTGTCGATGCTTCCGATGTCATTGAATGCTGCTACTCAGCAGATATATCTGGTACCTGGCGAGACAGAAAAATTTATTGGTAATTTTTATTATAAAACGGGAAGCGGAGCTCAGTTTACGCCGGCGGACTCAATCTATTTAACCGCAGACGGAACGGCTAATACGATAAGGGATATAGAGTATGACCAATCGAAAAATCAAGAATATTATTCCAGAGGTCCTATTCTTGATACTTGTTCTTTCGTATTTATGGGAAATACAGTTTCACAATCGTTTGGGTTTGCTGCAGCAACCAGCAACGATGCAGAGGCCGGTGTGACTTACCTTTCCGTAGATTTGTATGATTCGGATGGCAGAGAGTATAAGTCAAAACTCATATATAATTTGTATAAGTATCTTATCGAAGAAGTTGCTGTAACCGATGTCACAGCTCCGATTGCCGGAGAAAATCCGATATTTGATGCTACGACTGAAGAGGGTTACATTGTCAGAGATGAACAATTCAGTTTCCTGTGGCGTGACAGTTCAGGCAGAATGTTAACAGCTGAAGATGAATTTGAAATGGGTGATATATATACCGTTGAGATTACATTGGATCCGGTTAAGGATTATGCTTTCGGAGACAGTGTTGTTGCAACAATTAACGATGAAGAGGTTGATGAGGTATTCAGCTCCGCTATCGGTATTCAGTTAGTATATACTTTCCCTAAGATTGAGCCGATTGCTTACAACGTTACCGAAGGTGATAAGGCTGAATGGATTAATACTGATGAAGCATCCTCACTGACATTTGTAACAGATGCCGATTTTTCTAAGTTTACAAAAGTTTTTATAGATGAGACTGAATTGGATTCTGAGAACTATCTTGTTAATTCAGAGAACGCTTCAGTTGAATTGGCTCCGGAATATCTTGCCGGCTTGTCAGAGGGCGAACATTCTATTACTATCCTGACAAAGGATGGTATGGCTACAGCTTCTTTTACGGTAACTGTACCTGAGCCTGAGATTACGACAGATCCGGAAGTTACAACAGAACCTGAGATTACTTCTGCTCCTGTAGTTACGGAAGAGCCGGTAGTTACAGAAGAACCTGTAGTTACGGAAGAGCCTGTAGTTACAAATGATCCTGCCTCTGCAGCAGAAACTACTGTTGCACCTACAACTGAGGTTATTCCTACTGCTGCACCTGCTTCAGAAGCTACGCAACCGACTGCTGAGCCGACTGTATCAACTGAGCCGACAGTCGAAGGAGAAGCACGCGTTGAGGATTTTGTAAGTCGTTGTTATACTGTTGCTCTGGGACGTGATGCCGAGAATGAAGGTCTTGATTACTGGATGGATAAGCTTCTTAAAGGCGAGGCTTGCGGCGCTCAGGTAGGATACGGATTTATTTTCTCTGCCGAATATGAGAGCAGAAATCGTACAAATGAGGAATATATCGGTGATTTGTATTCCATGTACTTTGGTCGTGAACCTGATGAGGCCGGATTTGCTTACTGGTTGGATATGATTAATTCAGGTATAAGCCGTGAGGAGATTTTCGCAGGTTTTGTAAATTCAAACGAGTTTTATAATCTCTGTACTGACTTCGGAGTAACTGCCGGATACTATGCTGTAGGTGTTGACCTTGAGGCACAGGGCGGTGTTAACTGCTTCGTATCACGTATGTATGAAGTATGCTTCGGTCGTTTGCCGGATCTCGAAGGACAGCAATCTTGGGCTTCTCAGCTCATCGGACAGGGAGTAACCGGAACCTCATGTGCATTCGGCTTCATTTTCAGTGACGAGTTTACTAATGCAGGTCTCGGTAATGAGGAATTTGTTAAGTGTATGTACGAAGCTTTCTTTGGTCGTGAGGCTGATGAGGAAGGTTTGAATTATTGGGTAAGTCAGCTTGAGGACGGAACGTCAACCCGTGAAGATATTTTTGCAGGATTCAGCTGTTCTTCTGAGTTTGCTAATCTTTGTGCTTCATATGGCATTATTGTTTAATTAATTTAGTAAGTAATATATTTTACGGTGTCTCCCTCTTTGCTTTATGGGTGGGAGACATTGTTTATATCTGAAAAATTCAAGAAAATCTTATTCAGAATTGAGGTGAGGACATGTGCCGAAAAACCAAAGTAAACTTGAAAAGATATAACGATATCAGCAATAAACATAGAGTATGCGCACTTTGTATGGATGGAGATATATTGAGGGTTGTATAATTTCATTGTTTAGTTAAAATTTAAGTAGATGTGTGAGGGAGACATCAAGTTTCCTCTCGAAAATATAATTCTCAAGGATAATGGCTATGAAAAAAAGATACAAAAACATTATTATCGAAACGATTGTATTGTGTATGCTTATGGGACTTACTTCCTGTAATAACGGTGCGGCGGATTCCCAAACGACTGATGAGACCGTTGAGTCTACATCGACCGAGACTGAACCTAAAGTAACTTCAACTTCGACACCGAGACCGACTCCGGAAATTGTCGAACAAGACACGAATAACGACTTTCATTTGTATACTGATTGGGACAATTATTCTTCCGGAAAAGCAGACAAGGAGGATTTGCCGGAAAGTAAATATAACAGGCTTTCTCCGGAATTCATAAATCGCTACGAGGCAGGAACTTCTGACGGATATATTTATCCGTTCTCTCCGTATGGAGACGGGGCTATCGGTTTTGTGGATGAGAGCGGAACGATAGTTTGTGATAATGTTTACTACAGTACATATCCTAATGAGGAACATGGTGTTAACTGTTGGGCGGCAAGTAAATACGAAGTTTATCATGGTGAAGATTATGACACAATTTGGGATAAATATGATTTGATTGCATTCGATGGTTCATTTGTGCTCGATAATAACGGAGAAGGCTATGATTCATATGAAGTCGGAGCTGATTATATCTATTGCACATCTTTTGATGATGACGGCGTGACGCTTGTAGATGTTTTTGATTTTGAAGGCGAGAACTTACTGCACAGTGAATTTCAATCACCTTTGCCGATTCTTTTTGAGGAGTTTTGCAATGCACACGGATACTTTCATGAACCATCAATATTCGACTACATTTATCAGACTGTGAGCTTGTTTAATGAACATTATGCTGTTTATTCAGGTAATGGATTTTCTTATACTTTGGATTTATTAACAGGTGAAGTTATCGATACCTCTGATTTCTCGAGCTATGCTTGGGAGGATACGTTTTTGTTTTCGGATGGATATGCCTACGGTTATGATATCGGCAATGATGAGACAATATTGGAGCTTCACGACGGAATGGGTGAATTAAGAGCTGTTATAGAAGGTTTTGACAGTGTGTATGAGGTGGCTCCGAATCGCTTTTTTGCCTCGGCTTATGGGGAAAGCGTGAGTCAAATCGTAGATATCGACGGTAATTTAGTGTTTGAAGCAAAGGATGCATATAATTCATATTCGAATGACGGTATTATAAGTAACGGTCATCTGTATTCCTATGATGGGGAAGATTTGGGAGAATATTCCGAAGATTATTATCGGGATCATTATTCGGAGTTTGCTGATGGCTTTTACTCATGTTATATAGACGGCAAAACATTTATATCCTGTCGTGATTCTGAGTTAAATATTGAAGCACCTGAGAATTTAGGTGAGTGTCAGTATTATGATATTTGGGCCGGTTCGCATACAATGTTGGTAAGAGACTACGATAATAACGTGTATTATATGTTTGATACAGATAATGATGAAATATTGTTTGTTTATCATGAACCGGTAGATCAGGAGAAAATTGATGAAATGAATCGTGATTATGAGGAATTATATTAAGGACAGTATATAAAGGAGAGCAGAAATGATTGGGAAAAACAGTAAAGTTTTAGCGGCAACAATTTGCTTGAGTTTGGTTATGGGTGCATGCAGTAATGAGACACCGGAGTCTGAAGTGACTACGACGGCTCCTGTATCGGAAACAACCGAGACCACAGTGGCTTCAGAGACTGTGGAGAGCACCGAAGCTCCTACAGAAGAGAGTACCGAAGCTCCTGCAACGGAGACAGCGGTTGAGATTGTGGATAACAGCTTCCGTTTTACTATGGAGAATTTTCCGGTATTTGACGGCTCGACTGCAACCAAGCCATTGGCAGTAGGAATCGGAAATTTGCTTACCGGTGAGTCCAGAGAGGCTTTTGAGAACAGTATGCAGTTCCACAGAACTGATGATGCTTTCTATTATCTGATGGACGGAAGTGCTGATATTCTGGTAGTAGCTCAGCCTTGTCAGGATATCTTTGATCAGATGGAGGCAGAGGACTTTGAATATGAGATGGAGCCAATTGCGATGGAAGGTCTTGTATTTATCGTAAATGAGACTAATCCGGTTGAATCTTTGACTATTGAGCAGGTTCAAGACATCTACAGCGGCAAGATTACCAACTGGTCTGAGGTCGGCGGATTGGATCAGCCGATTGTTCCGCTTCAACGTACCGAGACTTCAGGTTCACAGGTAATGATGCGCGAGTGTGTTATGAAGGACATTCCTATGATGGAAGTTCCTACAGAGATGGTTCCGACAGAGATGGGTGATCTTATCGAGAAAGTGGCTTCTTTTGATAACAGCAGCTGTAACGCTCTGGGTTATACCGTATATTATTATGCAGACAGCATGGGTATGGCAGACGGTCTTAAAATTTTGAAAATTAATAATGTTGAGCCTTCAAATGTTTCTATTGCTTCAGGTGAGTATCCGTTCACAAATCCTTACTTTTGTGTAGTCAGAAGCGGTCTTGATAATATGGACGGTGCTAAGATTATTTATGATTGGATTGTATCTGAAGAAGGTCAGAAATTAGTTGAGGCAGAGGGATACGTTCCGGTAGCATGAGTTTTTGGGTTCGTTTGAGATTGTGGAGGCTAACTGCGGCGCCCGAACTGCGGCGACTGAACTGCGGTGCCTGACTGTTGCGTCGCTGAAACAGTCGATTTTTGTCGCCGGCAGCGACGTTTTGAGGCAATTTTGGCGGCGCACCGTTTTTATATAATTGCAACTTAATCATGTATAAACGCAACTTAGTACAAGATTCGTTGAGCGTAGAAACTTCATGGATTACCATGTGTTCATCAAACAAAAATGAATTGTTAGGAGATTAGTTCCAAATGAGAAACATGCAGAATGATGTAAAAAAGAAACTTGATATGGATTTGTGGATTATAGCTTTGATCACGATGGGCGTCTATACGTTCTACTTTATTTGCGGAAACGAAATAATGTCGTTTTGTAAGGACAGCAGTATCTCGGTATGGCTGAGACTGTTGACTGCGGCCGGTATGGAATTCGGTATTGCAGGATTGGGAATTACGATTGTGTGTTTGTTGAGAAGAGAGAGATTTACAGTTTTCGGATTAAAAAGGAAGAATGTTTTAAGAGCTGTTATGCTTACTATAGTTTGTTTCGTGCCGTATATTGTCTCGGTTTTCTTATCCGGTGGATTTGAAGGATATGAGCCGCTCAGTATCATGGTTACTGAAGATTTGCATAGAGGCGGTATAATCACATCCGTAGTAGGTACACTTATTATCGCGATAGTGTGGGGATTCTTTGAAGGTTTCAATTATGTTGTTATAAGTGATAAGATATCTCAGCGTTACCCGACAAAGACGTGGATTTGCGATTGGGGAGCACTTGTGTGCGCGATAATGGGTATTTTGTTTCATCCAATCAGCACAAGCTTTTGGGGAATAGTCGAGTTGGTAACTACATTTATTGCTTTATACGGAATGCTTATAGTAAGAAAGAAAACGGATAATGCTTGGGGAGCAGTTTTTGCATTTATTTTTATTTGGAATGCGTTGTAATAGTTTTGCCGTGAAGCCCGCGTGTAAGTAGCCGCACTCCGGCACAGCACCCGCCGCGCCGCACCTGCTTCTTTACATCGATTGTCTGCATAAAGCTTTTACTCGAGAAAATCATGGGTTTTACCGATCGTTATTATACAGAAAACATACTCACATGCTTGGGGTTCTCGGTGTTGATAGTTCTGATTCTGTCAATGCAATTTTATTTGCAAAAGTATCCTTTTTTGCCGGTGGGAATTGTTTTCGGGGCGATTGTTGATTGTTTATTACAGTGTCTTTTTTCATCAGATTCGAAAAGCTGAATGAACAGGGGTGATTTATTTGTTTTATTACCCATTTTCGAAAATGCAATATATAATGTGAGTAGAAACGTGCTTGAATATTGTATATGTGTGATGAAGGAAGGCGGATATGAACTTCAGATTAGGTAAGAATTCAATAATCTCAAGAAAGGTTACGGCAGGTATACTGATGCTTAGCTTGATTGCCGTACCTTCCTGCAGTAATGAATCTGAGCCGAAGCAAACTGATGTTACTCAAACAATTCAAATCGGTGACACGATTGAGAATGATATTCCTTGGTATAATACCAAACGAATAGTTTTACCTGAGATACCTGTTAATGCTGATATGGTTATGCTCTCGGATTCTCTCATTATGACTTCTCTCGAGAACTTGGATAACAATGAGAATATTTATTGGCAGGCTGTTTGCTATGATTTTGACGGCAATGTCAGATGGAAGTCTGAGGTCGGTGAGAATTGGAGTTCTGCAGAAAGCGCAAATGATGTGTCGCTTCTTCAAATTGAGGATAAAATATATATTCTCGGAACTGTCTCAGGTACGGATATGTACAGTGAGATTAATCCTGCAGACGGAACCGAGATTTCCTACGGAAATTCTCAGGACATTGCTGAGATAGGCGGAAGACCGCAGGAGATAGAGGATTTGGGTTTTACCTGGTTTAAAGATACGGTGAGATGCGGAGATTATACTGTATCTTCCTGTTGTTCTACGGAAGGTCCGTATATATGGAGTTATTCTCAAGGAGAATATCGAATTTTTGATATAAATGAGAGTATAATTTCCGACGGAATAGATGATATCAGAAGCATGCTTCCGATGAGTGATAATAAAGTTTTGCTGGTAATGGTGGATATGAGTTCGGATGTGCTGACTTATGTTCTTGACCTGAATAATATGCTTTCGGAACCGTATGAATTTACGGGCGCGCTTGACGGCACTGATGCGTTGGAACTTACCTGGGGCGGCGAAAATGAGCTTTATATCAAACATATGGATGAGTTATATCTGGTTGATCCGGAGAATATGACCTGCAATGAAGTGTACAGCGGAAGCTTGTGCAATTGTAATCTGACGGAGCTTGATAACAGTACACTTATTAAAGCTTCGGAGGAGCAGTATGTATTTCTCTCGGATAATGGTACGGTCTATATTTGCAGTAAAGCTGACAGTAATCCCAATGTCGGTAAGAAGGTTTTGGAGGCAGCCTCGGTTGACGGGTTATCATATGAGATTGCTGAAGCAATCTATAAGTTTAATTGCGATAACAGTTCATGTTTCATTTTGTATAATGATGAATATGAATCCGGCAATATTCCGGATGAGCATGAGCTTAACAGAGATGAAGAATTGTTCTATATTACCGGTGCAGATTTATCCGATAAGTTGGCTGTTGATATTATGGCAGGTGAGGGTCCGGATATTATTCTGAATTCTTCGGAATACCTGCAACTTAATAATGAGAATTGCCTGATTGATTTAACTTCTTACATGGGAGAACTTAGCAGTTCGTTGTACTTTACCAATATAATTGAAGCTTCAAAGCAGAACGACAAATTGTACCAGATGCCGACTTCCTTTGCTTTTAAGGGCTTGGTGGTTGACAGTAAAAGTGTCGGCGATGTCATCGGTTTTACATACGATTCGTATTCTTCCTTTGTGGACGGTCTCTGTAACGGAAAAGATCCGCTGAGTGTTAATAACAGTCGTATTCAGTATATGGATGAACTGATTAATTCAGGATTTCAGTATCTGATTGATGAAGAAGGAACGGTTGATACTGAGAGTGAAGCCTTGCGCAAGCTTATTGAGTATTGTGCCGGCGCGGCAGAGATATCTTATAATAATCAGAATGCAGAACAGGGATTTACTCAGCAAGAGGGCTTTGAGGGTGATAACCTTCCGATAAACTATAGGAGTATTGATAATGTCACGGAATATGTGAATATTCTGGAAGACAGCAAAATTTTGTGTGGTTTGCCTTCTGATGTTGTCAGAGGCCCATCAGCTTCAATCTCTTCTTCTGTCGGTATTTCAAGCTCTTGTGAGGTTCCTGATATTGCTTGGGAATTTGCTGTTACACTTCTTGATGCTGAGGTGCAGAGCAATACTGAAGCTTTACCGATATCAAAAGGAGCTTTCATCGAAATTATGGATGCTGCGGTTGAAGAACATAATGCGATGGTTGACCGATTGGGAGATCTCGGAGGTTTTAGCAAACTTGATGCTGATTATTCCCTTAAAAGTCGTGATTACTTGACAGAAATTACATCGGTTACAGGTTGCGATACTTCAATGTTGATTATTATCAACGAAGAAGTGCAGGCTTATTTTGCTGGCCAGAAAACACTTGATGATGTTTGTGCTTTAATTCAGAATCGTTGTAATCTGGTAGCTGATGAACGCTGATTTTTAGTGTTCATGTATATGTCTTATCGAAAATGTGTGACAAGTGTTTGAATATACAGAAGAAAAAGGGGCTGTCTGATTAATTCGCAGAGAGGCAGGCCCGATTATTATGGCTTTCTATATTCAAGCCGGAGACAACAAGTCCAGATTCACTGAAAAGTGACTCAAATGACCATTTCCAGTGAATGAGGCCGCCAAACAGCTTGGAATCACTGAAAAACCCGTTTTCAGTCACTGTAAAGGATTATGTCGCCAAAATCACCCTAAAACGTCGCTGCCGGCGACAAAAAACGCCTATTTCAGCGACGCGGCGGTCAGGTGTCGCCAAAATCACCTTAAAACGTCGCTGCCGGCGACAAAAAACGCCTATTCCAGCGACGCGGCGGTCAGGTGTCGCCAAAATCACCCTAAAACGTCGCTGCCGGCGACAAAAAACGCCTATTCCAGCGACGCGGCGGTCAGGTGTCGCCAAAATCACCTAAAACGTCGCTGCCGGCGACAAAAAACATCTGTTTCAGTGAAAAACCCGTTTTCATTCACTGTAAAGTGACTCAAATGACCATTTCTAGTGAATGAGGACACCAATCAGCTTGGAATCACTGAAAAATGATTTCTTGCGGAATTAATAGCTGTAGACGTCAATTCCGCAAGATGTGTCCATAAAATTCGAATGAAAAACGTGATTTCTTGCGGAATTATTAGTTGTAGACGTCAATTCCGCAAGATGTGTCCATAAAATTCGAAGGAAAAACGTGATTTCTTGCGGAATTTCCAATCAGAGACACTGATTCCACAAGTCGCAGACACAGAATTGTAAATAAATAACGAATTCGTGTGGAATTTATAGTCGG
>JAZLGO010000049.1:0-19961 GCA_045616305.1 Saccharofermentans sp. | reverse complement strand
CATAGAATGTCCTCTTGTAAGTTTTGTGACAGGATTATAGTCATTGGAGATAAAACTATACAAGAAGAGGGAACGCATAATGAATTAATGAAGAAAAAGGGAATTTATGAGCAAATGTTTGAGACACAGGCTAAATGGTATAGTAGTGGCATGAAATAAATTGATATGCACGTCCGGGAGTGGTATGAAACCACTTTCCGGCGTTTTTTATGCAAACAAATAATTGGATTAGACCAAGAGAAAAGGGCGAAAATACATAAAATCTAAATAAGTTTCTTAGAAAGCAGAAATATAATAAAAGTGTGATTCATTTGACGGAAATTCAGTATAAATATGTGATTAGTGGTTGTATTAATAAAAGAAAAATATCAAACAGTTTTATTTCATGGTTCAAAAGATGGTTTATCAACTATTACAGTAAATGGTTCTAGAGATAATTGTGATTTTGGAAATGGATTCTACATGGGAGAAAGATACCGACAAGCATTATCATTTGTATGTGAGAAAAATAATTCTTCTGTGTATTCTTTTAGATATTCTTTAGATGGATTAAAAGTGAAGAAGTTTGATTGCAATTTAGAGTGGATGCTTGCAATATGCTATTATAGAGGATCTATTAAAGAATTTGAAAACAATGAGACGATAAAAAGAATAATTGCTGATGTAGAAAACGCTGATGTAGTAATAGCACCTATAGCAGACAATAAGATGTTTTATATTATGGCACAGTTTACAGATGGTGATATAAATGCAGATGTTGCATTACATTCATTATCGGCATCAAATCTAGGTTTACAATATATATTTAAGACAGATAAAGCAATTGATAATTTGGTTCCAATTGAGAAATACTATATCAGCAAACCTGAACGTGAAGATTGTAGAAGAACATTGATTGAGAGAGGCTATGAGATAGATACCAAGTTAAAGCTTGCTAAACGTAAATATAGAACAGGATTATATATTGAGGAAATATTAAAATGAAAGAATTTGATCACAATGGATTAATGTTAGCTGAATATCAAGGTAAGTTATTTGAAAAATCAGTAGAATTAGATTGCTCTAGTTCAATTTTTATAAGAAGGTTTTTACACTCGGAGTTGTTAAATAATTTAGATAATAGTAAGTCGATATCATTTGATATAAACGAAGGTATTAAAAGTATTTTAGAGCAGTTCGGAGACAGTTCATATGGTAAAGAAAAATACTCGAAAGCAGCGTTGTTTTGGATTGGATATATGTATAGATATATTGCCTATACAAGAGAACAGGAAACGAGTTATATTATGAAATTATTTAACCATAAACAAATGAATAATGTGTATTATTCATATCACACTCAGGATCCAGAATGGTGTATAAAAAACTTGCTTAATTTAAACGGAATGCCTGAGTATACATTTGATAAAAACAGTAGGTTAAAAAGTATAATAAAAGAAAAAGGAAATTATTAATTGTTAACTTGTTTGTTCAAGTTGTGCGGAAAAGATTATCGCGTATAGGAGAAAGTAATAGCTAATATTATTAGCTTTGCTGTGATACCCGTATGATACCTTTTATCTCAAAAAATATGAATAATATGGCGAAAATCATATTATTACGATTATGAAAACGCCTAAAATACAATGGTTTGACACATTAATCGCCCCATAAATAAAACGTGAGGGTGGTCATACAGTAGGTGCAGGTACAGTTTCTACAATCATTGAGTAATCTTAATTGATTGTTTGTAAAACCAGTATTTTTCAAGGGGCTGTCTCAAAAGTGATTAATTCACAGAGAGGCAGGCCCCGGCCCCGGTTCCGGTTATTATGGCTTTCTATATTCAAGCCAGAGACAACAAGAATCACTGAAAACCCTGTTTTCAGTCACACCTTACGGAATTGTTGTTTCCAACCATAAATTCCGCAAGAAATAACGTTTTTCCTTCAAATTTTATGGACACACCTTGCGGAAAAACTTTGTTTTAAGTCACTGTAAAGTGACTCAAATGACCATTTCCAGTGAATGAGGACGCCAATCAGCCACTTGTCGAGAACAAATTGCTTTAGAATCGCCAAGAAAATTGCATTTTTAACGCAAACCGAATTTGATGCAATTTGTCCTGATACTTTCCTGCTTAAATACTTTGAATAACATTGAAGTTTTGAGACAGCCTCTTTTGATATGAGATGGCGTCCGGAGAATGGTGAGACAGGAGATTTAATCACGTTTTATAATTAGTATGCGATTTCATGAAATATGTAACATAATGTAGCAATTCCCCGGAATAAGCATACATGTGTCAGGAAACCTTCGAGTTTTCCGGGGAATTATGCTACGCCTTTTCCTGAGAATTGTTAATGACGTAAAAAAGTAATTTTTCTGTTCAAAACCAATGTTAAAAATATACTGCTTATGGGATGTATATATGCAAGAGAAAATAATTAAAAATTACGCATATTTCTTAATAGAATCTTAAAGAATTGCTGATAGAATCTTAATGCTGAAATAATAAGTGAAAGGATTTATATATGAATAGTAAGGCAAAGAAGATAGGTTCACTGGTACTTTCTTCGACGATGCTTTTAGCTTCTGTCGGATGTAACAGTAAGAAGGCGGGAAAAGAGAGAGAGACTGTAACTGAAGATGCACCATGGTATAACAGCACAAAAGTTAAATTGGAGAATCCTTACGAGAGTAAAGATAATGTATCACAGTTTGCGTTTCAAAATGCTGTATATTACAAAGACTGTATTTATGCAACGGCAGTAGGCATGTATGATTATAATGTTTATGATGCCATTAAAGATCCTGATTTTGATTATAATAATCTCATAATCAGTTCATTATGCGAGTTTGATTTGAACGGAAAATTATTAAGAGAAATACCTATAAGCAGTAAATCTGAAGTAGATCTTCTTGAACCGTCCGCGATGTCAATTCAGGATGATAAGATCAGAATCGATTGTATCGGCGGAAATGTAAACAGCAATAGCTTAGTAAATTACTATGCTTATGCAGATCTTGACAATGAGACATTTGACTTCCATGAGTTTAATGCGTCTTCAAGCGAATTGACTGTGTTAAGTGACAGTATTACAGTCGGAGATTATAATGTTTGTCTTTTGCAAGATATATCTACCGAAAAGCTTAGTTATACATTTGCTCTGATAAAGGATGATAAGATTGTAAAGAACATTGATATAGGTGAAGAATTAAATATTGAAGATTATTTTGTAAGTAACTTAATAGTATTAGATGATAATACTGTTGTTTTCTCGACAGATAAAAACATAACAGGAGAATTACATGTATCTGAAGGTACGATTACCGAGACTGATAAGGATTTAAACTTGGAGTTTTATTACTTTGAGATTGCTCAGGATGGAAGATCCTTCGCTATAGATAATTCAGGAATTCACACAGTGGATGAGAATCTTGAGATTACCGATGTTATAGATTTTAACAATGTTAATGTTAATGTATCTGATGCTTCAAACGGTCAGGTTGTTTATGAAGGTGAGGATAAAGTAATTGAGTTTGTAATTGATTATGAAAGCAATGCCACAATGCCTGATTCATATGTATACATCTATGAGAAGGCCGATTCAAATCCTAATGCAGGTAAGAAAATTCTTAACGTATATACACTTGATGACAGTATTTCCTATTCTCAGGCAGAAGCATTGGTAAAATTTAACGAGACCAATCCTGATTATTTTGCAAAAATGTCATATAGTAATCCTGCCGATATGTTCGGGAACGAAAGTGAAGATGAAAGCAGCGGATATGAAGAGATGGACAAATTATCCAATCAGCTCATGATGGATTTGATGAATGGTGACGGACCTGATGTTATTCTGGGCGGATTCGATATATCACAGCTTAACAATCCTGAGTATTTGCTCGATTTGAACTCATTTATTGACGGTGATAACGGAATAGACAGAAGTCTTTATTTTAACAATATATTTGAAGCCTCATTAACATCGGACGGTAAGATGTATCAGATTCCTGTAAGCTTTACTATGTGCGGAATTTTGGCTGAAGAGGATGACTTAGGTGATAAAGCCGGCTTCACATTTGATGAATATAATAAATTTGTGGATGAGGTATGTAACGGAGAAAATCCTATTAATATCTCTTCAAGTGATTATCTTACAGATTGTCTCTCATATGGATATGCAGAGTATATAAAAGACGGAAAGATTGATTTTGATACTGAAGAATTCAGAACACTTGCAGAATTTGCAAAAGAAAACCTCCCGCTTGCAGCCGAAGAAGAGGAAGAAGAGAGTAATAGTATTTTTGGTATGACTCAATCAGAATTTAAGCCTAGCAATACTTATTTACCATCAGCACAGTCTTCCTTATATGCTTTGGGTGCTGACAGCAGCAAGTCACTTTACGGTTATCCTTCATCAAACGGCATGGGACCGGTTGCTTCAGTTTTCGGTTCAGCTTCAATCTCAGCAACAACAGATGAGGAAACACAGAATGCAGCTTGGGATTTTATCAAGGCAATGCTTAACGAGGATGTTCAGAGTAAGGAAGGATACGGAAATCCTGTATGTATTAATGCATTTAATAAAAAAGCAGAAGAAGCACTTGTTACCATGAACTCCGTATTTGAGACATACAAGAAGATGGGACTCGGTGAAGCTGAAATGAAGATGATAGGAATAACAGAGTATCCTGATTCAGTAAAAGATGATTATATTGAGATGGCTAAGAAAATCAGCTGTGTAAAACGAACAGATACTGCTGTTGCATCTATTATTTTCGAGGAAATGGGTGCATATTTTGCAGACCAGAAAGATATTGATGAAGTAATAGGTATAATGAATGACAGAGCACAAAAGATTATAGGGGAACGTGCTTCTAATTAATTCTGTAAATATTTAGCATAATAATTTAACAGGAGCTGTCTCAAAATCTAAACGTTAATCTCTTGGATTAGCGCCTCTTGGATTAACGTTGAAGATTTGAGACAGCCCCATGTTTTTTACGATAGGAAATAATAGTAAATCATAAAATTTTGCCTTGATTTCTTAATGTTTTTTGAATAAATACTGATAATATTATTTACAGTGAAAATCGTCAACGGTACAAAGCTGTGAATATAAATAATATAAGCGAAGTTTTATATTATCTTATTGTTAATATAGTCGTCTATTATTCGTAATATACTTGCGATAAAATTGTTCTGTACTTTGAATGATAACATAGGGGGGGAATATATGCTACAGGTTAAAGGGATTTGCAAGCAATACAAAACCGGTGATTTGGTTCAAACAGCATTGGATAAAGTAACGCTTAATTTCAGAGACAATGAATTTGTTGCTATACTCGGTCCTTCAGGTTCCGGTAAAACAACACTGCTTAACATTATAGGCGGTCTTGACAGATATGACAGCGGTGATTTGATTATTAATAATATCTCTACAAAGAAGTATAAGGACAGAGATTGGGATTCATACAGAAACCATACTATCGGCTTTGTATTTCAAAGTTATTATTTGATTCCGCATCAGACAATATTGTCAAACGTTGAATTGGCTCTTACCATATCAGGTATTACCAGAGCAGAGAGAAGAGAGCGTGCAATTAAGGCTTTGAAGGAAGTAGGATTGGGTGATCAGATTCATAAAAAGCCAACTCAGATGTCCGGCGGACAGATGCAGCGAGTTGCCATAGCAAGAGCGCTTGTAAACAATCCGGATATTCTTCTTGCAGATGAACCGACAGGTGCACTTGATACAAAGACAAGTGTTCAGGTAATGGATCTTCTTAAAGAAGTGGCAAAAGACAGACTTGTTGTCATGGTAACTCACAATCCGGAATTGGCAGAGGAATATGCAACAAGAATAATTAAGCTCAAGGATGGTAATATTATCGACGATTCGGATCCTTATGAGCCTGAGTCACACGGTGAAGAGATTATTGACCATCAGAACATGGGTAAATCCTCGATGACTGTCGGAATGGCTGTGTCCTTAAGTTTTAACAACCTTAAGACTAAGATTGCAAGAACATTACTTACATCATTTGCAGGTTCAATCGGTATTATCGGTATTGCACTTATTTTGTCATTATCAACCGGTGTAAATAATTATATTAACGATATCCAGCGTGATACCATGACTTCTTATCCTATTACTATCCAGGTGCAGGCTATGGATTTGTCACAGCTTTTCGCAAGGGGAAATGATACGGAAGAAGAAGGAGATATACAAAACAGACATGATCATGAAATGGATGCCGTATATTCAAATTCAATGTCTCTCGAGATGGCTTCAAGTATGGTAGGAAGTATTTCCGAGAACAATCTTACACTTTTCAAGGAATATCTTGACGATGAGAATAATGAGATACATCAGTATCTTAATGAGAACGGAATCGTATATTCCTATGATATGACATATGATGTTTATGCTTATGATTCCGAAGGTGTATTCTTTAATACCAATCCATATGCCGGCGGTCAGACAATAAGCAGCGCCGTGGGAACATACTCAATGGAATCAAACAGAAATACTAATTTCTCCGAGATGCTTCCGGGTATCGGCGATAATCTTGTAAGCGCTGAGATAATGGATAATTATGATATGGTTTACGGTAATTGGCCGACCAAGTATGATGAGGTTGTATTAATAATTAACCCATATAACGAGGTTGATCTCGGTGCACTTTATGAACTCGGATATCTCTCGAATGAAGAATATACCGAGATGGCTGATAACTTCGTTAATATGGAATCCTTTGAATTTAAGGATATAGTTCTTCAGTATGACGAAGTATTAAATCACAGTTTCTATCTAATGACTGCTTCTGATATGTATGAGAAGGAAGAGAACGGTTTATATTCCTGCTTCAAGGATGATATCAAGGAAGTAGAAGCACATAAGGATAACGGAATTGAGCTTCACATTGTAGGTATTATTAAGCCGATTGACAGAGATTCTGCTTCAATCTATTCTACAATCGCATATACAAATGCTCTCACACAGTATATGATGACACATACACAGGAAAGCGGAGTTGTATGTGATCAGCTTGCTGATCCAGAGACGAATGTTCTTAACGGATTCAGCTTTACTGTTGCTTCAGATGAAGAGAAGACTGCTGCAGCAAGAGAGTATCTTACGGGTCTTACAAATAATGAGAAGGTTGAACTTTTCATGGGAATTTTGGAGCAGTATGCAGGAGGTTCCGAAGATATCAGAAGTCAGTATGCGGCAATGAGTGAGCAGGAGATAGCAGATATGTTTGACGCTTCTTTGGCTCAGCTTGATAACGAGACTCTTATCGGATTCTATGATGAGTATATTGCGGGCGGAAGCTATGACTCAAATATGACAAGCTTCGGTTATGTTGATGAAGATTGTCCTTCCTCTATAAGTCTTTATACAAACAGCTTTGAGAATAAGGATAATATTACTAATTGCATTAAGGATTATAACAATTCTCACTCTGAGGAAGATAAGATTGTATATACGGATTATATCGGATTGCTTCTTTCTTCAGTAACGAAGATTATTAACATAATTTCTTATGTTCTTATTGCATTTGTAGCCGTATCGCTTATAGTATCTTCAATCATGATCGGTATTATTACTTATATATCCGTTCTTGAGCGTACCAAGGAAATCGGTATTTTGCGTGCAATCGGTGCATCAAAGAAGAATATCTCGCTTGTATTTAATGCAGAGACGTTTATTATCGGCTTGTGCTCAGGACTTATGGGCGTGTTTGTATCGTGGCTTTTGTTATTCCCGGCAAATGCGATTATTCACTACATTGGTGATACCAATAATGTAAATGCAGTTCTGCCGTTGGGTGCAGCTGTTATTCTTGTTGTTTTGAGCACGGTACTTACATTAATCGGAGGAGTTATTCCGTCACGTAAGGCCGCTAAGATGGACCCTGTTACTGCATTGCGAACAGAATAAATCTGATAAAAATAATGTTTTGCAGAGATTCGGATTTTTGTCTGAATCTCTGTTTTTTATTGCGAATTTTCTATTACTTCTCGAAAATATGATACTATGTTAAAATAACACTCATATGTAAACCAGGAGGCTTTATATGTTACCCGTCGTTGAAATATATAATTCTTTACCGCAGGAAGCTGCAACCATAAGGGAGGATATTTTTCTTAACGAACAGGGATTCAGTGTTGAGTTTGACGACATAGATGATTATGCAACACATATTCTGCTCAGAATGGGAGAAGAAGTTGTAGGGACATGCCGATTCTTTTACTCTGAAGAACGTAAGTCTTATGCTATAGGAAGAGTTGCAGTTGTAAAACAGTATCGCGGCATGGGTTACGGCAGTATGTTAATTAAGGCTGCAGAGAAGGAAATTATAAAGCTCGGCGGTACAAAAATATACATATCCTCGCAGTGTCGTGTATCAGATTTTTACGCCTCGTTAGGATATAAAAAGACAGGCTCGGAGTATATGGATGAGTTTTGTCCTCATATAGGAATGATAAAGGAAGTGAGTTAATTTGGCAGAAAATAAGGAAGAGAATAATGTTAAAGATAAAGAAGAATGTCCGATTCATTCATCTTTTACCAGTTATAAAAATGTCGGCGACGAAGGTTCTAATGGATCAGGTGCCGGTAAACATACCTATTTTAAGGGTATGTCAGCAGGATTCTCCGGGGAAACCGATGATTACCGAGTTGTTATTCCTGCATTAATTTTTTTCGATTCGATTTTTATTATTATCGGAATAGCACTCATTTCAACAGGGACTTCTCATGATCAAACTACATTGATAATAATGGGCTTCTTCATTATAGGGATTGCGATATATTATTTTGTGTCTCAGTGTATAAAACACCGTGGTACATGGAAGAAGCAGCGAGAATATGTAAAAGCGCAAAGGTTAAGAAAGAATTAAGTTGCTCGTAATTTCATTGACAAATTCATTTCAAGGTGATATCAATATGATATCACTTAATTTTATTATGCGAAGAAAGAAGGAATAGTATGAGCATACTTGAGATAAAACATTTTTCTAAAAGCTACAACGATAGGAAGAAAGCAACAGATGATGTAAATGTTGTTGTTGAGAGCGGCGACATTTACGGCTTTATAGGACATAACGGAGCCGGTAAATCGACAACGATTAAGGCGATTGTCGGAGTTCTTGATTTTGATGAGGGAGATATTTTTATAGATGGCAATTCAGTAAAAAAAGATCCAATGGCATGCAAGAGAATAACTGCATATTTACCTGATAACCCGGATTTGTACGAGAACCTTACAGGTATCCAGTATCTTAATTTTGTGTCTGATGTTTACGGAGTAAGCGCCGAAGATCGTGAGGCAAGAATTAAAGAGTACGGAGACCGACTGGAGATTACATCGGCTCTCGGTGATTTGATTGAATCTTATTCACACGGAATGAAACAGAAGGTGGCTCTTATTTCCGCGCTGGTTCATGAACCCAAGCTTATCGTATTGGATGAACCGTTTGTAGGATTGGATCCGAAGGCTGCGCACACATTGAAGGAGATAATGCACGAGATGTGTGAAAGGGGAAGTGCGGTATTCTTCTCAACTCATGTTTTGGATGTAGCACAAAAACTGTGCAACAAGGTATGTATTATCAAGCAAGGTAAAATCGTAGCTCACGGAAGTATTGAAGAGGTTGTAGGCAACAGTTCACTTGAAGACGTCTTTCTTGAGATTACTGATGACAGCGAACCCAAAGGTACGGACGCTGTTAATTCGTAAAGAGAAAAGCATAAAAGCATAAAAGAATTATCTTGTGCTTTATGAGATAACGGAGATAAGACAATGAACAGTTCAAATATGATTTTATTAAAGAATTTATTTTTGGCGAGCAGCAGTCTGAATAAAGCAAAACATACTTCAGATAAAAAGGTTAAGAACAAGGCGTGGGGTACCTTAGCAGTAGGAATCTTAATCGGCTTGATACTTGCCGTTTATGTGGGAATTACAGTTTTCGGTTACGGATATTACGGAATGGGTGATACGATACCGATGATTATCGGCATTGTAATATTTTTGATAAGCTTAACATTTACATTTTTAAAAGCAGGCGGATATTTGTTGGCTTTCAGAGAATATGACATGCTGATGTCGATGCCTATAAAGACCTCAGGGATAGTATGGGCAAAGTTTATGCACATGTTTATATTGAGTCTCAAGTGGAGTGCATGGATTGCAATACCGGCAATTGTTATATACGGATATTTTATGCATCCTAATCCTGTAGCATATATAATGTGGATAATTCTCACGCCGCTTATATCACTTTTAGGAACGGTAGTCGGTTCTGTTTTTGCAATACTGATAAGCGGTGTAGGCGCGAATTTTAAACACAAAAGGGCAGTACAGACAGCCTTAACCTTATTGTTGATTGTGTCAATTATATTGGCTGATATTTTTTTGAGTACAAAGGGTGACATTGATGTTGAGAATACACTTGTGATTTTAAGAGCAGAAATCGAATCGGTTTGTAAAGTTTTACTTCCGATTAAATGGTTTGGAGCGGCAATAAATGATATTAGTTTTCTCTCGGCATTCATAATAATTCTGTCTGCGATAATTATTACTGAGTTATTTATCAGAGTGTTGAGCATAAAGTTTAAGAGAATTAATTCGAAATTAACGGCATCTGCCATAAACGGTAATTTTAAACTTAAGTCTCAGAAAACCAAGAACATATATATGACCATAGCATATAAGGAATTTAAGAGAATGACCTTCAGCACCTCATATATGACTAACAGTGTATTAATGGGAGGTGTGCTTTCGGTAATAGTCGGTGTCGCAGGTTTATTTGTGAAGCCTGAGGTTCTGCTGTCTTCTTTGCAGTCGGAAGCAACCACAGAAATGCCGAATCTTCTTACCTCGTACACCCATTTAATTCCGGTTGTTCCTTTTATCGCTTTTTTAATCGGCGGAATGGTTATGTCTACATGCTGTTCTCTGTCATTGGAGGGTAAAAATCTTTGGATTGTTCAAAGTATGCCGATAGAGGTAATGACATTACTTAAAGGTAAGATGCTTTTTAATATATTTGCAGTCACACCGTTTGTAATGTTCGCAGTTCTCGGTCTGAGTTTTTGCCTGAAGGTCGGTGTATTAAATTGGTTACTTTTTGAGATTTTAAGCATTATATTATGTGTTGCGGGCACAGTAAGAAGTATGTGTTGCGGAGTCAGATTTGTAAAATATGATTGGGTTAATGAATTGGAAGTAATTAAGCAGGGAGCTGCAGTTCCGTTATATATGTTCCCACACTTGCTTATAATGATATTTTTGATGACTGCTGCTATGAATTTGAGTGAACATATTAACGTTCCGACACTCACCGTGATTTTTATTGTCGCAGTATCCGCATGGACACTTCTGGATTACAGACATCTGTGCAGAATAAGTAAGAACAGAAAAGCAATTTAAAGATATTAAATGTATTAAGGAGGAACTTATTATGAATGAGATTAAAGAAAAGGTTCTTAAGAACAAGAAATGCGGCATGCTTGTGCTGGTAATAACAATATTTTTATATGTTGCAGCAATTGTTGCACAGATAATTATAGAGGAGCCGAATCCGTTTTTGATTATCTGGTTAAGCTTGGGCTGGTTCCCGTGCATGGGACTTCGTATTCTTAAGCCGCAGGAAGCTTTGGTTCTTACATTGTTCGGTAAGTACTACGGCACGCTCAAGGGTGAAGGATTTTACTTTATTAATCCGTTCTGCGTTGCAGTTAATCCTGCATATGAGACTAAATTATCACAGAGCGGCGATGTACAGAACAACAGCTCTGCCTCGGTGATATCTTCCCTGTCTTCAGCTGCTGCCGGAGCTTCAGCTTCCAAGAAGCAACCGAACATGAAGATGTCTCTTAAGATAATGACACTTAATAACTCCCGCCAGAAAATAAATGACTGTCTCGGTAATCCTATAGAGATAGGAATTGCAGTAACCTGGAGAGTTGTTGATACCGCTAAAGCTGCATTTAATGTAGATAACTACAAGGAATATTTGTCCCTGCAGTGTGATACTGCACTTCGTGATATTGTTCGTATTTATCCTTATGATGTTGCCGAAAATGTTGACACCACGGGTGACGGAATTGCCGATGAAGGTTCTCTCAGAGGTTCCAGTGAGATAGTGGCTGCCAGAATCAAGGACGAGATTCAGCGCAAAGTTGAAATTGCCGGAATCGAGATTATAGATTCACGTATTACATATCTTGCATATGCAACAGAGATAGCAGCAGTAATGCTTCAGCGTCAGCAGGCTTCTGCTATTATCGACGCTCGTAAAATGATTGTAGACGGTGCAGTAGGCATGGTGGAGATGGCTTTGGAACGTTTAAATGAGAAGAACACCGTTGAGCTTGATGAGGAGCGCAAAGCTGCCATGGTATCCAATCTCCTGGTAGTATTGTGCGGCAATCACGATGCGCAGCCTGTAGTAAATTCAGGCAGCCTGTATTAAGCGGAAAAATTCGTTACACAAATATCGCAGTCTTGTAAGGAGTAAAGAATGCCTGAGAAAGAAAGTTCAAAAAAACAAATCCCGCTTCGTCTCTCATCAAAGCTTTATGATGCCATAGCAGCATGGGCAGAGGATGACTTCAGATCCGTAAACGGTCAGATTGAATATCTTTTGACTGAATGTGTTCGACAGCGTAAGAAGAACGGTAAATATGTCTCTGACGAGTTAGATATTCCGCCGGATTTGGATATTAAATAATAAAAAGCATTGACAATTAACACTCTGATGTGGTATTTATTATTTGATTTTTGTTGTGCTGATTTGTACATACATTGATTAATAAGACCACCTCATTGTGAGGTTGAGGCCATACGGACAGCCGGGTCTGCCGCCGATAGGCATTTTCTTTAATGAAATGCCGTTATTGATTGCGGAATATTGTTGATTATATTCCGAGAGTTGAGAGCTCAAATTTTATAAGTTGGTTTCTTATAAACCTAAAAAAGTGCAAACGCGCTGACTTGTGAAACAGTCAATAAGAGTGGTAGGGATGCCGGTGACTCTGTAAACAACTGTTAAGACCTTATAAGGGTAAGTTTTCGCGTTTAAGAGGAAGCTTATCCTTTTTGTTTGCACAGAAAAGAAGGATGTTATGGATCAAAACAGAGCACCGATATACGAGGCGTTGGATAATTTCAAACGACAGAGAGTCGTTCCGTTTGACGTACCGGGTCATAAACGCGGAAGAGGAAATCCGGAGCTGGCTGAATTTCTCGGTCAGAAGTGCGTAGGAATTGATGTTAACAGCATGAAGCCGCTTGACAATTTGTGTCATCCGATTTCCGTAATTCGTGAAGCTGAGGAGCTTGCAGCCGACGCTTTCGGAGCAGCTCATGCTTTCCTTATGGTAGGCGGAACGACAAGTTGCGTTCAGAGTATGGTTTTATCCGTATGTAAAGCAGGAGATAAAATAATACTTCCGCGTAATGTACACAGAAGCGTAATTAATGCTCTGGTTTTATGCGGCGCCGTACCGGTATACGTAAATCCAGAGGTTGATATAAGATTGGGAATAGCTCTCGGTATGAAGAGAGAGCAGGTTCAGAAGGCCATAGAGGAGAATCCTGATGCAGTAGCCGTTTTTGTAAATAATCCTACATATTACGGTATTTGCTCCGACCTTAAGGCAATTGTAGAGATGGCTCATAAAGCAGGAATGCTGTGTCTTGCTGACGAAGCACACGGTACACATTTTTACTTCGGAGATAATCTTCCGATATCTGCGATGAAGGCCGGTGCCGATATGGCTTCGGTATCCATGCATAAGAGCGGCGGAAGTCTTACACAGTCAAGCTTTCTTCTGACTTCTGATGCATTGTCGGAAGGATATGTAAGACAGATAATAAATCTTACTCAGACTACATCTGCAAGCTATCTTCTTATGTCCAGTCTTGATATATCCAGAAGAAATCTGGCTCTTCGCGGCAGGGAGATATTTGCTCAGGTACTCAAAAATGCCGAATACGCCCGTGATGAAGTTAATCAGATTGACGGCTTCTATGCTTTCGGAAAAGAACTTATTAACGGTGACAGTGTGTATGATTTCGATCCGATTAAGCTCAGTATTCACACCCTTGATATAGGAATGGCCGGCATCGAGGTTTATGATATTTTAAGAGATGAGTACGATATTCAGATAGAGTTCGGCGATTTGGGTAATATTCTTGCATATCTTTCTATCGGTGACAGAATTCAGGATATTGAGAGACTCGTAAGTGCGCTTGCCGAGATAAGAAGACTTTATAAGAAGAATCCTACCGGTATGCTGTCACAGGAATATATCGACCCTATTGTAGTAAAGAGCCCTCAGGAAGCATTCTATGCAGATAAAGAGAGCCTTCCTATAAATGATACATGTGACAGAATAGTAAGTGAGTTTGTAATGTGTTATCCTCCGGGAATTCCGATTTTGGCTCCGGGTGAGAAGATAACGCCGGAGATACTTCAATATATTAACTATGCCAAGGAAAAGGGCTGCAACATGACCGGCCCTGCCGACGCAGATATAAACTTTTTGAATGTTCTTAAGAATTGAGGATTAGGTTAATGGATATTTGGTTCAGTGAGAGTCATACCCCTGATGTTAAGCTGTCGTTGAGAGTTACAAAGCAGCTTTTCTCGGAGGTAAGCGATTATCAGTCGGTCGAAGTTTTGGAAACACCGGAATTCGGAAGAGTTCTTGTTCTCGACGGGAATATCATGCTTACGGAGCGAGATGAGTTTATATACGATGAGATGATTACTCATGTTCCTATGGCAGTTCATCCGAGTATAAAAAATGTTTTGGTAATAGGTGTCGGAGACGGCGGTGTAGTCAAGGAGCTTACCCGTTATGAGCAGATAGAAAGCATCGACATGGTTGAACTGGATGAGGTCGTTGTACGTGCATGCCGTAATTATCTTCCGGAAAATGCCTGCCGTCTTGATGACGAGCGTGTCCATATTACATATGGTAATCCCTTGAAGTTTATTCGAAAATGCGAGAATAAATACGATTTGATTATAGTAGATTCGAATGATCCGTTCGGACCGTCCGAAGGTTTATTCACAAAGGAATTTTACGGTAACTGTTATAACGCTCTCAAGGATGACGGAATCATGGTAAACCAGCAGGGCAGTCCGTTCTATCAGGAGGATGCGGTGGCTATGCAGCAGAGCCATAAGAGAATAGCAGGAACCTTCCCGATATCAAGAGTATATCAGGCACACATCCCTACTTATGCAGCCGGCTATTGGACGTTCGGCTTTGCAAGCAAAAAGTATCATCCTATCGATGATTTGGATGCCGAACAGTGGAACAGTAAGCACCTGAGAACAAGATACTATACAACGAGACTTCATAAGGGTGCATTCTATCTTCCGGCTTTTCTTGAGGAATTACTGGAGGAGGTTGAGTCAAAATGATTAAGCCTAACGTTGAGACATTTATCGGATGTGAAGCTTCCTTTGATGAAGCAACAACGGTTATCTTCGGAGCACCGTTTGATTCTACCGTAAGCTACAGACCGGGCTCGAGATTCGGTCCTTCTGCCATAAGACATGAGAGCTACGGTATAGAGATTTACAGTCCGTATCAGGATAAGGAACTTGAAGACTTTAAGATTTGTGACAGCGGTGACCTCGAGCTGCCTTTCGGGGCTCCGGATACTGCTTTGGATATGATTACCGAGCGCAGCAGCGAGATAGCAGCTGACGGCAAAATTCCGGTTATGCTCGGCGGTGAGCACCTTGTAACGTTGGGACAGCTCAGAGCATTAAATGATAAATATCAGAATATTCATGTTATTCAGTTTGATGCGCATGCCGACTTGAGAGATGATTATCTGGGTGTTAAATTAAGCCATGCCTGTGTCATGAGGAGAGCCTTTGAACTTAATAATGTAGATATGATACATCAGTTCTGTATCCGAAGCGGCGAGAAAACAGAATTTCAATTTGCCGATAAGAATACAGATATGCATAAGTTTAATTCCGAAGGCATAGATGAGGTTGTTAATCAATTATCGGACGGCACACCGGTTTATCTGACGATTGATCTCGACTGCCTTGACCCTTCCTGTATGCCGGGCACAGGAACTCCGGAAGCAGGAGGGATAAACTTCACTGAACTTCTTAATGCAGTTGTTAAGATAGGAAAATTAAATATCATAGGTGCCGATATCAATGAGCTGGCACCTAACCTTGATGCTTCGGGTCAGTCTACGGCACTTGCCTGTAAGCTTTTAAGAGAATTATTGATAGCAATACAAAAATAAGGGAGGACAATTATATGAGCAGAGTTTTAATTATCGGTTGCGGCGGAGTTGCTTCGGTTGCCATAAGCAAATGCTGTATGGTAAGTGATGTTTTTGAAGAGATATGTATAGCCTCAAGAACTAAGTCTAAGTGTGATGCACTTGCAGAGAAGCTGAGGCCGTCTACAAAGACAAAAATTACAACAGCTCAGGTTAATGCTGACAACGTTGAGGAGCTTGTCAGTCTTATTAATGAATACAAGCCTGATCTTGTAATGAATATTGCACTTCCTTATCAGGATTTGACCATCATGGATGCGTGTCTTGAGTGCAACGTAAATTATATGGATACGGCTAATTACGAGCCTGAGAATACCGATGATCCGGAATGGCGTGCAATATATGAGAAGCGCTGTGAGGAGAAAGGATTTTCTGCATATTTTGATTATTCATGGCAATGGGCATATAAGAAAAGATTTGAAGATAAGGGCCTCACGGCACTTCTCGGATGCGGTTTTGATCCGGGCGTTACACAGGCTTATTGCGCTTATGCCAAGAAACACATTTTCGATGAGATTGATACAATAGATATTCTTGATTGTAACGGCGGTGATCACGGTTACGCATTTGCTACGAATTTTAATCCTGAGATTAATTTGAGAGAGGTATCGGCTCCGGGAAGTTACTGGGAGGACGGCCACTGGATTGAGATTCCGGCGATGTCGATTAAGCGTGAATATGAGTTTGACAAAGTCGGAAAGAAGGATATGTATC
Organism: Saccharofermentans sp.; assembly: GCA_045616305.1. Classification (GTDB taxonomy): domain Bacteria; phylum Bacillota; class Clostridia; order Saccharofermentanales; family Saccharofermentanaceae; genus Saccharofermentans. Next base: position 2,918 of record JAZLGO010000049.1, on the reverse strand, counting down.
TTCTTCACCATGAGGAGATTGAGTCATTGGCTTTGAATATTCCTGAGGTTAAGAGAATCAGATTCTTTATGACTTTCGGACAGAGCTATCTTGACCATATGCGTTGCCTTGAAGATGTCGGTATGCTTAATACAACGCCGATTATGTATGAAGGAAGAGAGATTGTTCCTATTCAGTTCCTTAAGGCGCTTCTTCCGGATCCTGCAAGTCTTGGCCCGAGAACAAAGGGAAAGACCAATATCGGTTGTATTTTCACAGGTCGTAAGGACGGCGTTGAGAAGAAGTGGTATATCTACAATGTGTGCGATCATGAGGAGTGCTACAAGGAGGTAGGTTCACAGGCAATAAGCTATACTACCGGTGTTCCTGCTATGTGCGGTGCTTTGATGATGCTCAAGGGACTTTGGATTAAACCGGGCGTATTTACCGTTGAAGAGATGGATCCGGATCCTTTCCTTGAAGCTTTGGACAAATACGGTCTGCCTAGATCGGTTTCCGATAATCCTGCTATTGTTGAGTGATGCGCATGAGTGAATTATTCTCCGAGAAAGAATATGTGCTTAAAACACTTAAGACTCCCTGCTATGTGATTGATGAGCAGGGACTCATTTCCAACGGCGAGATTCTCAAAGCTGTGAGCGAGCGATCCGGTTGCAAGATTTTACTTGCGCAGAAGGCTTTCTCCAATTATGATTTTTATCGTCTTCTCTCCGGATATATCGCCGGAACCGAGGCAAGCGGTCTTTATGAAGCCAGACTCGGTGCCGAATATATGCCTGAAGGGGAGAATCATGTTTTTTGTGCCGCCTACAGAGATGATGATTTTGAGGAAGTCCTGAAATACAGTGACCACATTGTTTTTAATTCTGTAGCTCAGCTTCGAAAATACGGTCCTTCGGCCAAGCAGCACAACAAACAAATAGGCCTTCGAATTAACCCGGAATGCTCTACGCAGGAGGGCCACGCCATATATGACCCGTGTTCTCCGCAAAGCCGTCTCGGTGTAACCCGCTCTGAGTTCGATAAAGAAATGGACGAAGAGCTTATCGGCATGCTGGACGGAATTCATTTTCATACTTTGTGCGAACAGAATTCCGACAGTCTGAAAACAACTCTCGAGGCCGTTGAACAGAAATACGGTGACATTTTGAGACGTGATAATATTCGCTGGTTAAATATGGGCGGCGGTCATCACATAACTCGTGCGGATTATGACCGCGATGTGCTGATTGAATTGATTATTAATACTCGGAGCAGTTACGGGCTTGATATCGTTTATCTTGAGCCGGGTGAGGCCGTGGCGCTTAATGCAGGTTATCTTGTTACCGAGGTATTGGATATAGTGTCAAACGGCAAATATAAAACGGCGATAATTGATGCTTCCGCGGCATGCCATATGCCGGATGTCATTGAGATGCCGTATCTTCCGCCGCTTCATGGGGCAAGAGCTGATGATGCGGAAGCTTGCGGTGACAGAAGTTATATACTTGCCGGACCGACATGTCTTTCGGGTGATGTTGTCGGGAAGTACATTTTCGATAATGAGATAAAAGTAAACGATAAACTTATTTTTGAGGACATGGCCATTTATACTACCGTAAAGAATAATACCTTTAACGGTATGCCGTTGCCTTCAATATATTCGATTACACCGGATTTAAAGGTAAAAGAGATTAAGTCCTTCGGATATGAGGATTTTAAGAATCGCTTGGGGAAATGATTTTATACTGACAGCGTGACGGCTTGTTGACGTGGGGATTTTGATTATGAATATTGCTGTACTGGATACCGAGACCAACTGGGTTGATGAGGTAATGTCCATAGGTATTGTTATCGCCGACCGTGAGACGTTGAAAGAAAAGGAACGAAGATACTATATTATTACAAAGGCCGCCGAGGTTGGCGGAATGTTTGACAGTACGCTCTATATTGTTGAGGATGAACTGACAGAGAAGGGGTCGCGCCAGAGCATGGTGAAGCGGGTAAAGGATTTACTGGATTCATACGGTGTTGGGGAAATCTTTGCCTATAATGCGCGATTTGACGTTGGACATCTTCCGGAATTTAAAGGCTATCAGTGGTTTGATATTATGAGATTGGCAGCTTATCGACAGTATAATCGTTTTATTCCGGAGTGTGCGGAATGCTGCGGTACCGGAAGGCTTAAGCGCGGATACGGAGTTGAAAGTATGCTTCAAATTATGCGTGAGGACTCTTCGTATCTTGAGCTGCATAATGCACTTACCGATGCTGCGGATGAACTTGATGTGATGCGATATTTGGGTTATCCGGTTGAGCAATATGAGGTCGGAAGAATTAATTAGTTTTTGGAATATATAAGCGTCTGATGAATGCGCATTTATGAGAAATTTGCGGGTTAAAAGTGGTTTGGTTTGATTCAGGCAGACAACTGCGGCGTCTGATAAACTACGTTTGTCAGATAGGGGCAGTCTCAAAAGTGATTAATTCACAGAGAGGCAAGCCCCGGCCCGGTTATTATGGCTTTCTATATTCAAGCCAGAGACAGCAAGAATCACTGAAAACCCTGTTTTCAGTCACTGTAGAGTGACTGAAATGACCATTTCCAGTGAATGAGGACGCCAATCATCCCGGATTCACTGAAAACCCTGTTTTCATTCAACGCACCCCGTTCCGAGTTTTCCCGAAGAAATATTAATTTAGATACGCATCTCGCGGTTAATCTCTTGGATTAACGTTTAAGTTTTGAGACAGCCCTTTTTTCCTCGATTTCAGTGAGATTTTACTTGCAGGAGGCGGCGCGTGTGGGCGTGGCTTGGGCGGCCGACAGAATCTCACTAAAGACGGCACTTTTTCTCACCCAAGGGTGAGATTTTTCCTCCATTTCAGTGAGATTTTACTTGCAAGAGTCACCGCGTGTGAGCGTGGCGTGGGCGGCC
>JAZLGO010000048.1:0-22146 GCA_045616305.1 Saccharofermentans sp. | reverse complement strand
GGCACACATTTGTGACTAAGCTGAAAACTGATAAGATTAATAATCCATCAACACCTCAAAGACGAAGTAACGGGATTACCCGCGGACAGTCTGCTTATAGAAACGGAGGTGATGAAGAATGATAAATGCATCTACTTTCGAAAAACTGAAAGCTTTAAATTTAAGTGCTATGGCCGATGAATTTCAGAATCAGCTGAATGATTCTAAAGCATACAACTCATTAGGCTTTGAAGAACGTATAGGTCTACTTGTCGATGCTGAATGGAACAGACGGCAGGCTAACAAGTTAAAAAATCTTATTAAACGGGTAGCATTTTCTGTATCTTCAGCATGTATTGAGGATATCGAATATCTGCCGGACAGAAAACTTGATAAAGCGCAGATGTTACGGTTCTCTACCTGTCAGTATATAAATGAAGGACATCATATCATCTTAAAAGGTGCTACCGGTTCCGGTAAAACATATATCGCATGTGCACTTGGAAATGCGGCTTGTCGTAAGTTCAAAACAGTGCGATATATTCGTATGCCTGAACTTTTGGATGAATTATCGTTCTCAAAGCAGGATGGCGCATTCCGTAAGGTTATCAATTCTTACTGCAAGACAGAACTTTTAATCATTGATGAATGGTTAATCAGAAAATTGTCTGCTCAGGAAAGATATGATCTTCTCGAAATCATTGAGAAAAGAGTCAACAGTCCCAAAGGCTCCATGATTCTCTGCACTCAGTACAACGATGAAGAATGGTATGGTCGCATCGACCCTGAATACGATGAAGGTAGCCCTATCGCCGAAGCAATCATGGATCGTATTACCAACAATGCCTATGACGTATTCATCGAGGGAAAGGTATCCATGAGAAAGCGTCATGGATTAAAAAATAAATCAGAAGGAGGCATTTCATGATGAAAGAATGTCCCTTCGAATTACGTAGCAAATGTGATATCCGGCTTGATTACCAGGTAACAAGTGCTGCATTACAGGAAGCTGAAGAACTGTGTTCCAGCAACTGGAAAGAAATCAGTTATCTGCTTGACCGGGTAGAACTTCTTGAATCCTTGCTAAAAATAGCAGGGATAGAAATACCCGAATAAAACAATAATGCACTGATGACCGGAAAGTGTGCACTGTATCGGCGGAAACTATGCACTAAACCGCCGTGCAGTGTGCTCTATCTGGTCGGTATATACAGCAGAGCCACTTAAATCGCGAAATATTGTGCAAAAATGGGCGCTGGGAATGCTGACGTCCACACGAATCAGTCCTCAATTTCTTCAATTGTAGAGAATCTCCGCATAGGATAGCCAAGGAAGAAACAATGATGATGAGGGAAACTAATTCCTGATTTCCCCAAAAATCCCAAAAGAATTTGCTCAAAACGTTTTTGTAATTTTTTTTGTTTAGGTTGAACAAAACATTTTTGTAATTTCAGTGAAATATTAAAAAAAATCTTGCAATTCAATCGAAATATTTGTAAAATTAATGTGTCGGAGGGATAAAAAGTTACAAAAAGTTGTTAAATGGTGTTACACAGTGGATTATTAGGGATAAAAATTAATCTGATGACTCATTTATTAATAATTTGGAATTTTTGTTCTAAATACATATTTCTATAGTTCGTCGCGAAGGATTATCAGAATGGCAAGAGACGTTAAGAAAATTGATAACAAAGGAAGATTTTATATTCCGGCCCGAATCAAAGAAGAATTTTCGGGTGATTTGGTTGTAACCAACAGTTTCGACCGCGGTTATCTTTGCGTCTATAAGCGAGAGGATTATGAGAAGCTCGAAGAGGACTTTCTCGGCAATACAAACTATTTCAGCAGGGATGCTCGAATATTCCAGAAATTGATTATTGCCCCGAAGATAGATACCGTTCTTGATTCTCAGAGCAGATTGACAATCTCGGATGAACTTTGGGAAAACATTGATGCACAACGCGGAGATGATATTTGTGTTTTTGATGTAGGCTCCAGACTTGAGATTTGTACGGTTGAGACTTACAAGAATGAAGATTTGGATTACGGTGCAATTGAACGTCTTTCTGAGAAATATACTGTATCAAGTCCGTCATCATTCGGAAAAGTAACTGTAGATTCAGCAGCTCCTGAAGTTAAGCCGCAGGATTGATTCGGTAGGTGCCTATGAGTGAGAGTTTTGTACATATACCGGTTTTGTTTAACCAGTGTATGGATGGGCTTAATATAAAGCCTGACGGAGTTTATATAGATTGTACCGCCGGCGGCGGAGGTCACAGCGCCGGTATTTTGGACAGATTATCCGATAAGGGAAAGCTTATCTCTTTGGATAAAGACGACGAAGCACTCGCTGAGTGTGAACGTAAAAGGGATGAACGTGGAGCAACAAACTGGTTTTTAGTCAAAACAGACTACTCACAGCTTGATGAAGCCGTACATTCATTGGACATTGACAAAGTAGACGGTATATTAGCGGATTTGGGAGTATCCAGTCATCAGATAGATATTCCGGAACGTGGCTTCAGTTATGCAACCGAAGGCCCTCTGGATATGAGAATGGATACGACGCAGTCGCTTACGGCAGCTAAAGTGGTTAACACTTATAAAGAAGACGATCTTGCCAGAATCTTTAAGGTTTACGGTGAGGAAAGATATTCCGGAAGAATAGCTGCTGGAATAGTGCGGGACCGCAGGGATAGCCCCTTTACTACGACAGTTCAGTTGGCTGACAGAATAGTCAGTTATATCCCGGGAAAGGGACGTAACGAACAACAGCATCCGGCAAGGAGATGTTTTCAGGCTATACGAATTGAAGTTAATCATGAGCTTCAGTCAGTTGAAGAATTGTTGGACAAAGGACCGGAACTGCTTAACGCTGATGGGCGTTTTGCAGTGATAACATTTCACTCTTTGGAGGATCGACTGGTTAAGGATAAGTTTAAATTATTGGAAAATCCTTGTACCTGTCCCAGAGAATTTCCGGTTTGCGTGTGCGGTAAGAAATCGTTGGGTAAGGTTATTACACACAAGCCGATAATTGCCGACGAAGAAGAGAACAAAATCAATTTCAGGGCTCATTCAGCCAAATTACGCATTTTCGAGAAAAATGCAAATTAATAAAATATATTTTTACGGTTTAGGGGGAGAAAAAATGGTTGCTACAGTGGAAACTAAGAATAAGATTCATGGCAGGATGGCGCATGACAGTATTTTTGTATCCCCGGATTTGGAATTGGTTGACAGTCCTATAGAAAGAAATTACCTTGAATATATTTCTGAAGTAGAGATAGGTTCTCATGCGGCAGAAAGATTTGCCGAGAATTTGCGTTCTGAAGTTTTGAATCGTGATGAGCAACGTAAAATAATGGCACAAAAGCGCGGTTATGTGATTCTCACCGTTTTTCTCAGCATTATAATTGTTGTATGCGGTGCCATGATGATGCTTTTGTTGTATCCGCAGGCTCAGTTGTCTGAGATGGCAAGAAATAATTCGGAAGCAAAGGATCGTATTGCTGTTTTGAAGCAAGAATTATCGGATGTAGAAGAGAATAATAACGGTATTACAGATATGGACATCATTAAGTCACAGGCACTGGCTCTCGGAATGCAGGAGCCAAACGCTAATCAGGTTGTTACCGTTCAGAGACCGCGTGATGATAAGTTTATAACTATGTCAGGATACAGTGCTGACGGAGTATCAGAAGAAATATATGATGAAGCTGTAGAGAATTTGGCAGATTACTATCGTGGCGGCATGTCGTAAAAAAAATAGTTATGACTTTTCCGAATATGTATACAAAATGTTTAGTTCCCTGACGGATATATTGTAATATAATGTATTTACTGCATTAATTACTGATAATCGGAAATGAGATATGGAAAGAATACACAATCGCAGAGCATCAAAAGCATGGACATTAATATGCCTTATAGTTTTCTTGGCGTATTCTTTGTATCTCATGCTGACATTATATAATGTAACAGTAGTAGATTACGAAGTACACGCACGTGATGCTGCTGCTTCTCAATGGAAATTATTGGACTATGAGGCCGAGCGCGGTCTTATCTATGATGCAAACGGCATTACTCTTGCTTCAAATACATATAACTATACTGTAGTATGTACGCCTCGTGAGGTTATTTCCAAGGAATTGGACAGAAATACACTTGTGCAGGGAATAGCACAAGCACTTGATATGAAGATTGAAGATGTTGATGCTGTGATTCCGTCAGCTGTTCTGGATGAAGACGGTAATGAGGTGTATGACACTTCAGATTCTCGTTATGCTGTGGCCGGTTTGGATTTGAAACGTAATATTTCTGCAGAGCAGAAGGAACAGTTTGAAGAATTTCTGACAAAGTATTCTGTATCTGGTATTTCTTTTGTTGCTATTCCGCAACGCTATTACAATTACGGAAGATTTGCTTCTCAGGTTATAGGATATGCTCGTAATAACGGTGACGGTCTTAACGGTTTATACGGTCTGGAAGCATATTATAATTCTGTTCTGTCCGGTACTGACGGTTATCGTTATTCTGAGGTTGATTTGTCAACCGGCGGTGCATTGCCTTATTCTCAGCCTATTACTACAGATGTAAAAAACGGTTGTAATCTTGTCTTGAATTTGGATATGAATATTCAGATGATAGCTGAGGAAGAATGCCGTGCTGCTTACGAGACATATTCTCCGAGAGGCGGAGTAACATGCATTGTAATGAATCCTAATACAGGTGCAATTTATGCTATGGTTTCTTTACCTGATTATGATTTGAATGATCCGTACGGTGTCCCTTACGGTACTAATGCGACATTGTGGCATTCATACGATGAAGAAGCACAGATTGATTATCTTATGCGTAATGTGTGGCGTAACAGATGTATTTCCGATACATATGAACCTGGTTCAACATTTAAGTCGCTGACGACAGCGATGGCATTTGAGGAGAATATTACTAATGAGGATGAGGTCTTCTCAGATGCACCTATTCATGTCTCGGATGTTGATACTATTTCTTGCTGGATGCAGAAATCGTATGGTTATAATCACGGTGACGAGACATTGACTCAGGGTTTTGAGCAATCTTGTAATCCGATTTTTGTTCAGCTTGCATACAGAATCGGTATTAACAAGTACTATAATTATGTTCATACTCTTGGTTTTTATGAGACTACAGGCATTGATTTACCTGCAGAAGGTGTAGGTATTTTTCATACCGAACCGACCAAAATTGATATGGCTTGTTTGTCATTCGGTGAGTCGGCAACCGTTACTCCTATTCAGCTTATTAATTCATATTGTGCGCTTATAAACGGCGGAAGCCTTATGACTCCGCATTTAGTTAAGTATATTACCGATCAGGACGGAAATATTGTGGATGAGATTGAACCGGAAGTAATCAGAACGGTTTTTTCCGATGAGAGCTGTGCCAGAGTCAGAGCGCTTATGGAGAAGGTTGTTGAGGAAGGTACAGGTTCTGCAGGAAAGGTTCTCGGATACTCTGTTGCCGGAAAGACTTCTACAGCTACCATTGAGAATGGTGAAGAAGCAGGAATGCACGTGTTGTCGTTCTCATGCTATGCTCCTTCATATGCACCTGAGATCGCAGTCCTTGTAGTTCTTAATAAGCCTGAGGATAAATCGGTTGGTTCATCTGCACCGGCTTCAGTTGCTTCGCGAATTGTAGAAAGAACACTTACATATATGAATGTGCCTCGTGAGTTTACTGAGAATGATTATGAGGCTTTGGTTGATTACCGTTATGTGCTTAATGTAATAGGATATAATGCCTCCAAGGCAAGCTCGGATCTTGCATCGAACGGTGTTACTACGATTTACGGTTCTGAGGATATGACGTCGGATACTGTAGTCGGTTTTACTTATCCTACCAGTAATGAATACTTATATACCTCGGGTTCGGCTATAGTAGTATTGTATCCTGAAGGAACATCAACAGACGATATGCTTATAACGTCTGTTCCGAGTCTGACCGGTAAAAATGCCGTGGAATGTTTTAATGCACTTTCCAATTGTAATTTAAATATCAGATACGAGGGTGATATATCCGGAGTGTGCATTGCTCAGTCATATAATTATTTGGAAAATATTCCGGCCGGAAGTATTGTGGTAGTAACCATGGGAAGTCCGTCGGAAATCACACCTGCGCCTGAAGTCATCGGAGAAGAAGGCGGCGAGATTGATGTTGACATTGAGAACGGAGAGGAAGTTCCGGATATAACTGAAGAGACGGAAGAAACCGATATCGAGGATACTCCACAGTAAATTGATTATGAATATATAAGCGGGTGAGATTTTAATGAAGCTGAAAGATATACTTAACTATACGGAATATAATGTGATTTGCGGTGATATTGATAAGGAAGTATCGATTATTAAGAGCGATAATCGTAATCTTGCCGATGAGTCTGAGACGGTCTTTTTCTGCATAAAAGGCGAAAGATTTGATGCGCACAGTGCGATAGAGAGCATTGTTTCTGCTAATGTCGGCGTCCTTGTGGTAAACAGAGAGAGAGAATACTATTCTGATGAAGAGTTGATTACAATCAGCAGCTTACATAATCCTGAAATAGTAATTTTGTCTGTTAATGATACAAGATATTCGCTTGCGATAGCCGAGGGAAATATTATCGGAAGACCGCAGGATAGTATTAAGTGTATCGGTGTTACCGGAACCAAGGGAAAAACTACTACCGCTTTTATGTTACGTGACATTTTCGATGAGGAAATGAACAAGAGCATAATGATAGGAACAAACGGTACATATGTAGGACGAAGAGAGATAGAAAGTGCACGAACCACGCCGGAGCCTTCAGATTTGTTTAATCTGATAAAAGAGGGCACTGACGAGAATATGGAATCACTGATAATGGAAGTATCTTCTCTGGGCTTGAAGCAAAGTCGTGTGGCAGGTATTACATATGAGTACTCCTGTTTTACGAATTTGTACAGAGATCATATCGGTCCGGGTGAACATAAAGATATGGATGAATATTTTGCATGTAAACTTTTGATTTTTAATCAGAGCCGTAATGCAATTATTAATAATGATATGGACAGAGCTGATGAAGCGAAGAAGTATGTTTTAAACAATACGAAAGCTGCTCTTTATACATATGGTCTGTCTCATGACAGTGTTTGCCGAGCAGAGAATCTTCAAATAGAGACGTCTGATAAAGGTGTGAGCGGAACGAGATTTGATATAGTCAGCCCTTGGTATAACGGCAGCGTTTTTCTCAGCATTCCGGGGGAGTTTAATGTCTATAATGCTTTGTGCGCGGCGACAGTAGCCGGTATTGAAGGTATAAGCTTTGACAGATTAAAAAGGATTTTGGCTGATATAGAGATTCCGGGAAGAGTTCAAACTGTAAAAAATCGTCTCGGTGTTGATATAAGAGTTGATTATGCGCATAACGGAGCAAGCCTCGAGGCTTTGCTTAAGGCAATGAGAGCATACACATCAGGTAGGATTATCGTTGTTTTCGGATGCGGCGGCGGAAGATCGGAGGAAAGAAGAAAACCGATGGGCGTTGCTGCAGCTTTGTATTCGGATTATGCCGTGGTGACTACTGATAACAGCCGTAATGAAGATCCGAACAGGATAGTAAGCCGGATTTTGGAAGGATTTACTGAGAACGGTATCAAAGAGGGTGACGGAAGACTTGAAGTTATCCTTGATCGTAAATGTGCCATTGAGAGTGCTGTAAGGCTGGCACAGCCCGGTGATATGGTTTTGATTGTCGGCAAAGGGCACGAGAAGGTGCAGGAAGCCGGGGGCATAAAGACACCGTTTGATGATGTTTTGACAGCAGAAGAGGCAGCTGAACTTATCGCGGATAATATGAAAAGAGGTAAAAAATGTTATGAATAACAAAGCAGATTTTACTCTTAAAGAGATTGCTTATGCAGTCAGCGGAAAACTTTATAATGTCGGAAAAGATGAGAATAAGAAGACGGTTTACGGTGTGTCAAGGAGCAGTCTTGAATTAAAACCTGGAAATCTTTTTACGGCAATAGTTGCCAATCGTGACGGCCATGCATTTATTAAAGATGCGATAGAAGCAGGCTGTTCTGCTGTGTTGATAAGTGATGCAAGTGTTTTGCCGTTACCTGTACCTGCGATATTGGTTGAAGATACTGTTAAAGCTTTTGGTATGCTTGCTCTTTATTATCGCAGGAGACAGCATTTTAAGGTAGTTGCAGTGACAGGTTCTGTAGGAAAAACGTCGACCAGAGAGATAGTTGCGACTGCGTTAAGAAGCGGATTGAAGGTATATTCTACGCCATCCAATCAAAATAACGAGCTCGGTCTTCCTAATACAATTCTTGATGCGCCTACCGATACGGATGTTCTTGTTCTTGAGATGGGAATGCGCTTGTTGGGTGAGATTGATTATCTTACACATATAGCTGAACCTGATGTGGCACTTATTACAAACATCGGTTGTTCTCATATAGAGAGGTTGGGAAGTCGTGATAACATTCTCAAGGCTAAAACCGAGATAATTCACGGAATGAAGCCGGGAAGCCTTCTTATAGTTAACGGCGATGATGATTATCTTGGAAGATTTGTTGATACACATTCCGATTTGGATGATGGTATTCGTGTTGCTTCAGTATCTACTGAAAACAAGCGGATAACCGAGTTTTGTTTTAATGCCTGCAATACATCAATAAGGGATGATGGTTCCGGTACTGAGTTTAATCTTGTATCGCGGGATATAAATGTTAATGATGTATTTATTCCTGTTTGCGGAGTGTGTCATGTGCGTAATGCACTTTTTGCAATGCTTGCTTCATATGAACTCGGACTGGATCTGAAAGCGGCAAAGAAGGCTCTGTCAGAGTATGAAGTCCTTCCCGGAAGAGGGAATTTGATAAAAACCGGAAAGTATACCATTATTGATGATGCGTATAATGCTTCCTTTGAGTCAATGAGTGCTGCTTTTGAGAATATGAATGTTATCTCTTCTTCTCGAAAATACAATCAAACGATTCTTGTACTGGGCTGTGTTCTTGAACTCGGTGATTTTGCCGGTTCAATACATCATGATATAGGTTATGAACTTTCAAAATATGATTTTGATTCTATTCTGGTAACGGGCGACAACAGTCAGGACATCTGGTGCGGTTATACAGAAGGAACAGAGAAACGGGGAAAGAATTATAAAGACAGAATAATCATTACTGAAAGCACAGAGGCAATGAAGTCAGAACTGAAAAAGATTATCAGTCAAAATGATTTAATTTTATTCAAAGGCTCCAATGCATTCGGGCTTCAGAAGATGGCTAAGGAATTTGTAGACGAGGGTAATTCATGAAGTTGCGTTTTAAAAGCAAAAAAAATGTAGCTGTGAAAAGCAGCGAGGCATATCAGCTGGAACGAAAGAGAACGGACAGTAACTATCTTTTGGTGCTTCCGCTTTGGATAATTCTTATTGTTTTGCTGGTGTGGGGAATGGTTATTCTTTATTCGGTATCCGCAGCTACGGCTGTAATAGATGCGCAAACCAAAGCAATTGTACCTGATGCTGCTTTCTATGTTCGTAAACAGCTTATGTTTACTTTGATTGGTATTGTAGCGGCATTTTTCATTTCAAGAATCCCAATAGATAAATTTAAGAAACCGTTCTATATGTATGTCATTATGGGTGGTTTGCTTGCTCTTTTGCTTGCAACGAGATTATTCGGTGTAACACATAACGGTGCTAAGAGATGGCTTAATCTCGGAGTAGAATTCCAGACATCAGAGCTTTTGAAGGTTGGTTCAATAGTAGCCTACGCGATTTATCGAGACTGGGTAATTCGTACAAGAGCAAAGAGTGCTGAGAAGAATAAGAAAATGAGTTCTCCGAAAATGCATTTTGCCTGTGTGGATTTTTTGATTCCGGTTACCATTTTGTTGGTTTACGACCTTATAGTTTTATTTCAGCCGCATACCTCCGGCTTTATAATCATAGGAATAATAGTGTTTGTTTGTGTTCTTGTATCCGGATTGTCTTTGGAGACGTGGATTAAGGGTATGCTTCCGTATATACTTGTTGTTGTTATGGCTGTAGGCGTTTTTCTGGTGTTGCCTGAGAATGTAGGAATAAAGGTTAAAGTTAACGACTATTTGCACAGCCATTTTGAACATGTATTTACAAGACTTGCCCTAAGCTCTGATGATTCGACTCTTTCAAAAGATGATACAATGCAGTATGATAACGCTTTTGCTGCTTTGGGATCAGGCGGACTTAAGGGTGTCGGAATCGGTAATTCCCGTTCTAAGTACCATTATGTGCCTGAGGCTCATACAGATTATATATTTGCAATATATGTTGAGGAGACCGGAATGATCGGCGGGTGCATATTAATTGCATTGTATATGGCTATGTTTTGGTTGTGTATGAGGGTCGCATTACGAGCCAAGGATATTTTCTCAAGAATAATTGCAGTCGGATATACAACAATGATAATGCTTGAGGCGCTGTTGAATATCAGCGTTAATCTTCAGGTTACACCGCCTACAGGTGTATCATTGCCTTTTGTCAGCTACGGAGGAACGGCGCAAGTTATTTTTCTTTGTGCTTATGGTATGATATTGTGTGTTGCCAGAAGCGGAACAAAGACTCCGTATGATTTTGATACGGTATCAGATCCGGAATTTGCAAATTCTGAAGAGACTGATGAAGCAGAGGAAATTGAGGAGATAACAGAAACAAATGCTGTAAAAGCTGTTAAAACAGTTAATAGTAAGCGACATAAAGCGGTATCGGGTAAAACTTCCGCAAACAGTGTTGAGAGAAAGGTGCATAAATGAGTTATAGATTTATAATTGCCGGCGGCGGAACATCAGGTCATATCAATCCGGCCATCACAATAGCAGATGCTTTAAAAAAGTTTTACGGTGATAAGAATGAAACTTGTGACATTCTTTTTGTCGGAAGAGAAAACAGTCTTGAAAGCGAATTGGTAACAAAAGCCGGTTATGAGATGAAATACATTCAGGCAAAACCGTTTCCGATGAAACCGAATAAGAAAATGGTAGTTGCATTAAAGGCTTTGAGACAAGGCAGACATGCAGTTGAAACATTGATTGACAGTTTTAAGCCGGATGCGGTTATCGGAACCGGCGGTTACGTTTGCGCACCGTTATTTTCGGCAGCTTCAATAAAAAAAATACCTGTTGTTATTCACGAATCCAATGCATTTCCGGGAAGATTAAATCGTTTGGAGGGAAGGAGAGCGGCACTTGTTTTGACCGGTTTCCCAAATTTGGATAATGTTTTCCCGAAGGCAGGAAAGGTAGTATATACCGGAAATCCTATACGAAGCATAATGTTTAATAATGAGTATTCTGAGTGCAGAAAGAAACTCGGAATAGATGATAATCGGAAATTGGTTTTTGCTATGGGAGGAAGTCTTGGTGCTAAGACGATAAATGATTTTATTATCAAGTGTGCTTCAAATCCGGATTTTGCAGATGTAAAGTTCGTTTTGGGAAGCGGCAAACAGCAAACAGGCAAAATTGACAGCAATATCAAAATCTCGGAGAATCTGACGATAATGGAATACATTGATAATCCTAATGAGTATCTTTGCGGAGCGGATGTTTCAATAACCAGAGCGGGAGCTGTTACTTGTGCCGAGATTGCCGCAATAGGTGCTTGCAATGTTTTTGTCCCTTATCCGTATGCTGCGCAGAATCATCAAACATTCAATGCTTCGGCATTTTCTGACAGTAACGGCGGAATTCTTATGTCTGATTACGATGTTGAAGCGGGAAAACTTGTTCCTGTTCTTAAAGATTTACTTAATGATGATAAAAAACGTGCCGAGATACGTATTAATGCAGGAAAACTGGCAGTAAACGATTGTAATGACAGAATAGTCGGAGCAATCAATGAACTTGTAGGGGAAAGACATAATGGCTGATAATGATGAAGCTGAAAACAGAATAGAAAGTCAGCAAATTTCCGAAAAAGAAGAAAGCGTTGATACAAGTGATTATTCTTTGGATGACTTGTTTGGTTCGGACAAAGAAGAATCACTTCCTTTAAACGATGCGCTTGAATTTGTTGTAAAACACCGCAAGATATTAGTATATGCCTTGATCGGTGTGCTTTTGTTGTCATTTATTTTATTTTTGTTTTTATCCCCTCGTTTCAGAGTAAGTAAAATTTCAATTGAAGGCAATTATGTTTTAACAGATGAAGAGATAATAAATATGATTGGAGTTAATTACGGAGATCATATTTATAAGGGCGTTAACGGTAATATTTTGGATATTATACGTCTCGATTACGGAAAGACAGAGAATAGTATAATAAGTCGTTATCCGTATGTTGAGGATATAAAGATTCATGCTGTTTTTCCCTCAGCTGTAAGTGTTACGGTAAAAGAAAGAGCAAGAGTTGCCTGTATCAGACTTAATGACGGTTTTGCCACCGTTGATACAAACGGAATTGTCGTTGAGTTAAGCCTTTCGAATGATGGAATTGAAAGATACAATCCTGTTATATGCGGACTTGAAATAAATCATGTTATGCTTGGTGAGAAAATCGAGATAGCAGATGAAGATGATTATCAGAAGGCAGTAATTATTTTGGGAGCAGTTCTTGCGGCGGATGTAAATAATACTTTTGCAGATGATTACAGCTTTTATGAATCTCTTCGTGAGATAAGGATTATTCCGAGCGGAATGATATATTTAACATTTAAACTTCCTTCAGAAACGTTTCTTCAGGTTAAACTTCAATCTGTTGAAAGCATAAATGATGATATGAACTGGCTTGTACAGCGCATACGCGAAAATGCGTTTGATAATTTGATTGACGGAGCATTGGATATGACAGGCGAAGAGTATATTTACCGTCAATATTGATGTTTTATCACATAACAGTAACAAAACTTAATCAAGTTGACACGATAAGTCCCGATTTTAATATTGAAGCGATACAATATTTAGGTTACAATTCAAATTGATGTACTATATATTGATAATAATATATGATTTTTAATAAAGTTTTTGGAGGGACTGATTATGTCAGAACAACACGGATTTGATATGTATGAAGCTAATTCTGCTATCATTAAGGTAATTGGTGTAGGCGGCGGCGGATGTAATGCCGTTGACAGAATGGTAAGTGAGTGTGTAGTAGGAATTGATTTTATTTCTATTAATACTGACAGCCAGGCTCTTGCACGTTCAAAGGAAAGATCTAGAGACAGCGTCACTACAATACAAATCGGTGAGAAAGCAACCCGTGGTTTAGGTTGCGGTGCTGATCCGAGCATCGGTGAGAAATCAGCCGAGGAATCAAGAGAAGAAATTGCAAAAGCAATCGGAAATTGTGATTTGTTATTTATTACGGCCGGAATGGGTGGCGGTACCGGTACAGGAGCTGCTCCTGTTGTAGCACAGATTGCACAGGAAATGGGAATACTTACTGTAGCTGTTGTAACAAGACCATTCGGATTTGAAGGCGTAAAGAGAGCTCAGAATGCCGAGAGAGGTATCAGAGAACTTGAGAAATATGTTGATTCTCTTGTAGTTGTAGCAAATGATAAGCTTCTTGAGGCAGTTGAAGATACAACGACAATCGAAGAGTCATTCCTTCTTGCAGATAAGATTTTGAGAAGCGGCGTTGCAGGTATTTCTGACCTTATTGCTATCCCGGGTCTTATTAACCTTGACCTTGCTGATGTAAGAAGAATACTTACCAAGGCCGGTGTTTGTCATATGGGTACCGGTAAGGGTTCAGGTGAGGACAGAGCAGTTCAGGCTGTTAAGAGTGCAATTAATTCTCCTCTCCTTGATACGACTATTGACGGTGCTAAGGGTGTAATTATCAACTTTACCGGCGGAAAGGATATGTCACTCCGTGAGATTGACAAAGCTTCTGAGATTGTTCGTGAAGCTGCATCTGACGAAGCTGATATTATTGTAGGTGCCGTAGTAGATGATACAGTACAGGGCGAGATTTTTATTACAATTATTGCATCCGGATTTGATAACAGTATCAATGCATCTGCAAATCACAGAGCTAATACTACCTTATTATCACGCAGCAGCAGCCCTATTACCAATAATAAGCCTGAGGATAACAGAACTAATGTTCAGCAGAGAAATACTTATGCTGCTCCTGTAAATAATGAGCCACAGGCACAGCCTGGTTTCATGTTCGGTGATGAGTCTGTAAACAGACCGAATGCTCCTCGTGTTCCTCAGTATCAGAATCAGCAACCACAGGTACAGCAGCAACCTGTAAATGTTCAGCCGCAGTACCAGCAGCAGGTAAATCCATATCAGCAGCAGGTATCACAGCAGGTACCACAGCAGCAGGTACAGCAGCCGGTTGTTACTTCTATTCCGCAGCAGCCTGTTAATCCGCAGCCACAGAATCAAATGGGTGGAAGACCACAGGTAAATGTGGCTCCGCAGACGGCTCCGGTTGATAATCAGCGCAAGCCAAAAACTCCTTGGATGCCTTTTTATCGTTCAAATAACAATGATGGTGAATAATATCAAAAAAATTGTAGTATAATAAGAGAGTGTTTTATGCTTTGTACTAAATGTGGATCAACAGAGGATAAGGTTATTGATACCAGAGTGGTTGACAACGGTAAGTCGATACGCAGAAGACGTGAGTGTTTAAATTGTAATAATCGATTTACTACAGTCGAGAAGATTGAAGGTCTTCAATTGAGAGTGGTCAAAAAGGATGGAACGCATCAGGACTTCTCTCGTGAGAAACTGATGAACGGTTTGATGGCTGCTTGTTCAAAGAGACCTGTATCGAACGATACTTTGGTTCAGATATTGAACGATATTGAATCTGCAATTCAGGCAAAACGTAATTTGGAAATGTCGACTGATGAGATTGGCGAGATAGTTATGGAACGTCTTCGCAAAATCGATAAGGTTGCATATGTAAGATTTGCTTCTGTTTACAGAGATTTTACTGATGTAGCTTTGTTTACGGAGGAAGTAGAAAGAATAAATAATAACGAGGGCTGAGCAGATGAAGAAAGTTTTAATTGTTGATGATGATCCGAGTATTGTTGAGTTAGAGAAACTCTATTTTGAGAAAGAAGGCTATGCTGTTTCTGTATGTATGGAAGGTGACAAAGCTGTAGCTACCTTTAACGTTTCAAAGCCTGATTTAATAATTCTTGATATAATGTTGCCGGGTATGGATGGAAATGATATCATCAGAGAAGTTCGTAAGACATCTAATATTCCTGTTATTATGGTTACTGCCAGAACTGATACTCTTGATAAGATTGTAGGACTTGAGTTGGGTGCTGATGATTATGTTCAGAAGCCGTTTGAACCTAAGGAACTTCTTGCAAGAGCCAAAGCTGTTTTAAGAAGAAGTGATTCACAGCCGAGCGTTGCCGAGAGTTCCGGAGAGAACTCTGAATTCTCAAGCGATATTGTCGAGTATCCAGGTCTTGTAGTTGATAAGAATCGATATGTTGTTACGGTAGACGGAAACGATATATATATGCCTCCGAAGGAATTGGAACTTTTATTCTTCTTAGCTTCGAATCCTAACCGAGTATTTAACAGAGAACAACTCCTAGAGAATGTTTGGGGATATGAGAACTTCGTAGAGTCCAGAACCGTTGATGTTCATGTTAAACGAATTCGTGAGAAGATTGAGACTCCGGAACATATGAATCATTGGATGATTAAAACTATTTGGAGTGTCGGATACAAATTCGAATCCAAGCAGTAATTTATTAGTTAAGAAGTTTTGTGCAGCTTATGGCGGGGATTCTACCCGCCGTAGCTTTTTTTACTATTTAATCTGAAAGCAGTTGGTATATCAATATGTCTAGTGGAAGTCGCAGGGTATCGGCAAGTTTTACTTTCTTCATTAATATAGTTCTTGTAATAAGTACAGTAGTAAGTTTTGCTGTGCTTATTTTTCTTTCTTATGAGAATTTGAAAAATAGGTACGTTAATGAGGTTGTTGAGATTACGGAGATTCATTCAAAAGGAACTTCTAATTCAATTAATTTTATGTTGAGAAGCACCGGGATTTCTACTGTGGATAATGATTATCAGAGCACTGTGTTTACTGTGATGAATACTCAAAACGGTGCTTCGGGTTGTAATCTGTTTCTTGTGGATCCTGATACAAAAGAGATTGTACATGCGACGAAGTATTCACCTGAAACATATTCAATTGATGAAGCTTTTCTCAAGAATAACATTTCCGAATTGAAGGATGACTATAAAGAAGGGTTGCTCTCTGATAATAATATTTTGGCACTTCACTGTTCTGAAGTGAAGAATTTGAATTTCTATTTAGTAGCAGTCAAATGCCAGGACAATGAGTTGATGATAGAAGAATTTAAATCAATTATTCTGTATCCATGGTTTATAGCAGTAGTTTTGTCTATCGTCCTGTGTCTCTTCTTTATAAGACTCAGCACGCGTCCGATAAGAGAAATGTCGAGAGTAATAAATAAAGTTGCTGTAGGTGATTATTCAGTTCGTGTCAGTAAGAAATTTACGAATGACAACGAGTTTGCAAATGATTCTTTGTCTTCGGATTTATCTGATATGGCTCGAACTGTAAATTATATGATTGATATTCTTGAGAATCAGGAACATGATCGTAATATTTTTATTTCAAGTGTAGCACATGATATCAGAACGCCGCTTACATCTATAAACGGTTTTGTTACGGCTATGATTGACGGCATAATTCCTGAAGAAATGTATATTAAGTATTTTGATATGATTAAACACGAGGTTGAACGTATCAGAACACTTGTTAATTCCATGACAGAGGCGTCTTCGTTGTCTCGAGTTGAAGCGAGTTCAATGGAGGTATTCAGCTTCAGAGATATGGTAAATGATGTCGTGGACGGATTGGAGCCACAGTTGAACAGTAAGTATATTTTGGTGGTTAGAGGATATGATGATACCGATTCACTTGATGCATATGGTGATGCACATCTTCTATCGCGTGTTTTATATAATATCGTATCCAACGCAATTAAATTTACTCCGAACGGCGGTAAGATTAAAATCAGCGCCCATAGGGATAACAAGGCGGGAAAACTTCGTATTTCTGTAGAGGATTCCGGTCCCGGCGTTCCGGAAGATAAGAGAGCACGAGTTTTTGAGAGCTTTTACAAATTGGATTCTTCACGTAAGCAGGAAGGTTTTGGTTTGGGACTGTATATATGTAAACAAATTCTTGTCGGTCATAATCAGAGTATTTATCTTGATGAGAGCGATTCCCTTGGCGGTGCAAGTTTCAGATTTACTTTTGCCCTTCCGCGAGAAGAGATAGCACGAGGTAAACAGTAAATGAATTCTGCTGTTGAAGTGTGGTCCGTATTAGAGTCAAATTTTGCTGATGCTGAATGTTCGTTAATTAAAGATACACCGTATCGTCTTGCGGTCAGAGGAATACTTTCGGCCCAATGTACAGACAAGCGTGTAAATTCAGAGACGGAGAAAATATTCTGTCGATATCCCGAACCGCGTGATATATATGAGATGGATTCTGTACTTCTCGAAAGTATGATAAAACCGTGCGGCTTATCTAAAATGAAGGCAAAATCAATAAAGGAATTTACAAGATACTATATCGAAGTTTGGAATGAACAGATTCCGCGTGATACTGATGAGCTTATGCGAGTAAGCGGTATAGGACGTAAAATTGCAAATTTAATCGTAGGTGAGGTGTATGGAATACAAAGAATTGTTGTAGATACACACCTTAAACGTGTAGCTTATCGTATCGGACTGACAGATGAGACTGATCCTCTGAAGGTTGAGAGGGATTTGAACAGTATTTTCGAAGAGAATCAGCGGATTAATTTAGGACATAGAATGATTGCTCTCGGTCGTTCTTTTTGTAAGGCAGGACAGCCTTCCTGCAATGAATGTCCGATGGCATCTGTTTGCAACAAGAGAATCTGATGATAAGCATATTGATAACATAATGCGGTTATGTTATATTATCAATAAAAGAACGATTGTTTGCAAATAGAGAGTAAGGATAGTATGGTATGCCCACAGTAAAATTAGACAGTCCGGTTAATCTGTTATATGGCATAGGCCCGGAAGCTGAGCGTAAGCTTAACAGCCTTGGCGTATTTACAATATATGATTTAATAACATACCTTCCGTGGCGTTATAACGATTGGTCGCAGATTGTTCAGTTGGGGAATTATTCAGATAATACCGATATCTCGTTCATCGGAGTAATTGCGACAGAACCGAGAAGGGCCGGTTACAAAAGGACGTCTCCTGTAGTGTTTAGGTTGTCTGACGGCGGCGGAAGTATTGAAGCAGTTTTCTTTAACAGCCCCTATATTCTTAACCAATATAAACGCGGAGACAAATGCTTTTGTCATGGTACCGTAAGATTTTTTAACGGCAAATTTCAGTTAAGTAATCCTTCGATAGAAAAGATAAGTGAAGAAGGGACAATAAAAGGAAACTTAATTCGCCCTGTATATCATCTTACTAACGGAATAACCTCTAATCAGATAGCAAAATGGGTAAAGACCGCATTGTCTTTAATCAGCAACCAACTGTTGAATGTGATTCCGGATTCGATAGCATCCGAATCTGATTTACCGAGCGAAGAAGATGCATACAGAATGGTCCATTTTCCAAACAGTACGGAAGAAGCTTCGCGTGGATTATTGCGCCTGAAATATGAGGAATTGATTCTTCTCGGTATAGGAATAAAAAGACTTAATGCTGTTCAGAAGTCCAAGCAAGCGCCGGCGATAATAGATGCTTCTAAGTTGAATGGTAATTCAGAGATAAATTATAAGTGGAATTTGATTCGTAAGAATCTTGGATTTGAACTTACAGATGATCAGAAGAAGGCAATTAAAGATATTCAAGCTGATTTAATGCAATCGTCACCCATGAACAGACTTGTTCAGGGTGATGTAGGTTCCGGTAAGACAGCAGTTGCGCTTCTTGTAATGGGCATGACGGCGCTTATGGGACACCAGTCGGTTCTTTTGGCGCCTACTTCGGTTCTTGCAAGTCAGCATTATTCTGAAGCATTAAAGCTTCTGGAGGGTACCGGTATAAGCGCAGAGTTACTTATAGGTAAGACAACTGCATCTGAGAAGCGCAGAATAAAAGCCGGAATTGCATCCGGTGAAGTGAAGCTGGTAATCGGAACACATGCTGTTCTTACTGATGATATTGTATTTAAGAATTTGTCATTAGTTATTACGGATGAACAGCATCGCTTCGGAGTTCAACAACGAGAGAAGCTGTTGACGGGAAGCGGAGATGCTAACAGTATTCACAGCCTTGTAATGACTGCGACACCGATACCGAGAACGCTCGGAATGTGTATTTACGGTGATATGGATACGTCTGTTATTCGTCAGAAACCGGCAGGAAGAATGAAAATAATTACATCAACTGTAGATCAGCATGATGATAAGTCTATTATGTTTTTTATCAGGGAAAGACTTAAAAATAATGAACAAATATATATTGTATGTTCACGTGTGGACAGCGATGATAAAAATGAGAAAGTCAGATTTGACGGATATAATGATTCGAGTACATATTCATTAGGCGGACATTACGAAGACGGCTATATTTATTCTGATGATATACAGGATGATGATAACGGACAGTATGTACCTGTAGGTGTTAAGCAAATGTATGATAAGCTGAGCCTTTACGGTATAACTGACGAGTACAGAACAGCTGTTTTGTACGGTTCTATGAAGGAGAATGAGAAGCTTGCTCTTATGGAACAGTATATTAACGGCGATATCAAAATTTTGATTTCTACAACAGTTATTGAGGTCGGTGTCAATAATCCTAATGCAACAATAATGATGATAATGGACGCCGATCGTTACGGGTTATCAACACTTCATCAGTTGAGAGGCAGAGTCGGCCGAGGCAGTAAGCAGTCTTATTGTGTTCTTGCCAATATGGATGTAGGAAGGCAGGCCAGAGAGCGTCTGAATTTTATGTGCGACACAGAGGATGGATTCGAATTGGCCGAGAAGGATTTGGAGTTAAGAGGTCCGGGAGACTTCTTCGGAACGAAGCAGCATGGTATTCCTGAATTAAGAGCTGCCAATTTGTTTACTGATTCAGAGTTGGCTTCACAGGTATGTGAAGCGGTAAGCAAAATTGTTGAGAATGAATCTGATGAGGCAGACAGACTGTCACATAATATTGATATAATGTTTAAATATCGATTTGGTGATAAAATGAGTACACTTTAGTGTTTGGAGGAGTTATGCCAAGAGTAGTAAGCGGACAATTCAGAGGAACAATACTGAATGCACCCAAAGGAGATAAAACGCGACCGACAACCGATAAGGTTAAGGAAGCTTTGTTTTCTATGATTCAGAACAGGCTATATGATATAGATTTTCTTGATTTGTTTTCGGGCTCGGGTCAGATAGGGATAGAGGCTGTGAGTCGAGGAGCATCAAGTGCAGTCTTAGTAGATAAAGCGGCTGACAGCGTTGCCGTAATCAAACAAAATCTTGAGAAACTTCATTTTAAGGAACAAGGAAGAACCGGTAAATATACCTTGGAAAATGCAGATGACGGTTGCAATATAACAGTAATGAAAGATTCTATCGGTTCCGCCATGACTAAGCTTGGTAATGCGGGAAAGCAATTTGATATAATTTTTATGGATCCGCCGTATAAGGCAGCGGCTGAGCAGGTTAATGAGGTGGCCGGAGCAATAAAAGAGTTTAATTTACTCAAAGAAGACGGAATTTTAATAGTTGAGCATGCCAATGACACAGATTTAAACAAAGATGTAATAAATCTGAAATTTAATCGTTCTTGTAGTTATGGGTTGTCAGTGATAACATTCTTTTGTAGTTTATAGTATTTATAAGTAGGAGAGGGAATTTGAAAGTATTTTTGTTTCCGGGCAGTTTTGATCCGTTTACATCGGGGCATCGAGATATAGCTAAGCGTGCATCCAAAATGTGCGATAAGCTTGTTGTTGCGATAATGCACAATGATGTGAAACATCCTTTCTTTACCGTTGAAGAACGTGTAGAGATGGCTCGTAAATCTCTTGAGAAGTACGAAAATATTGAGGTTATAGCAAAGGACGGATTACTGGTTGATCTCTTCAGAGAATTGAATTGTTCGTCAGTTGTAAGAGGGATAAGATCAGAATCTGATTTTCGTTATGAGACGGAGATGTTTGCAGCTAACAGATTACTTGAAAATACTTATGATGTAGTATTATTACCGTGTAGGGCAGATTTGTCTTTTACAAGTTCTTCGATTGTAAGAGAAGTCGGTCATTACGGCGGGGATATATCTAAAATGGTGCCGAGTGAGATACATGATTTTGTAGCCACGTCACTTAAGAAAGGAAGGACTTAATAATGGATGGTCAGAGATACAATCCTATAGCACACATTGATGAAATTATACAGATGATTGAGAACGGAAGTACTCTTCCGTTTACAACGATGGTACGAGTTGATCAGGAGGTAATTATCGGCGAGCTTAAATACCTCAGAGACAGTCTTCCGAAGGAAATTGAAGAGGCTAATAAGATTGTTGCCGAAGGTACTCATCTCATTGATGTAGCTCGTAAGAATGCTGCCAATATGGCTGATAAGGCTGATATTGCCTACAAGAATAAAGTAAATGAACATTCAATTACAAAGGGTGCTCAGGAAGAGGCAAGAAGAATACAGGCTGAGGCTCAGGCTTTTTATGATGAGACTTGCCGTAATGCGGATCGCTATGTAAAGGATCAGCTTGAGCGAGTTAACAACTCAATTGCTAAATGCGCCGCAGAAATATCAATGAATCTTAAGGAAGTTGAATCAAGACTTAAGGATGATATGTAATAAGCAATATATATAAATATTTAAGTATTTTAGAGGGGCTGTCTCAAAAGTGATTATTTCACTTAGAGGCAACCCTTTTATTTTGTTCATAACACGGCACAAAAGAGCGCAGAATATTGTAAAAAACTGTCTTCAGGGGCGTATTTTGTAGATAACTTGATTTTCGAGCATGCTAACGCCGGCTCAGGAGAGTTTCTGGAGCGTTTTTTCTTTTTTAAGCTGATTCTGATAGTGGGAAAAGTGCTTGCCCGATCCTTCTGCTTTGTATTCGGTTGTGGAGTTTGTTCAGATCAAACGCTATTGC
>JAZLGO010000047.1:0-6754 GCA_045616305.1 Saccharofermentans sp. | reverse complement strand
GTGATTTTGGCGACACCTGACTGCCGCGTCGCTGAAATAGGCGTTTTTTGGCGCTGGCAGCGACGTTTTAGGGTGATTTTGGCGACGCCCGACCGCCGTGTCGCTAAAATACGTGATTTTTGTCGCCGACAGCGACGTTTTAGGGTGATTTTGGCGACGCTTGACCGCCGCGTCATTTGAGATTTGAGTCACTTTACAGTGACTGAAAACGGGTTTTCAGTGAATCCGGGCTGTTTGTCTCTGGCTTGAATATAGAAAGCCATAATAATCGGGGTCGAGGCCTGCCTCACTCTGTGAATTAATCGTACCTATAATTTGAGACAGCCCTGTTTAGTTTAAAAGATATGATTGACCAATAAGGATTGAAAGATACTTTTTCGGATTCCTCCATAAGCGTTCAAAAAAGTAATCATCTTCATAGAAAAACAAAAAATGTATTGACTCTTATTAACAATGTGTTATAATCATATTGTAATTAAGTGTAACGCACAACAGATGCGGCGTAAAACAGAACATATTAATGTGAACAAGGGGGATTTAATTATGAAGAATAAAAAAGTAGGTGCATTGGCATTGGCTTCGATTATGGCTTTCGGAATGACCGGATGCACGAAGATTGAGAAGGTATCGAAGAAGGATTTTGTAAAGGCTTGCGAAGAGGCAGGTTATGACGAGGACGATATCTACGAAGAAGAGTTTGAAGATGACATACTCGAATATGCGGCAATAATTGAAGATGATGACATAATTCTCGCATATGTTCAATACGGAGATGAAGACGACGCATTAGAACGTTTCGATGACTTGCTTGATGATTTTGAAGACGCAGATAAGAACGGCACGTCGAAATACGTTTTTATGAGTAATAAGTATTATGGTTATTTTGTTTTGAATGGTGAGATAGAAGATTGGGATGAAATTGAAATAGAAGGTGACGCATACTTAGGAATCTACTATGCAGACGATACAATTGTAATGGCAATCGCAAACTCTGACAGCAAGAAGGATAAAGAGGTAATTGATGATTTTGTTAAGAGCCTTGAGTATCCAAATCCGTAATTAAAACAATTAACTTAAAACTTGGACATATTTCTTCCGAAGCAGACTTAAAGCAATTTGAGTCTGCTTTGTTATATAGTGTAAAAAATAGGCTTCGGCGTGTCAGCATTTAGCGTAACGTTCGGGTTAGGTGTGTCATATTCGGACGGGTTTGCCGACTTAGTAAGAGAATCCATATTCTCCTTTGCTTCACTTTTGTTGTCAGTCTTCTTTTTAAAGAAATCAAAAAATCCCATAATGCCGATTTTCGAAAATTAAAATTAATGACCCCTGATATCCAAATCAGAAATTATGGAATTATAATATCTGTTTCCCCAAGTATATACAACGTAGTAATTGCCATCGGAAATATCGTTTCTGAGAAGAATTGAGCCGTGGTCAAAATCGATGGATCTGTCCGATTGCTGCTCGATGGTGCACTCCAGGCCCTTCTGCTCATAGTATGCCTGAAGATCCTCTTTGGATAAATCACTCTTGATGAGAATTCCGCCTACATACTGAAGGCCGTTACCGTTTCCGACAAGCTTTCCGGCCTGCGCGAAAGATTCTACATATACAGCGCCCGTCGGCAGCTTAATCTCACGAACGTCGCCGGCAATTTCCTTAGCGAGCAAATTATTTATGAGCGGTACAGAAACCGTAACAAGAACAATCAACACTAATATAATACCGAGAAAGTGCCTTGCTATCTTCATTGCTTTGTCCTCACATGTTTCAAATGCCAAAACTAAACCTACAAGTTCTAAACTCCACAAGTAAATTATATATTAAATATGTGCATATCAAATTGAAGAAATATTTCTTCTTCTTTACATTTCAATTTTGGTGCGCTCTATGTCTTTCTTTGCGCTATCTAAATTCTTAATATTCGGATTTTGTATCGGGTCAAGAGGCGTAGATGCTTTAGCGCGATCATCGACTACTTTTCCGAGTATTCCACCGCGTGAGAAAGAGTGGATGTTGGCGGTAGTATCTCCGTAATTGTTAGATTTATCCAAAATTGTTGCCATAATATACAGAGCGGCACCGATGCCTAAAGGAAGACCGAAAAGAATTCCCAGAATCGAATATACAGTCATAATCAGTCTCCTTTCTGTCTCTTATTAACATAAGATGTGAGAGTACTTGCTGTTGTTCTGCTGATTGAAGCGAGTACTTTTTTGATTTTCTTTATACCGGCCGTAATTGCTGCGATTGCCGCGGCGCCAATGAAAGCGATAAGTTTGCCTCTCGAATCACTACTTGATGAATGATGGTGTGAAGATGAAGAACCGGAAAGCATAACATGGAACAATCCCGTTAAAACGTAAATTGCTGCTATGGAGATAACCGCTGCAAGAAGAGTCAGAAGGACGGCAAAAAGAACCTTCTTCCATGGAACACCGCCTACGGTTTTTCCGGTCTGACCGTTCACAATGATTGTGTATGGTTCGTTCTTGTATCTGAAGGTCAGAAACCATGCCGGAAGCATCGCTGTAACCGGTTCACCGACAACGACCGCTCTGTAGCGCTGATTTACCATTTTCATGTCGGAACCTTTAATATCCTTCATAATTTCTTCATCGAAAACTTCCTTTGCTCTTCTTTGAGCGAGTTTTGTTGCATCTTTACTTTCGACATCGGATATATCGGAATAAAAGCCTATAAGATAGTCTTCATTAAAAGGAACGGCTTCGTTCAAATAATAAGGTTCTACTCTCTGACTGCTGTCATCTGCCAGCGTAGTTGAGGCATCTGTAGTAACCCAAGGCATCGAAGCAAAGCCAGAACGCTTGTGATATCTGGTAACAGTTGATTTTCCTGAACGATGTTTGGTAGATACAAGCATAGAAGCGTCATATTCAATATGTGTAACATAATACGGAATATATATACCTCTGAGAAGCTCCGGTTCAAAGTTACGAATCTCCTTTGGAACGAAGAAGCCTCTCTTCATATTCTCTCTAACCTTTTCCAAGGCAACTTCCTTAGTTATTCTGAAAGGTACGATGCATTCCGGTCTCTTCATTTTTCCGATACGCGAGAATACAATTGTCGGATTACCGCAATATATGCAATAGGTTGACGCTTCCGTATCAGTTACCGAGATTTCAGCACCGCAAGCGCTGCATTGGAAAATACTGCACTCGATATCATCATTTTCGAGAAACTCCTCCTCAGCAGCATCAGAATTATCGAATTCTTCGACCTTGAAAACGGAACCGCAGTTGTTGCAGTAAAGTCCGCCCCTCGCTACATCAAACTTTAACATTCCTGCACAGTTTTTACAGGTCCTAATCATAACATGTCCCTCCATCAAAATATGTATTTATTGTAGCATTATTTTCTTTTCCGAAAAGCGTATCTAAAGCGTTTTATATCCCCATAATTTATACTTCGAATACCATTTTACCGACATGTTTGTCCCATAAATAAAAATAAACAAATAAAAGGTGTAGTAATTTGTAAACAATTGTGATAGAATATCTCGTACGTTCCAGAGAGAACGGATATTCGGTGAGGAGAAGTACCCAAGAGGCCGAAGGGGAGGCTTTGCTAAAGCTTTAGGCGGGGCAACTCGCGCGAGGGTTCGACTCCCTCCTTCTCCGCCAGTTCTTAATTTTCGGAAAAGCCCGTAAACACTGCGTTTGCGGGTTTTCCTTTTTCCTAAATTCCCTCAAAAAACCTGTTTTGACGACAATTTTGACGACAATTGAGAGTGAAAACCATTGATTTTACTGTACTCAATAGACGTATTATATTTGTAAACTCTCAGGTTGATGAGCTAGGATTTAGGATACCCTGTTAATATAATCTTGCATCTTAGCAGCAGAAGATTGCCTCATAGACTTGGTTACGTGACCATAGACATCAAGTGTGAAACTCGCCGTAGAATGGCCTAAATTGCCCTGTATTGTCTTGATATCATCTCCGCTCTCGATAGCCGCTACCGCATAGGTATGACGTAAATCATGAAACCTTTTGTTCTCCAATCCAAGCTCCTTAACAATTCGCTTGTAATTGTTGTAGACGGTTGAGTGACAAAGATGACCGCCAAGCTCGTTGGTAAATACCAGTCCCATCGCGTTATTCCAGGCGGAACCGGCCGCTACAGTGCATGATTCCTGCCATTCCTTTTGCCTCTTCAGCATATCAATAACTGAATTAGCCAGTGCGATAGATCTCGATCTACCATTCTTCGTGCAATCTAGAACGTATTCGGCACCCTTGTGATGTGTTGTTCGCTTCAATTGTTTGCATATGGTAATGCAATTATTCTCGAAGTCAACGTACTTCCACGTAAGGCCGAGTACTTCGCCCTGTCTTAATCCGGAGAACAATGTCAGGTAATAGACATTCTCATACTTGTGTCCTTTGATTGCGTGTAGAAATCTTTGGATATCATCGAATTCCAACGGCTCAATCTCCGGACGTCTTGTTCTCGGAAGAGTGCACTTCTTGCTGGGATTGCTTCTAATCTCATCAATTAGATAAGCTTGTTCAAGAGATCTGTGAACGACACCGTGAATATTCTTCACTGTCTTTCCGGAAAGTCCGCAATCCATCAAAAGGTGATTGTAGAATCTCTGGATTTGTGTGGTCTTCAATTCTTTAATCTTCACACCGCCAAGAGCAGGCTTGATGTAGTTGTTTACTATACCGAGGTAGGAATCATATGTGAACGACTTAACTGCGTTCTTAACATAATATTCCAGCCAGACATCCAGCCATTCCGAGAACTTGTAGTTCGATTCTTCAACGTACGAGCCCTCGTCAATCTCATCTTGAATGTGAGTTAACTGTCTACGGACTTCATCCTTTGTTTTGCCGTATACAGATTTACGAATGTACTTACCACTGCCATCAGCGTCAGAGACGGAATACTTTCCTTCCCATCGTCCGTCAGCTCTCCTGTAAATACTGCCATTTCCGTTACTATTTTTTCTGTTAGCCATTAATCCTCCTTTTTTCAGAATTACAGCAAAAGTGATTGGAACCCAAACCAAACCACTTATTCTCGTAGGTAATTGTCGATGAACCACTGCTTAAGTTCATCTAGCAAAGCGATAATTGGATACTTCGAATTAGTCATTAAATCTTCTTCGTTCAAATAAATTGTATGCATTTTGTCACCTTATTTGAGAACTATATCATGTAAATGATATTGGTTTAATAGGATTTTCCATCCTCTTTCCATCAGGTGTTTTGTAATCAAGAAAGGTAACGGATTTTGTCTCTCTGTTTACAGATACTCTGGCAAAAACAGACCAAAGGCCTGTGTTTTTATCACCTTCAAATCCGAGAAAGTATTCATAATCAACTTCATCGTAATCATCAGTAGGGTATGATTCGCAAGCGTTTTCCAAATGAGATTTAGTGTACTCAATTCCAAAGAAATTAGCTATTTCAATTGTAGCAAGCATTTTTGCTTCAGTCTTATTTAACATAATTAATTGCCTCCAAACATTTTAATGTAAAGATTCCTTAAATCATCATCAATTTGATTTGAAACGGTTCCAGTTGATATTACACCGTGTTCATCGAATGTGCTCGTACGTCCATTAGGAGTGACAATTGTACTATACCTTTGACCTGTCAATCTTTTAAGGGTATTCATAAGCGCACAATCGGCAGCAGACGGTACGCAGTCATCATTATGAGGGTGAGAATGAAATTCAAGCGATCCAGATTCAGTTTTTATCTTCTTAATTAGATTATCAGGTATATCAGTTCCAATTCTGTCACCACGAATCAGATATGAACTGTTTCCTATAATGACCTTAGCAAATTCAACTCCAGTTTCTTTTGACATTATACTAACATCTTTCATAGAAAAGTCATTACTGTTTGAAGTTATATAATCCCCTTTTTTGATTAGCTTGGTAAGATAAATTTTAATATGCTCAGGGATATCAATTCCTCTGTCAGAATAGCTTTCTTCTCTTGATGCATTATTGCCTTTGTAAGTTGAACCAAGAGTGTTACCAAACCCTCCATGAAATCCGGCTCCCATATTATACCACCTCCTTATGAGAAAGTGAGATGGAACTTGCAAACACAACTACATTAATTCCAAGTGCACTGCACTCGTCAAGTAAATAGGAAGGTGTACTTCCGTAAATAACTACAGTTGATGGACAAAGTCTTCTGATAATCTGGCTGAAACCTGATGAGAATTCATGTCTGTTTGCTAAATCCTTTATACATCCATGAGATCCTACAGCAATCACACCACCGGGAGTTAATCCTGCAGTGCAAATCTCAACTGTTCTATAATCGCTCCAACGTACATTAGGAATAACGAGAATGCCATTTGCTTGCAGCCAAACTCCGATTGCACGACTCCTGTAAATATTCCAAATCTGCATACAAAACGGCATATCTCTGTATAAGCTGAAATCAGGAAGAATAACGCCATTGAATCGCTTGAGGATTGGAAGATACTTTTTAGGATTACGCCAAATACGTTCAAACAAAAAGTCATCTTCATAAAAATGAATCCATTTATTATTCTCTTTAGAACCTATCGCCTTTGAAAAGGATATTACTTCATTAGGTACAATATAAATAGGTTTAATAACAGGAATTTCCAATTCGCTGTCATAGTCGGCATTAGCCACAAGAAAACTATTAAATACATCTTTGCACGATTTTCGTGCAGATTGAATATAAGACATAATTATGCCTCCTTATAAAAATATTTTTTGAAACCAGT
>JAZLGO010000046.1:0-118630 GCA_045616305.1 Saccharofermentans sp. | reverse complement strand
TCTTGTTTGCATACTCAGTGCTGAAGATAAATCCAAAGCCTGCCTGAGCGCCGCATGCTTCTCCGTTTGTAAGCTGATCCTTCCAATAGTTATAACCATCTTCATCTGCTTCTCTTCCGAGTGCTACTTCATAGCAACGATCTACAAAGTCACCTACGTTAAGTTCCGGTGCTTGTGTAGGAGTCGGCTCATTTGTAGGAGTCGGCTCTGCACTCGGTGTCGGCTCACCTGATGGCTTAGGATCGGTTGTTGGAGTCGGCTCACCTGATGGCTTAGGATCGGTTGTCGGTGTCGGCTCGCCTGATGGTTCCGGACTTGGAGTAATTGTCGGCTCCAATGTAGGAATAGCTGTTACATCCTTTGTTGCCTCACACTTTGCACAGTGAATTGACTTGCTTCCTTCTTCTTCGTATGTAGGTTCCTTATCTACTGTAAAATCCTTCTCCCAGGTATGCTCGATTGCAGGAATTGCTTTACCTTCCTCGATTATCTTCTCGCAATCCAAACAATATGTATCACCGGTGTATCCGTCTTCTGCGCATGTTGCATCCTTTGCATCTCTTACCTCTGTATTCTCATGTAAGCATGACCACTTGGCGTACAAAGAGATGTCCTTAGTGATTGCAGAATCGAAGTTAAATTCAGAATTAAATTCAGAATCCGTATACCATCCGTCAAACGAATAACCTACCTCGGAAGGTGTAGAAGGTTCTGTTACCTTGCCACCTTCTGTTACAGTCTGTGAAGGGACTTGTACTCCGTGTTCACCTACATTAAAGGTAACGGTGCAGAATGGGGTGAGTGCTACAGCCTCAAAGTTATCGATTTCCAGCATATATTCATCGTAATCTTTATGTCGGAAAGCAATATAAACGGTCTTTCCGGCATATTCCTCATGAGAAAGCTCCACGGAACATTGTGTCCATTGACCGGCTGCTGTACCGGCATAAAGTTCCTTCATTGCACCGTTAGGGTTGGAAACTTCATCATACACAGTAGCTTCGACCTTCTCACCGACATAAACCATATAAGAATCAGAGTAATAACCATCCTGCGATTTCTCATACCAACTTACAGTAGCACCGCCTGCAGGAATCGTAACAGGAGGAGAGAACAGCCAGTTATCCGCATCAATACCACCTGAATAATTTTCATAAGACTGAGAAACAGCGCAGCTGCTTCCATCAACGCCCCATCCTTGTCCACCATAGTTGTTTGTTCCTGTGATCCAATCCTCTCCGTCGCCGTCATCATCAATATTCGTCCAACCCTCTTCCGTCAAGTCGGTCTCAAAGTCAAAAGAATAAATTACGAACTCAAACTCTGCCACAACGGTTACAGGATAATAAGACATAGTGAAGGTATAAATGTTGTCTTGACTCAATACCAGTTTAGGTAATTCAGTTTCGCATTTGCCACATTTTGTCGAAGTCAACGCTTCGCCGCAAGCAGGACATTCTTGGGGAAAACTTATTTTCGGACTGCCCGATTTGAGTTTGTAGCCGTCTTCCGGATTGACCGTGACCGTCACGGTCTCACCTTCTTCGGCTGTCGTCTTGTCGATAGTGATATAACCGTGATTCGTCTCGCTGTCACTTTCAGCCGTGCCGTTGGTAATATCATAGCTACTGCCGGCAGCAAATATCGCAGTCGGCAGAAGCGAGACAACCATACTCGCAGTTAACATTAAACTAAGAATTTTTTTCTTCATTCTGTTTCTCCTTTCGTCTTGTCAGTTAGAAATATCAAGTAATATTAATAATTATACTCCGATTAGAGCAGTAGTTATAAAAACGGTTTGTTAATTCTTCACTTGCGACACATAAAGTCGCCCTGCTTCCTCATATTCAAAACACTCAGAAACAGGACGACTGCTATCGCTTCTTATTTTCGCCTCAAAGCAAAGAGACTGTCAGGCATTTATCGCCGACCTTATAACTGGCTTATAACTGCATGTTGCTCCGTCATAAGCAGTACAGGTCTTCAGTGTATTTTGCATTAGCAGAATCGTCATTGAGTAAAATATTTTCGAGGATTATAATATGCTTGGGGCAAAGGGAGACAAATAAAGGAGTTTTTATGAAGAGAATTCTGTCTGTCTTTTTGACCTTATTAACGGCATTTACAATAATACCTTTTTTACCTGCATTGACTCAGGTATCGGCAAATACCGATTTGACAAGAATGAAGTTTGATCTCGGTGATAAAGGTACGGCATCGGGATATATCGGTGTATCTGCTTCGGAAGCATATACAAAGTCCAAAGGATACGGCTTCTCGAATACAGCTTATGTTAAAAATGTCTCTTCAGGCGGAAGCGGAGCTTACAGCGATGCGGTTCACTTTACGGATGTACCCGATAACAGTTTTAATGTGGATTTGACAGCCGGTGTTTATAAAATTACTGTTGTAACAGGAAACGTTAAAACCGCTGCTATTATTGCCGAAGGACAACGTCAGCTTGATGCATTAACCGGAAATAACGCAATTGATTCGTTTATGATACCTGTTACTGACGGTCAACTTAATATATATCCGACTTACGGCAGCGGCAATGAATTCTCAGTCAGCGCAATCGAGATAGAGCAGATCTCAACAGAAACCGTAACCATGCCGACAATCTGGGTTTGCGGTGATGATACTGCGGCAAGTTCCTATAATTGTAAAGACACCGATCCGCACGGATGGGGCCAGTTCCTCGGTGACTATGTAAATTCCGATAAATACTATGTAAGAAATATTTCTTCCGGTGACGTTACTTCAACTGCAATTTTGAATTCCACTTTTAAGACCGCTGAATATTATGGTAAATCCGGAGATATTCTTCTTATTGCAGCAGGTGCTTATGACTATATTTATCAGGAAATAGGCAAAAGCGGAAAAATAGATTCCTCCGAGTTTGCAGCGTCCGTGACAGAGATGGTTCGTCGTGCCAAGGCAAAGGGCATGACAGTTTATATAATTAAACAAAGCGGCATGATTGAAGACTGCAGTGTCTATCCTCTCGTCTATAACAAATGGTTCGGGAATGAGGCAGATGCAATAGCCGCTTCCGAGAACGTCAGTGTTATAGATTTGTATCGCTTATGGCTTGAATTTTGTCTGGAGCATACTGCAACAGCGGAAAATTACTATGCCTACGGAATAAATACTAATTTCAGGTGCCAGGGAAACGGCAAAAATCATAAGCAGACAGTTATTCCCGAGCAGTACTCCTCAAGCCAAGGATTATGACACAATCCTTGCCGAAAATATTGATTTTAAGACAGTCGGAACGGCTTATTATTACGAAGCAGAAGTCTCAGGCGGACCTGTAGCCAATCCGCACAAGGGATTTATCATGTCTGCAGATTCACCTCTCATGTTCACGAGCGAGTATCCTTACGGCATAGGCGGTCTTTACAATAATCGCGCTTGGGATATTACTACTGTCTGCAGCGGTTATCATAAATGGAAGGACTTAAATCCGGCCGAGGGAGTATATAATTGGGAATCTATTGACTCCATGCTGAAGGCCTGCGAAGAACATGGCATGACATACGGAATAAGAATTCTTCCGTATTCCTCTTATGACGGAGAACATACAGATAATTACGGCGCAGAACATGATTATGTTCCGTCTTGGGTTTATGCCAAGGGCGCCGTAAAAGAACGAGTAGCACTTGACAGTAATCCTTCAGTGTATATTGATGTTCCGAAATGGGATGATAAACATTACCTGCAGGCTTGCAAAGATTTTGCCGCAGCTTTGGCCGACAGATATGATGGTGATCCGAGAATTGAATTCATTGATATACGCCCTTTCGGAGATTGGGGCGAATGGCATTTTGCTGCTTCAAGCGAGAGTAAATTGCCTTCAACAGAAATACAAAATGATATGGTTCAGTTTTACAGAAACTGTTTTGACAAGACACTTCTCTGTATAACCTCCGATGCATACGGCGAAGTATATGATAATGCTCTGTCAATCGGAATTACAAAGCGTGACGACGGTCTTATTGCCACTCCTAATATTGAATGGGGGTTGAGACTTGCCTATAAGGCAAATCTGCCTACCTTAGGCGAGAACTATTTGCCGTATCATTATATGCTGGACCCGGACACTTACGGAACAGGCCCTGTTAACGACTACGATAAAAACAATCTTGTCAGATGGACCCCGTCCCGATTCCGTGAGGTAATCGAGATAGCTCATTTATCCATGTTCCAGCTCGATCAAGAAAGCGACTGCGGCTACAACATATATAATGAGCAAAAAGCCGTTGTTGAAGAAATGTGTAATCGACTGGGCTATAACTTCACCGTGACATCTGCTGCCCGCTATGACAATAAACTCATAGTCGCAATAAAAAATACAGGTCTTGCTCCCGCCTTCTTCGATATTCAGTTATGTGCTGAGATTACCGATGCAAACGGCAACAAGACATCCGACTTCGGAGAACCGATTCTTATATCCAAAGGTACCTTCCGCG
The DNA here is from genome assembly GCA_045616305.1 of Saccharofermentans sp. Lineage (GTDB taxonomy): Bacteria > Bacillota > Clostridia > Saccharofermentanales > Saccharofermentanaceae > Saccharofermentans. The sequence continues at coordinate 114,158 of JAZLGO010000046.1, read as the reverse complement.
ATAATACTGAGCTAACTTTTGTTTTTGAATATAACGGCACATTATCTTCCGACATGAACATCTGTCTTGCCATGTATGACATCAACAACAGTCTTGCGGCAGGCAAGGAACCGACCGTAAAATTCGACAATAAGAACAATTTGCCCGACAACCGTCTTCTCCTTGTCGAATCAAAACGTGAGACAATAAATACTGCATCACCTGCCCCAACCTCCGGCCCGCTTCCGACTTCCGGTGTCAAGCCGACTCATGCACCGAACGCAACTCCGGGGCCTATTCCGACCGCTGTCACGAGTCCTGCGCCGGGTCCCGATTCACCTGACAACCCGTCCTCATCTTCCTCTCCGAAAAGCGTAGCTGACTTCGTTACCCGTTGCTACAATGTTGCACTCTCACGTCAACCCGACGAAGACGGTTACAAATATTGGATTGACTCACTCACAAACGGCTCCGCCTGTGGTGCTCAGGTAGGCTTCGGTTTCATTTTCAGCAACGAATACATAAACAAGAATCGTTCAAATGAGGAATTCGTTCGCGACCTTTACAGTATGTACTTCGGACGCACTCCTGATGAAGCGGGATTTAACTACTGGGTAAACCTTCTGAATAACAATCTTACACGAGAAGACGTATTTGCAGGCTTCGCAAATTCGTCGGAGTTCTATAATCTGTGTCTGGATTACGGCGTAGTATCAGGTATATATCTGCCGAGCATACCAAACGACAGTCAAGGCGGAGTAAATTGCTTTGTTGCTCGGCTCTATAAAGTTTGCTTAAATCGTCTTCCTGACATGGAAGGACAAAGCGGCTGGGTGTTACAGCTTATACAAGGAAAAGTAACAGGAACAAGCTGCAGTTACGGATTTGTATTCAGTCCTGAATTTATGGGTCAGGGAATGACAAATGAGGAATTCGTGGCATATATGTATCGAGCATTTTTCGGTCGTGAACCTGATACAGACGGTTTTAATTCCTGGGTAACCAAGCTTAATAACGGCGCTTCCTATGAAGAGGTTTTCTTCGGCTTTACAGGCTCCGCGGAGTTCTTTATCCTATGCGCTTCCTATGGAATTAACGTATAGGTTTAATTATCCGAGATTTGAGAAACCACATTTTCGATAAAAAGAACGTTCAACTCTCTTTTTATTACGATTTATAATATTGTAATTCCATGCAGGCAATCTTTCTAACATTTCTTCGATGTGCGAATATTAATGCATGCGTTTGATTCAACGCATGAGTGTTTATGTTTTAAGGAGGAAATTAATATGTCTGAATCATATTGTGGAAATGATTGTTCTGCTTGTCAGTATAAGAGTGAATTGAATTGTCCGGGATGCAAAGAAGGTCCGGGACGTTTTCCGGGCGGTGAATGTTCTATATCAAGATGTTGCCGTAAATCAAATCTTGAGAAATGCAATCAGTGTAAGGAGACAGTCGGCTGTGCAATTCGAGAAGGCAAAAATAAAGAAGCTCAGTTAAGGATTGAACGCAAGAAGAGATTGGCCGATAAGGCGAGAAAAGCAGGTCCTTTGCTTGCATTTGTTTTCTGGCTGATTATTCCTTCTACAATTGCTTCCGTTATGTCCAATTTTCAGAACAGCACTGTGGTAACTGCGGGTTATATTATATCGGCGATCTGTTCATTTATCGGCGCAATTGTCATGATAGAACTCAAGGACGTTTGCTCCGAGTATGGCACAGCCGGTGTTTGTTCACTCATCGTTGCAGCATTAAATGCTTTGCAAACTTTTGTAGGAACGATACCGTTCAGCAATCTGGCAATTATAGTTTTGGGCCTGGTATCCATGTATAATGAATGCACCGCTCATTCAGCTCTCATTGTTGATTTTGACTGCAGTCTGTCGGAAAACTGGGATTTCTTTTGGAAAATGTATAGGGGCTTGTTTATCGCAATTGCTGCTTGTATAATTCTAGCCTTTATAGTTCCTGTTCTTTCCATTATTGGTTTGCTTGTTATCATATTAGCAACAATAGCCCTCGCGATTTACAAACTCGTACTTCTCTATCAAACCGCAAGCGCTCTGAACAAATATGTTGGATAATTAATTCTTACATTGCGTTATAATTAAGTATAAATTTTTTATACGGAGTATCGAAAATGGACGTTATAGACATATCGCAGGAACTCTTTTCCTGTTCTGTTTTCCCGGGTGATGAAAAACCTCAAAGGGAAATACTTGAGACAATAGAAGGCGGAAGTATCTGTAATCTGACAGGTCTTCGGATGTGTGCACATAACGGAACCCATGTAGATGCTCCGTATCATTTTTATAATGAAGGAAAAACCATAGATGAACTCAGCTTAAATGCACTTGTCGGCAAGTGTTATGTTACTTACGCAGACGGCGCAATAACTGCTGAAGTTATGGCCGCTGTCATTAATAAAGCAAAAGCAATCGATGCAGAGGCAGCAAAAAGACTTCTCATCGGCGGAGATATGTATATTACTTTGGAGGCCGCAAAGGTTCTTGCTTCGGAGAACATCTTGCTCATCGGTAATGAGTCACAGACGGTCGGACCGCTTGAAGCTCCTGCTGCCGTTCACTATGAATTGTTAAAGAAAGAAGTAGTACTGCTTGAAGGAATTCGCCTGGACGGCGTTACCGAAGGCGTTTACCTTCTTAATGCTGTTCCTTTGAATCTCGGCGGAAGTGACGGCGCACCGTGTCGTGCAATTCTTATCAGAAATCAGTAAGTCTGATTATCACGGCTGCTTTGACAAAATTGATATAGACAGAGAACCCATTTTCGAGAAATAATCATTTACTACATATTAAATATATTATTATTCAACAAAACTGCGCATATAACCGGTTAACAGAAAAACAACAAAACATATAACCGCAATTCCGGTAACTATCCAGCACTTATTCATGCTCTTCGGTTCATCGTTTTGGCGTCCCGGAATAACGGAAATCATGGATTTTCGTTAATCCTGCTAAGAAGCATTTTTACGTAAGCAGAAAAGCTTTTGAAATCATCTGTTCTCTCACCATTTTCACTCTCGAAAATGAATTCACGCGGCAATCGCATTGTATATACACGACTTCCTTCAAACCAGTAAATGCGGCATCGCTCCAGCGCAACAAACCTAGAAAAAGCAATGACAATCGGTAACAAAACAAGCATGCCCAAAATGCCTACTATCATTGCCACATCGCCGTAACACACACCCAAAACAACTGCGGCAATCACCATTACAACTATCGACACAATCAAAAACGCAGCTATAAACCCAACATTGTACTTTATAAATCCGTTGTTGCGAGCAATCTCATCGCTAAAAGCCAGCACTTCCAACTTCTTATTATTTTCCATTCTTTTTCCTCAAACGATCCTCCAATGAGCCTCCGATGAGTCTCCGATGATTTCAACTCTAATGAGTCTCCGATGATTTCAAAAACAACAAGTTAATTCCCATCCACAGATATTTCATCACGTCCGATGAGAATTTTCAGTGACTAAGGTGGGAAAGGGGGGGATAAATCCGGATGTCTGATGACAGAGATTGTTGATGGCTCAGATTCACGGTAAATCCCGATTTTAGTCGCGGTAAAAGTCAAAAAAATGGCCGTTTACCGTGAATCCGGGTGATTGATGGCTCAGATTCACGGTAAATCCCGATTTTAGTCGCGGTAAAAGTGAAAAAATTGGCCGTTTACCGTGAATTCGGGTGGTTGATGGCTAAGATTCACGGTAAATCCCGATTTTAGTCGCGGTAAAAGCCAAAAAAATGGCTGTTTACCGTGAATCCGGGTGGTTGATGGCTCAGATTCACGGTAAATCCCGATTTTAGTCGCGGTAACAGTGAAAAAAACGGCCGTTTACCGTGAATCCGGGTGGTTGATGGCTCAGATTCACGGTAAATCCCGATTTTAGTCGCGGTAAAAGTGAAAAAAATGGCCGTTTACCGTGAATCCGGCCGCCCGATAGTTATGAATCCCCCTCCCCAAAAAACTGTCTGCCAATTATTTTGCCAATCCTTCCTTTTCCCAAGTAGAACGGGAAGTACTGTGTTTTTGACTTGAATTCAGCCTTGAATTATGGTAAAAATCATGCGTTGCTTATGCAGTCGGCATGCAAATTGCATCCTTTTGTACGTTTAGATAAAAAAAGTTTTTGTTTTTTTAGTAAATGCCTATTGCAAAAAGAAAAAAAGTAATGTATTATTTTTTAGCAATATGTGAGCCGAGTGCTTATGTAGCGTAATGAAAATAGTAAAATTCCCACCTGATTCGAATCAATCTCGGTGGCGAAGAGCAAATCGGAAGTGATTCTGATATTTATATAAAGTGAGGTGGAGACAATGGCACATCCAAAGCGTAAATGGTCAAAGGAAAGAACTTCTCGTCATAGAAGTGCATGGAAGCTCAGTTTGCCTGGATTCGTAGAATGCCCAAAATGTCATTCAAAGATGCTTCCGCATAAGGTTTGCAAAAATTGCGGCTATCTTGATGGCAGAGAGGTTATCAAGCTCAGCGAGGAAGTATAATCTTCAATTCGACTAACGATTAACAAGGCAGTGTTAAAACAGACACTGCCTTTTTTTACGTCTTAAGTCATTGAACTTGAGCATAAATCAAAGCTACAGCATAGGAGAAAGATAATGCCGGCAGAAAATCTGATAACACAAGTTGAACCGGGAAGCATAGCTGAGGAATTAGGAGTAGTTCCCGGTGATGTTCTTCTTGCAATCAACGATACACCGATAAAGGATGCATTTGATTACAGAATGCGCATTTTGGATGACAGTTTCACCATGACATTCAGACTTCATGACGGTGTTACTCAAACTGTTGAGATTGAAAAGGATGATGATGAGAAGATAGGCCTGTCTTTTGAGAATCCGCTTATGGATGAATGCATGAGTTGCCATAATAATTGCATATTTTGCTTTATAGCGCAGCTTCCGAGAGGTATGAGAGAGACGCTTTATTTTAAGGATGACGATATGAGAATGTCTTTCCTTACCGGTAATTATGTTACTCTTACCAATCTCGATGATGACGAATTCGAGAGAATGTTATCGTACAGATTGTCTCCTGTTAACATTTCCGTTCATACGACAAATCCGGAATTGCGTGTGAAGATGCTTCGTAATAAGCATGCAGGGAAAATCATGAGCAGAATCAGACGAATTGCAGACCTGGGAATAGATATAAATTGTCAGTTTGTTCTTTGTCCGGGATATAATGACGGTGATGAGTTGGAAAAATCTTTGGAAGATCTTGCTTCTGTCGGAGATGCAATTAAGTCGATAGCTGTTGTTCCGATTGGTAAAACCAAGTTCAGAGATGAGAATAAGCTTACTCCGATTGACAGCTATAATAAGGATACTGCATCACAGGTTCTTGATATTGTTGATAAATGGCAGGGAAGATTTCTTAAGGAACGCGGAATAAGATTATTCTATGCGGCAGACGAGTTCTATTTGAGAGCTGAACGTGAGATCCCGGATGTTGACTGTTATGAAGATTTTCCGCAGCTTGAGAACGGGGTAGGGATGTTAGCAGACTACAGAGCTACTGCTCTCGGTGCAATAGAATACTTCAGAAGTAAGAGTAAGACGTCTAATCCGATAACTTCTTTTGTTGATAGATTTAAATCGGATTCGGTTGAGGCTGATGCTTCTCGTAAGTACAAAGTGTTTCAAATAAGCGGCACAGATGCTGCTTCATTTTGTGGTAAATTCACACAAGACATAAATGACCTTTTTGATATAGACTTTAATGTTGTACCGGTCGAGAATAAGTTTTTCGGAAGTACAATAACAGTTACCGGTCTTTTGACCGGCGGAGATATATGTGACACAATAGATGAGCTTGTCGGCAGGAATCCGGAAAATAAACCTGACCTGATTATTCTGAACAGCAGTTCGCTTAAAGCGGATGAGGATATTTTTTTGGATGATATGACTCTTGATGAGTTCAAACGAAGGGTGGCATCTGATGTTTATGTAACTTCGGATGTCGGGGATATGTTCAGGACATTGGCAAGAAGGTATATGAAGAATTGCCCTAAAGCTGTTCTGAAGGATAAATACATTTACAGAAATCAGATTGTCGAAAGAAAGAGGAAACAGTAATGGGAAAACCGGTAGTAGCGATTGTAGGAAGACCTAATGTAGGAAAGTCTTCACTTTTCAACACTCTATATGGCGAGAGAATTTCAATAGTGCACGATACCCCTGGCGTTACTCGTGACAGAATATACGCTACCGCGAAATGGCGTGAGAAGGAATTTGTAATGATTGATACCGGCGGTATTGAGCCGGACAATGATGACGTAATCCTTCAGGGAATGAGAATTCAGGCCGAGATAGCAATAGAGACGGCTGATGTTATTTTGTTTATGGTTGATTTTAAGTCAGGCATGGTAGCAGCAGACGAAGAAATAGGTGTAATGCTTCGTAAGTCAGGAAAGCCGGTTGTTGTCGCTGTTAATAAGTGCGATAAGGTCGGTGAGATGCCGGCTGAGGCATATGAGTTCTATAATCTCGGATTGGGCGATGTTATTACGATATCTGCTTCACACAGATTGGGATTAGGTGAACTTTTGGATGCGATTTTCGAGAAGTTCCCGGAAGATAAGGACGGTAATGATGAAGATGAGAGCATAAAAGTTGCACTTATCGGTCGTCCGAATGCCGGCAAGTCTTCGCTTACAAATAAGATGACTGGTGATAACAGAAGTATAGTGTCCGATGTTGCAGGTACAACGCGTGATTCTATTGATTCATACGTAGAGAATGAGTTTGGTAAGTTCACCATAGTGGATACGGCAGGAATGCGTAAGAAAGGCAAAATAGAGGATGTTATCGAGAAGTATTCGATGGTTCGCGCACTTGCTGCAATAGAACATGCCGATGTTTGTGTAATTCTTATTGATGCTTCTGTCGGTGTAACCGAACAGGATACGCGTGTTGCCGGTTTGGCACATGATTCCGGTAAGGCTTGCATTTTTGCAATAAATAAGTGGGATATTGTCGATAAGGAGACAGGTACTATGGAGGCTATGACTCGTATAATTCGTGATCGCTTTGCTTTCATGACATACGCTCCAGTTATCTTTATCTCGGCTAAGACCGGTCAGCGTGTGGATAAGCTTTTCAGAAAAATAGTCGAGGTTAATGAGCAGGCCAAGAGAAGACTTTCTACGGGAGTTTTCAATGATATGCTGAATGAGGCTATTGCCATGGTTCCTACACCTCAGGATAAGGGTAAACATTTAAAGATTTACTATGGAACGCAGGTGTCGACAAATCCGCCTACGTTTGCTTTGTTTGTAAACGATAAGGAGCTTTCACACTTCTCATATGAACGTTATCTTGAGAACCAGATACGTAAGAATTTCGGCTTTGAAGGAACACCTATCAGATTTTTCTTGCGTAATAAAAATAAAAACGACGATTAAGGTGCTAAATTTTGTGTAATCTGCTTTATACCGAATATGAGCATTAAGTAGGAAAATATATGAGTTGATTAGATAGGATAATATTTTTCTTTTCGAAAAGGAGAACATACAAATGGCAAAGATTGAGAATATGCGTAATGTGGCTATTATCGCGCACGTTGACCATGGTAAGACAACCATCGTTGACTCAATGCTCAAACAGGCTGGTATTTACAGAGAAAACGAGCAGATTGTTGAACAGGTTATGGATAGTAACGACCTCGAGAGAGAGAGAGGTATCACAATCCTTGCCAAAAATACAGCTATTCAGTATAAGGATATTCGTATTAATGTCGTAGATACACCGGGCCATGCTGACTTCGGCGGTGAGGTTGAGCGTGTACTTAAAATGGTTGATGCAGTTCTTCTCGTTGTCGATTCATATGACGGACCTATGCCGCAGACACGTTTTGTACTTCGTAAGGCATTGGAATTGGGACTTAAGCCTATAGTTTGTATCAATAAGATTGACCGTCCGGACGGACGTCCTATGCAGGTAGTTGATATGATATTCGATCTCTTTGTAGAGCTCGGCGCTGATGATGACCAGCTTGAGTATCCTACAGTATTTACTTCAGGTAAGACAGGTATTGCAACTCTTGATCTTAAGGAGTTCCAGGAGGGTAAAGCTCTTGATTTTACTCCGCTTCTTGATACTATCGTTGAGTACACACCTTGTCCTGAGGGTGAGGTTGAAGAACCTCTGCAGCTTCTCGTATCTAATATTGATTCCGATCCTTATATCGGAAGAATTGCAGTCGGTCGAGTTGTAAGAGGTACAATTAATCAGAATCAGAATGCAACAATTGTTACATATGGTCAGGATAACAAGACTAATGTTCGTATTGCTAAGCTTCTCCGCTTCCAGGGACTCGGAAAGCAGGAGATTCAGAGCGCTTCAGTCGGCGAGATTGTTTGTGTTGCCGGTGTAGGTAATATTAATATCGGTGATACTATCTGCGATGTAAATACACCGGAACCGCTTCCGTTTGTTAATATCGATGAACCTACTATTTCCATGACATTCTCGGTAAATGACAGTCCGTTTGCAGGTCAGGAAGGTAAGTTTGTTACTTCAAGACATATCAGAGAACGTCTTTTTAAGGAAGTAGAGACTAACGTATCAATGCGAGTTGAAGAGACAGATACTACTGAGGCATTTATTGTAAAAGGAAGAGGAGAACTTCATATCTCAATTCTTATCGAGACCATGCGTCGTGAAGGTTATGAGTTCCAGGTATCACGTCCTAAGGTAATCATGAAGGAGATTGACGGTGTTATGTGTGAGCCGGTTGAGGAACTTATGATTGATGTTCCTGAGGATTTTGTGGGTCCTGTTATGGAGAAGCTCGGTCGTCGTAAGGCAGAACTCCTTAATATGCTTCCGCCGGATAAGGGATATCAGAGACTTGAGTTTAAGATTCCTTCAAGAGGTCTTATCGGTTATCGTACAGAGTTCCTTACCGATACAAAGGGTAACGGTATTATGAACAGCGTAATTTGCGGATTTGAGCCGTTTACAGGTGAGATTGAGACTAGAAATCACGGTGTTCTTGTTGCTTTTGAGAGTGGTGATACAATGACTTACGGTTTGTTTAATGCTCAGGACAGAGGAGCTTTGTTTATAGGCGCAGGAGTTCCTGTTTATGAGGGAATGATTGTAGGTGCAAATCCAAAGCCTGAAGATATTACTGTAAATGTATGTAAGAAGAAACACGTTACAAATATGCGTGCTGCAGGAAGTGATGATGCAATGCGTCTTACTCCGCCGCTTAACTACAGCCTTGAGCAGTGTCTTGAATTTATTGATGATGATGAGCTTTGCGAGGTTACTCCTAAGAATATTCGTCTTCGTAAAAAGATACTTAATACCGATCTTCGTGCCAAAGCAAATGCCGCTTTGAAGAAAAAGGATTGATTTTTATAATTTTTCTTCATTTTGAGTTATAATATTATAGTGTTGGATAGACTGTCCTACCATTGACTGCTTTGTTCTTTGGTAGGACAGTTTGCAGAACATAATAATTTGACTGAATATAAGGAATAGAACATAGATGATATCAAAAAAAGTACAGGTAGCGCTCAGGATACTTATAATACTGATACTTTTAATCGTTTTTTGTGTATTGGGTGTATTCTTCGGATATAATTACGTCGTTGTGCAGGAACAACGTTTGGATTCTCTTCAATCGAGAATTGAAAGCGGAGAACTGGTAATTGATGAGAATACCGAAGGCGCGGTAGCTTTGGTAATTCAGACAGGTGATCTTACCTCTGATATAGCTCAGCATTTGTTTGATGCCGGACTTATAGATAATACGATGATATTCTCTCTTTTAAGTAAGGTTAACGGCTTTGACGGTGCATATATGGCAGGTACGCACTATCTTACGCCGGGACTTGCGTATGATGAGATAATGTACCTTCTTATTCAGAAGCCGGAAAGCGTAATTATTACTTTCCCTGAAGGTATTACGTATGAGGAAATAAAGCAAAAGCTTCATGAGGCAGGTCTTACATTTACTGACGCTGAGCTTGATGCCTGCATGGATTCTCCTGATATGTTCGTAGATTATGAGTTTGTTGCAAAACTCAGAATTCATGAGGAACGAGACCATATTCTTTCAGGTTATTTGTTTCCAGATACCTATGAATTTGATATTAATGCAAGTCCTGAGACAATTATAAATACTTTTCTCAGAAATACGAATGTTAAGCTCTATGACGAGTATTACGAACGTGCGGAACAGCTTGGAATGTCACTTGATGAAGCAATAACTCTTGCTTCAATAATTCAGACTGAGACAACAGACGCTATCGACATGATGTATATTTCTGCTGTTTTCCATAATCGACTTAATTCAGATGATGAAGAAATGCAGTATTTGTCTTCGGATGCAACGATTAACTTTCTCCGTGAGATAGGCGGGGAGAAGTCTCTTATGGTACTCTCAAGTGAAGATTTGAATCTTGACAGTGCTTATAATACTTTTACGCATCGAGGACTTCCGCCGGGACCTATTTGTATGCCGGGACTTGATGCCATACAGGCGGCTCTTTATCCTGAACCGAATTTTGAGTATTATTATTTCTGTGCTACAGGTGACGGTTCGACTGTGTTTGCCGTAACGCTTGAAGAACATGAGGAGAATTGTGCCAAGTATCTTGAGATATGGCAATCAATTGATGACGGAACATATGTTGACCCGAATTCAATAGTTGATGAAGAACTTGAGGATGATGATGATGAACAGGATGTGGACGGATAGTTATGGCAGATAAATCAGTAATAACCAAAGATGATATTGAGGTTCTTGCACCGGCAGGCGATTTGGAGAAATTAAAAACTGTTGTTGAATATGGTGCCGATGCCGTATATATGTCAGGAAAGCAGTTTGGACTCAGAACTTTCAGCGGAAATTTCACTCATGATGAGATGATTGAAGGCATAAGCTATGCTCATTCAAAGGGAGTTAAGTGCTATGTTACAATGAATATCATGGCACATGAAGCCGATATGTCTTTTGTTGATGATGAGATACGTTTTGTTGCCTATGAAGCCAAAGCTGATGCTGTTATCGTGTCAGATATCGGTATTTTCGCGAGGGTAAGAGAAGTAGCTCCTGAACTTGAGATTCATGTATCGACGCAGGCTTCCGTCACGAACAGCGAAGGCTGTAAAATGTGGTATAAGCTTGGCGCGAAGCGAATTGTGCTGGCAAGAGAGGTGTCATTGGCAGAGCTTTCGGAGATGAAGGCAAAGCTTCCTTCAGATCTTGCGATAGAGTGTTTTGTTCATGGCGCAATGTGTGTGTCTTATTCAGGGAGATGCCTTTTGTCAAACTATTATACGGGAAGAAGCTCTAACAAGGGTGCCTGTGCTCAACCATGCAGATGGGGTTACTATGTAGATTCGTCAGATAAGATTACAAATGAGAATTGTGAGACACTTGATTTTGTCAATAAAGAGTACTTTATTACTGAAGAGAAGCGTCTGGAGGATAAGCTTCCGATAGAGGAAGATGCACACGGAACATATATATTTAATTCCAAGGACATATGTATGGTGGAGTATGTTCCTGATATGATCAGGGCCGGTGTTAACAGCTTTAAGATTGAAGGAAGAATAAAGGGTGCATATTATGCGGCAGCGGCAACAAAGGTCTATCGTGAAGCTGTTGATAAGTTTTTTGATAATCCTGATGAATACACGGTTGACCCTAATTGGCTTGTTTTGCTTGATAAGGTGGTTCACAGAGATTATGCTACGGGATTTTTCTTTGATGAACCGGGTTCGAATGCTCAGATAGTAGAGGATAAGTCTTATAATAAACCGGCATTCGTTGTAGGTGTAGTAGAGGAGTATGATGCTGATACAAAGCTATATAAGGTGTCTCAGCGTAATAAAGTTTTCAGAGGCGATAAAGTAAATTGTCTTATGCCTAAGGGCTATATTGAACCTTTTACGATTACTGAACTTTATGATGAAGATATGAATCCGATTGATTCGACGCCCCACGCAAAGATGACTTATTTTATGAGAATAAGCACGGAAGAGATTATTCCTTATATGAGTTTCATCAGCCGCGACGGTGATAAAGATCAGGGTATAACAAAGCAATAAAAATATATACAGAGAAGGAGAAATTATATGTCACTTAAAGATTATCGATTTGACGGAAGTAAGAAACTTGATTTAAAGAAATTACCTACCGACAGTAAACATGATGGTGTTGATAAAGAGAAGATTCTTGCAAAAACAGCTTCGAATCTTACGAAGATATCAGAGTTACAGGATAAACTTTATGCAGACGGTCGTGAAGGATTAATCATTGTTCTTCAGGCAATGGATGCGGCAGGCAAGGACAGTACGATAAAGCATGTAATGAGCGGTATTAACCCTCAGGGTGTAGATGTAACAAGCTTTAAATCCCCTTCCTCGGAGGAACTTACACGAGATTTTTTGTGGCGCTTTAATAAAGTAATTCCTGCCAGAGGAAAGATAGCGATATTTAATCGTTCCTATTATGAGGATGTTCTTGTGGTTCAGGTAAAAGAATTTAATAAGACCTACCATCAGGCAGACAGAGTAATAAATACGAAGAGTAAGGCTTTCTTTGAGAAACGTTACACACATATCAAAAATTATGAGGATTACTTATTTGATTCAAGCTACAGAATAGTAAAGATATTCCTTAATGTATCCAAAGATAAACAGAAGGAACGTTTCCTTGAGAGAATTGATACACCGTCAAAGAATTGGAAATTCTCTGCAAATGATATTGTGGAGAGGGGACTTTGGGATAAGTACCATGATGTTTATGAGGATGTGGTTAATAATACTTCTTCAAAGGAGGCACCGTGGTATGTTATTCCTGCAGATCAGAAATGGTATGCGAGATATTTGGTATCTGAGGCTATTCTTGATGCTCTTAAGAAGATAGACCCTCAGTATCCGGTTATGCCTGATGATGAACAGGCACGTTTGGAAGATTGCAGAAATCAACTTCTGAATGAGAAAGATTAATTTTTGAAAGGTAATTATTCGGATGGAATCATTAGTACAGTGGTATCAGGGCAATTTGGGCAGTTTCTTACCTAAGGAGGTATTTGTTTTTCTTGTATCAATGCTGCCGTTAATTGAACTTCGAGGAGGTCTTATTTGTTCGCAACTTCTTAAACTTCCTTTAATCAAAGCAAATTTGCTGTGCATGGTAGGAAATATTATTCCTATTCCTTTTATACTTCTTTTCATTAAGAAAATATTCGCTTTTTGTAAGAAGCATGGCATTTTTGTTTCACTGATCGAAAAGCTTGAGTCCAGAGCTGCAAAGAAATCTGACGGAATTGAGAAAGGTGAGTTTATTTTCCTGTTGCTGTTTGTTGGTATTCCGCTTCCGGGAACCGGTGCATGGACAGGTTCTCTTATTGCATCATTACTTGATGTGGATATTAAGAAAGCATCTGTAGCTATTTTCCTCGGATTAATATTAGCGTCGATTATTATGAATATTATTTCATATGGTTTACTTGGCAGTATTTTGAGTTGATTATCAAATCAAATAGTTTGATAGTTGAAGTAATTATGCACAATGCACAATAAAACCACTAAATATAGTGTTCCTTATGTGACAATTGTGCATAGTGCACAAAAACATATTTCAAAAATAAGACAATTGTAACCATTGCGTAATATAAGGCAGGCTGATATGCTAAAGATAGCTCCAGGGAATACTGATAATTCTCTACGGAGGCCGCCTAGAAGTATTGAGAGACGGGATGTAGTTAGGCAGATGGTTGACAGTTACAGGAGGCTGTTGAGAGACATCGTAAGACCGGTGATGGATGGTACGAGACGTTTTATTGTTTGTGTTTGTGTCTTGTGTCTGCATCAGACTTAGTTTCTTAGCTGATAGGAAGTACGAGTTGCGATTGACGGGACGATAGTTCACAAGTTGCAGGTCGCGATGGATTGGTTGATTCGTTGGCTGTTCCGTGGTTAGGTGAGATGTCACCGCCAACAGGTAGGTCTCGAGGTCAAGGGTAGCGGTAATCACACGCTTTGATTCTTTTGAGTCAGTGCCAGATGTGATTTTGAGTAGCCGGTGAGTGGTGAAAGTAGGTTGTTTTTTGACCGATTGTTGTCCGCTGATTGACAGTTGATTGATAGTTGCGATTGATTCGGTTGAGTACTCGGGTGATGGTAAAGGGCTACGTGGAAGGAGACATATCCGGCTGGTTTGTTGGGTAGAGTCGTGGATAGGTTCGCTGGAGCTTTGTTTTGCTTATTTATAAGTTGCCTATAAGTTTTATGGGCAGCTTTTTGTTTGTCTGATTTTTGTTACAGGCTTCTATATTTTCTAGAAACATATTGTGGGTTGAATTATCGATTTATAACACAGTTTTTGTCGACGGAAGCACGTTTAACCATAATTCTTTTTTCGACTGTGATTTTTTTGAGGTTGGCGCAGTGCGTTAGAATCGCCCAAAAAATGCCGTTTCTAACGCAAATCAAGCTTGAAGTAAGCTGCCGCAGTGTGTTGGAGGCGCTTGCTGAGAACAAAATGCGTTAGAATCGTCAAAAAATGCCGTTTCTAACGCAAATAGAGATTGATGCAGTCTGAGATGAAATTGAACCGCAGCCGTACTGTGATTACAGGGCAAAGTCACTGAAATCCACAGAATTCGTCTTTAATTTTGTGACTAAAACAATTCTATCAGCGGCTTCAAGTTTTTATACGATAATTATATTAATTACCCTACAACACCGCTGTAGTCAACAGGTGCAGTTACATTGGTGTCATACCAAGGTCTTTGATATACTCTGACATAATCAACACGCATTTGAGCATCTGAATCAAAGGTAGTTGTATCATCAGGTGAACCAGGCCAATTGCCGCCTACTGCAACATTAAGAATGATATAGAATTCCTGATCAAAAGGAGCCGGATAAGCCGTAAGAAGACCGCCGTCTGATTTACAGTACCAGTCATCAGTTGTATACATTTCAATATTATCTACATACCATGTGATTTTACCCGGTTCCCATTCGAGAGTGAAAATATGATAATCTTCAGCAAAGTCGTCTGTATCGGAATCCAATGTAAAGCTTCCCTGATTTTGTTTGTGTGAATTCCCGTAATGAATTGTGCCGTAGGTAGTAGAGGTATCACTTCCGAGAATCTCCATGATATCAATTTCTCCGGATTTTGGCCAATTCCCGTAATGTGTGGCAAGCTTAGGCATCATCCAAAAAGCAGGAAGATATCCTTGACCTGTCGGAACTTTAATTCTTGCTTCTATTTTTCCGTACAGGAAACTGGCTTTTTGATATGTATTGATTCGTCCGGATGTATAAATATCATTTCCGTTTTCATCTGTTTCTTTTAGAGGTTGAATAACAAGATCACCGTCTTCAACGAAAATATTATCAGTAGAATTTACATAGGTTTGTAATTCGTTGTTTACCCATCCCGGAGCATGTTCTTCGTAAACCCAATTGTCAGGATTAAGTGTATCTCCGTCAAATTCATCTGACCATACCAATTTGTATTCTGTACTTCCGGTGTATGAAGTCTCTACGGTAGTTTCTTCTGATGTGATTGTTGTTGATGATGTTGTTGTATCAGATACAATAGTTGATTCGGTAATGCTGATTGTTTCTGTAGAGGAAGTCACAGCATTGGTTGTCTCAGTTGAAACGGCAGAACATCCTGCTAAAGACAGACACAGGATGTAGGGAAGAAATTTGCGCATAAAAGGCCTCCTTAAAATAATGATATTTGCCTTAAATCAATATATCATAACAAACATGATAATTGGTACTTGCCAAAAAGACAAAGATTAATTATAATCTATTGGTGTTTGGTTGGGGGACTGAGACGTTCATTTCTGTTTGACGGTATTCATAATAATCATCGTTATCGGTGAGAGTATTGTTGAATTGAGATGTTTTTTTTTATAAAAAAACAAGTAATAATTATTTAGACACTTTACATCGGACAACATATGAGAGACGCTCTTTCTTGAAATGAGAATGGAGCGTTTTTCTATGTTTAACGCATTTTCTTTTGCGTTGTGTGCAGAATGCACAAAACATTAATCGAGTTTTTGATTGGCTGTTGTATAATTCATATTGTAAAAATATTT
Source organism: Saccharofermentans sp. (assembly GCA_045616305.1). Classification (GTDB taxonomy): domain Bacteria; phylum Bacillota; class Clostridia; order Saccharofermentanales; family Saccharofermentanaceae; genus Saccharofermentans. The sequence goes on along the minus strand of JAZLGO010000046.1, from coordinate 98,033 downwards.
TGCAATAAGTTAAATTGTTCGCATTGTTTCACCTTAACCACCGTGTTATACTGCAAGTAAGTATGTAATTTCCTAAGTTGAAAGGAGAAAATTATGAAGCTAAAGAGAGTGTTATCGACAGTTTTGTCAGTTAGTATGTTGGCCGGTATGGCAAGCGTTAATGTAACGGCAGATGAAATACCATTCACTCCGGCAGACGGAGAAATCAAGAAGTATGATTATCTTGATTATGATGTTTGTGATGTTCGTGAAGGCGAGCTTTATATGGTTTTCAACAAGACCTCTAATGTTGTTTCTGCAAATAATTTTGCAAAGGAAGTCGGAGGTAAGCTTGTTGTAATTAATTCAGCTGAAGAAAATGATTTTGTACTTAAACTGATTAACAGTGTAGAGGGAAAAGATAAACGTTGCAGTTATTACATCGGAGCTACGGACAGAGCAAAAGAAGGGGTATGGACAGATTTTGACGGCAATCCGTTAACATACTTTAATTGGGATACAGGTGAACCTAATAACGAAGGTCCGAATCGCGAGAAAGAAGATTTTGTTACTATTTTCAGTGATAAAACTACTAATAACCGTACAAGCGGAAAGTGTAATCCCGGTAAGTGGAATGATAACAGCGGCGGAGAGACAGACGGATACAGTGAGAATGTCGGTTTTATAGTAGAAGTTGACTTGGAAGAGATTCTTTTCAGCAGAAGCTACGAATATGACGGTCATACATATCTTGTGTGTGATAATGAGCTGGCTTGGTGTGTTGTTCAGGCTTTATGTGAGAGCAATGATTTTTATCCGGCAAGTATAAACAGCAAAGAGGAGAACGATTTTATCAATGCAATGATAAAACGAGGTGATCAGGATTTGTATGTGACCGGTGGTATCAAAGATAACAAGGATGTGGCTTGGGAAGACGGTACTGAAGCCGATTATACGAATTTTGCCAAAGGTGAGCAGAATAAGAAAGATAAGAATATTGCTATCGATGTGAATGACGGAACTTGGAAAGTTATAAACGGAACCAACAGTAATGAAGGTATCGGTTACATATTCGAGATGGATTATTCTGTTAAAGAGAACTGTAAACATGAGCATATTACTGACGGAATATGTGATGATTGCGGATATATTGTCAGTATTGAGATAGAGGACATTCACAAACCTGAACCGGGTGAGAAGTTTGACAGTAACATAACGACAAACAGTGAAGCCGACGAAATTATTAAGAAAGAGATAAAGTGGTATGAACTTGATGAGAATGGTGCTCTCAGAGAGATAGAAGAAGGCGAGACTGCTGTTGAGGGTAACAAATATGTTTATGAGACCAGCATATCTCTTGATGAAAATGAAGTATCACCTTTCTGGTGGGATGCAAATACAGTAGTTGTAATTGAAGGTGAGACCAAAAAGATTGATGAGAACAATGGTTTCACAGGCAAAATGGGATTTACCTGCGAATACGGCGGAGGTAATTCTTCAAATTTTGATCCTGACATAACTCCGTTGCCTACTGTTCCGCCTACAAAGGAACCTACCCCAACCACAAAACCTGTTGAACCTACTCCGGCCCCTAAACTTAATGTTGGTGACTTTGTAACTCGTTGTTATCGCGTTGCTTTGGAACGTGAACCTGACGACGAAGGTTATGATTATTGGTGTGACAATTTGAATGAAGGTAAGGCATGCGGTGCTCAGGTCGGTTATGGTTTTATTTTCAGCTCAGAATATGTAAATAAAAACAAATCTAATGAAGATTATGTTACAGATTTATATTCGATGTTCTTTGACAGAGAAGGTGATGCAGCAGGTTATGCTTATTGGGTAGATATGCTTAACAGCGGAGCAACAAGGGAAGCAGTTTTTGCAGGATTTGCAAATTCAGTTGAGTTCTACAATTTGTGTAATGATTATTCTGTTGTAGCAGGTTACTATCTTGTAGGTGTGCCGAATGATCAACAGGGTGGAGTTAACTGCTTTGTAGCTCGTCTTTACAGAGTGTGTTTGGACAGACTTCCTGATATGGAGGGACAGGCATATTGGGTAATGAGACTTATGAATGGCGAGATAACTGGTTCTTCTTGTGCTTATGGCTTCGTATTCAGTACTGAGTTTGCTAATATGAATCTTTCTGATGAAGATTACATCTTACATATGTACAGAGCGTTCTTCGGACGAGAGGGAGAAGCAGAAGGCGTTGATTACTGGGTTAACAGACTCAATAACGGTGTATCAAAGAGTGATATTTTTGTAGGTTTTGCTGCATCGCAGGAATTTGCAAATCTTTGTGAGAGTTACGGCATATTATTGTAAGGTGATGTTGTAGAACTCCGATTTTAATTCATATAAATTAACATTGTATGACTATCGCAAATTTGTATCTTTACATACTTGTTGTGATAGTCATTTTATATTGACTTTTTAACGCAGTATCTATATAAAATAAGAGAATATTATGTTGGGGGAGGTTCAATATGTATTGTGTTTCATGCGGTAATAGGATTCCGGCAGCAAGCAAGACATGTCCGACATGTGGTAAGGATGTGAGAGTATTCGGTGTGAATGCTCCTGATGAGACACCAAATGAGGAGAATGATGTAAAGGGAGATTTGAAGAGAACAACTTTTGTACCGGATTATTTTGATGAAGTAGTTGCACCGGCCAAGGCGCGAATAATGAGTACTGAACTTAATTGGAATCTTGGTCTTCATAAGGTTGTAGCAAACTATCTTATCTGGTTGATTGCATTGGTAAATATGTTTTGGGGAATATTTTTTACATTTGGTACAGTAGAATTTGTCGAAGGTAAATTTGCTTGTTTTATTCCTGCTTTTGATGACGGTATTGTTATTCAACTTATGGGTGTAGCTGAAAGCAGTCAATATCCGGTATCAACATGTTTCAGAGTTTATGGTGTAGCACTTATTATTGCTTCTCTTGCAATGCTTATGACGTTGTTCCCTATGAGAGAACGTAAGCAAAATGCACCGACAGGATTTATCTCAGTTTTGGAATGTCTCGTTGTGGCCAAGGTTTTGGCAGGTATAACATTGTTGGTTCTTACATCTAATCCTTTGTGGCTTTTGACTGCTACCCTTGCTATGGCTGTTTTGAATATTTTTTATCTGTTTATATTTATTCCATATTACAAATCTAAAGAGCATCTTTTCCGTAACTGATATTAATTTGAATAGATTTTGTATGCGGTGGATTATTCTGCCGCATTTTTTTACGCAGGAGAGGAGATAACTTATGGAAATAATAGAAGGAAATACGGTTGTATCGGTTGATGAGATGCGTAAAGCTGATGCGTGGACAATAAAGAACATGACAGATTCCAAAACCTTAATGTCAAGAGCGGGTCAGGCAGTTGTAAATAATGTAGATTGGAATATTTGTAATAATAAGAAAATTCTTATCGTTTGCGGTAAAGGCAATAATGCAGGTGACGGTTATGTAATTGCGAGACTTCTCAAGGAAAGAGATTACACCCCTGAACTACTGCTTCTTTATCCGGATTCCTTCTCTGAAGACGGAAAATACTTTTTTGACAAATGTGTGAATTTGGAAATAACTGTGTCAGAGTACAATAGTGAAACTGATTTTTCCGAATACGGAATTGTCGTAGACTGTATTTTCGGAACCGGTTTTCACGGCAATGCGTCGGGAAAAGCTGCTGAAGTTATTAACAAGATTAATGAATCCAAAGCATATGTGGTGTCTGTTGATATAAACAGTGGCTTGAACGGTGATACGGGACTTGGGGAGATTTTTGTCAAATCGGATATAACAATATCAATAGGAAATTACAAATACGGCCATTTTATCGGAAATTCTTCGATTGCAATGAAGAAGAAAGTGAATTGCGATATAGGAATAGCCTTACAAACGTGATATACTAATCTTAGTTCTTTTTTTGAGGTGATTAGGATGGTTAAACATGTTATTTTGTGGAAGCTTAAGGAAGACTTGTCTTTGGATGAGAAGACAGAAGTCAAGAAGGGAATCAAAGCAGGTCTTGAAGGCTTGGCAGGAAAGATTCCGGGTCTTGTAGAGATAAAGGTTAATACAGAACCGCTTCCGAGTTCAAATTGCGATGTTATGCTTGATTCTTCTTTCGTGGATGAAGCTTCGCTCAAGGGTTATGCGGTTCATCCGGAGCATGTTGCAGTTGCAGATTCCAAGGTGCGTCCGTTTACGTCAAACCGTGTCTGCATGGATTATGAGGCTTAATTTTTTAAGCCTTTTTTGTTCTCGAAAATGTGTTGTACAGGAGGTTTGAATAATGAGAAAAAGACTGTTTTCTGTTATCTTGTCTGTTGTTATGCTGTTGGGGTTGTTGCCTGCTGATATTATCAGAGCTGATAATTTGGGGCAGATTAGAAACATCTACATTGGTACATCTTATTATCAGGGTGCTGATTTATATGATTACAGTGATTCTTATGTTGATGATAAGGGTGAGCATTATACGTGGAAGTGGGATCATAGTACACATACTATGTATCTAAATGGTTATGAAGGACCTGCAATGACTTTTGAAGGAGTTAAGGGCGGAGTTGCTAAAGTAAATGTAGTAGTTGAAAACAATTCTGAAAATAAGTTTTCTTCTGTACCGGGTTATCCGAATTTGGGCATTATTTACGGTTCGCTTAGCATAACCGGACCTGGTAAGTTGTGTCTGAGTGCCGATAAATTTGATTTTTATTCATGTATATATGCCGGTTATACGTATTCAGATGCTGATATTAATATAGACAGCGTTGATATAGAGTTTGATTCCAAGGGAAATGCCGGAATCATGTCTACAACCGGTGATATATCATTAACCGGAAAAACTTCTGTTACCGGAAGTGTTGAAGTCTTTGGAATAGGCGCAGGTAATAAGGTTACAATAGATGGGGATGTATCACTGAATTATACAGTAAACCCTAACTCATATCCTGAGATGCAGGCAGAAGCTATAGGAACAGATATTAATGCCGGTATATATTCAAATTATGATGATATAGAGATTAAAGGAAATACAAAAATCAATATCAAAGCAGACGGAAACGGTATTTATGCCATAGGTAAGAAACTTGTATTAAGAACTTCAGGAAGTGTTGATATTGATGCAAATGAATTTGGTCTGAGAGCAGGAACCGTCGTTTCTGTAGGCGGCAAAGGTGATTTGAATATTAAGAATGCCGAATTCGGTATTTGTGCCGAGCAGGAAAGTGTTATTTTATCCGGCTCAGGAAAGATTAATCTTGAGATTAACAATAATGGTATAGTTGAGTCAAAGATTGTAAGCGGTAGTAATTATTATTTTACCAGCTCTGCTATTTGCGCTCACAATGATGTTACGATTAATCGTAACGGACTCATTACCATTAAAGCTATAGGTGACAATACAGTAAACGGTATAGAAGTTGGTGGAAGCCTTGTTGATGCAAAGGGTAACCCAATAGAAAACAAAATCGGTGACGTTACTGTTCTCGGTAAATCGATTGTTGATATAGATGTTAACGGCTATGGTATTCTTTTCGGTGATGAAGAAAAGGATCATAAGCTTCTTCTCGAAGGATCAGGTTCACCTATCAGTATTAAATCCGGTACAGATAAGATTGCTATTCTGAACGGAAAGTCAGGTACTACCAGTGTGGGTGGTTCAAAGTTGAGCGACTACAGTAAGGTAACAGGTGATCCGAGTGGGAATATGGTTATATATGAGATTCCTGAACCTAATCCTACACCGACTCCTAGTGAAGAGCCGACACCTACACCGACGAAAGCACCAACTCCGACTCCTACGAAAGCACCTACACCGACACCTACAAGTGCTCCTAAGAAGGATATCGGTGAGTTTGTAGCAAGATGTTATGATGTAGCACTCGGTCGTGAGCCGGATGAAGGCGGATATGATTATTGGTGCAGTCAGCTTAAGGACGGTAAGAACTGCGGAGCTCAGGTAGGATACGGTTTTATTTTCAGCGGCGAATATATTGCAAAGAATACTGACAATGAGCAATTCCTTAAGGATTTGTATTCAATGTATTTCGGACGTGAGCCTGATGAAGCAGGATTTGAATATTGGCTTAACTTGTTAAATAGCGGTATGGCCAGAGAAGAAGTATTTGCCGGTTTTGCAAATTCGTTAGAATTCCATATGTTGTGTTCGGATTACGGCGTTGTATCAGGATATTTTGTTCCGGGTATACTTAATGAGCAACAGGGCGGAGTTAACTGCTTCGTAGCACGTTTGTACAATGTGTGTCTTAACAGACTTCCTGACTTAGAAGGTCAGGCTTTGTGGGTATTGCAATTGTTAAACGGTCAGGCCTCCGGTTCAACGGTAGCATTCGGATTCGTTTTCAGTCCTGAGTTTGTAAACAATAACTATGATAACGGAACATATGTTGAGCTTCTTTATAAGGCTTTCTTCAACAGAGAAGCAGATGAGGGCGGATACAATGCATGGGTAGATCAGCTTAATGCAGGTATGTCAAGAGAAGAGGTATTTGCAGGTTTCTCAAATTCAGCCGAGTTTATTAATCTTTGTGCTTCATACGGAATTATCGCTTAACAGGCACTTGTGCTTGGCTGCGAACAGTCCTCGATGCTTGCACATCTGCGGAACTTGCAGCACAAGTTCTGTTAAGCTTGCTGGTGGATTCTACAAAAAAATGGATGCTTTCTGAGATTTCAGGAGCATCCATTGTTATTTTAGAAGTACAAAGAGTGAATCTTCGGTTCTCAATGTATCTAGATGAAATTAAGGTTGTTGTTTACAACATATTATATATATGTAATTAATGGAGCTTAACTTTAACATTTGTAATATCATTAAATTCTGCATTGCTGAGAATTGTTTTAATTATCTGTGGTGTATTAGGGAAATACTTCTCTATTACGGCATATATATAATTCGAATCACCTGTATTTCCCGGTATTTTGACCGTACCGTTAAGCTTATTACCGATTGCTATATATCCTGAAGCATAATCACCGCAGGCTACATTTTTTGCAATAGCGCATCCGCCGAGTGAATACATACCGATTGCGACACCGCCGATTGCAAATAAACCGATGGCAATACCTCCGCAGGCAAAGGCACCGACCGCAACGGCTCCGACAGCAGCTAATAAGCCTACTATAAAAGCTCCGATTGAGATTATACCCAACCCCAGACATCCTACAGACAGAACACCGAGTGAGATATTACCGATAGCCAAAATACCTACTGCTGCATTACCGATTGCAATAATTCCTTTAGCCTTGCGCATGTCGTTCAGACGAAAACCGATATTAACGTGAACAAGCGGAACACCATTTATTGTCTTGGAACTTTTATATTCATATCCGTTTCTCATAAGTGAATACTGCTTCGGCTGAACAGACGATTCGCTGCCTGTATCGGAAGGTGAGACAGACGAAGAGTCAAAGTTTTCCGTGTTGTCATCAATCAGCCTGTCAACGCAGGTGTTGAGTGACTTGGCAAGCGCTTTGAGCTGTTCCGGATTTGGATATGTTTTGTCAGATTCCCAATTTGATATGGTCTGTCTTGTAACATCAACCATATCTGCCAGTTGTTCCTGTGTAATTCCGTTCTTCTTACGAAGATTATAAATATTAGTTCCTAAATTCATTTTTGTTACTCCTTAAAAGTTTTACTCTCTTAACGTTAAGTATACCTGAATTATAGTGTTTTTCTATCCGCAAGTCTGCAAAAGGTGTTTGGAATCTGCGCAAAGAGTTTTAACATTTTCCTGTTTTATGGGCTTAACGGCACATTTTGTATTTTCCTTAGAGACAAATTCTATTTGTTTTTTTCTTCTCGAAAAGTTTAATCAAAAACTCTATATTTTTTTTGATAAATATTAATTTGGTTGATTTAAGAAAATAAAAACAAATTGTAAATAATAAGTTGAAACTATTTTCATACAAATATGCGGTGGTAAAATCAATACAAGTATTTTTATATCTTTTTACGCTTTGAAGGAGGGTTGAAACATGTTGAAAGATTTTGTAAAACGAAGAAAGGGATTGGTACTCAAGTCGCTGGCAGCGATAGCGATGTGTAGTATGTTATGCGGATTTACCGGTAATTTTAAGGGCAAGGTTTATGCATGCGGTGGTATGCAAGATGCTGATTTCTCGTATACTGTAACAGTAACGAGTTATGATTATGAGTATAATGATAATGGCACCAGTACCACTGATAAGAAATTGGAGTTTTGGGTTCCGATTGATACGAAAGTTCAGGCAGAAGCAAAGCTTGTTACTACTGAAACTCGAGGTAGAATGAGTGATGATAGTTTTGGTATAAGTTTTACTTCTAACAGCTTGGGGATTACTACTTCAAATGTTAAGTACCAATCTGTGAAATCAGGTATGTTTGATCCTACTTATCACGGAGCTGTTGGAACTTTTGTTTTCCCTGCAACTTCAAAAGCAGGAGACTATACGTCTACTGCTTACTTTGATTTGAATGGTACTAATCTTGGTAATTTTGATATTCTTGTACATGTATGTGAACACGAAGAATTCGAGAATTGTCAAGATGGAGAGTGTAGTGTTTGTGGATTCACTCGTGAGACGCCTGCACATTACAGTACTTCGGAAGAACTATTCCATGATGATACCTATCATTTTTATAAGTGTGATTATTGTGAAGCGTATTTTGGTCAAGTAGAGCATGTTTATGACAGTGATTGTGATACTACATGTAATGAGTGTGGCTATGTAAGAACTGATACAGCGGCTCATAGTTGTGATACATACGTTAATACTGATGCTGCTCAGCATTGGAAGATTTGTACCGAGTGTGGTGAAAAGTTTGCTACGGAGAATCATAGTTGGGCTAGCGAGTGTGATACAACATGTGATGTTTGTGGTTACACTAGAACCGGTACTCCGGCACACACATCAAGTATATATATCTACTGATGAGAGTGAACATTGGAAGATTTGTGATTATTGTGAAGAACAGTTTGATACAGCTAATCATGCGTATGATGATGATACGGATAAATTCTGTAATGATTGTGAACATGAGAGAATTGCACCAGCTGATATAGCTGCTGCTGCTGCTGCAGACGATTTATTGGATAAGATTCCGTCACCTGCAACTTTGGGTGATGAGGCAGCTGTTGAGGCTGCTGAAGAAGCGTACGAAGCACTTACTCCTGACCAGTTGGCTTTAATTGCTGATGATTATTATGACCGTTTAACGCAAGCTAAATCAGAAGTAGATGCTGCAAGATTGGTAGCTGAAACTGCAAAGGACGAGATTGATGATCTTAACGAACCTGCAACATATGCAGATAAGGATTTAGTAGCACAGGCAAGAGAAGATTATGAAGCACTTGATGATGCACAGAAGGCATTAGTAGGTACTGAAGCACTTGATAAACTCGAAGCAGCAGAAGCTAAGATTAAAGAAGCTGAGGAGCAGATAGCAGCAGTAGAGAGCATGATATCTGAGATCAGTAATCCGGCAGCTTTGGCAGATAAGGAAGATGTAGAAAAAGCAGAGAGTGCACTTGGAGCACTTGATGATGCACAAAAGGCAGCTGTATCTGATGAAGCAAAGACGACACTTACAGATGCACGTACAGCAGTAGATGCAGCAGAGCAGCAAGCATTGGATGCAAAGGCAGAGATTAATAAGCTTAATGATCCGGTTACTGTTTCTGATAAAGAAGCTATAGAAAATGCAAGAGAGAATTATGATAAGCTTGATGATGCACAGAAGGCATTAGTAGGTAAGGAAGCCCTTGATAAGCTTGTGAATTCTGAGACTGTATTGGCTGTAGACGAGTCTATTATGGCGATTGAAGCCCCAATCGACTCCGCTGATGCAGAATCAATAAAGGCTGCTAGAGATGCATATAACAAACTTACAGAAGATCAGAAGAAGCTTGTTCCGGAAACTGTTTTGAAGTCACTTACAGATGCAGAAGAAGCTCTTGAGACATCTAAGTTAATTGAAGCATTAGAGGCACCTATTGATTCATCTGATGAGGAAGCAATTAAGAAGGCAAGAGATGCTTACGAGAAACTTAGTGAAGATCAGAAGAAGCTTATTGATAAGGATATCTTGAAGGAACTCGAAGATGCAGAGAAAGCAGTTGAAGCATCTAAGTTAATTGAAGCATTGGAAGCACCTATTGATTCTAATGATGAAGAAGCAATTGAGAAGGCAAGAGATGCTTATGATAAGCTTACTGAAGACCAGAAGGCTTTGATTGATGACGATATATTTAAGGCTCTCGAGGATGCAGAGGCAGCACTTGAGGCATCTGAGTTAATCGAAGCATTGGAAGCACCTATTGATTCAAATGATGAAGAAGCAATTAAAAAGGCTAGAGAAGCTTATGATAAGCTTACAGATGACCAGAAGGCTTTGATTGATGACGATATATTTAAGGCTCTTGAGGATGCAGAAGAAGCACTTGAGACATCCAAATTGATTGAAGCATTAGAGGCACCAATTGATTCATCTGATGAGGAAGCAATCAAGAAGGCAAGAGAAGCTTATGATGCTCTTACAGATGATCAGAAGGCTCTTATCGATGGAACTATCCTTGATGCTCTTGAGGATGCAGAAGAAGCGCTTGAAGTTGCTAAGTTAATCGAAGAATTAGGCTTACCTGTTGATCTCGAGGATGATGAAGCAGTTAAGAAAGCAAGAGAAGCTTATGAGGCACTTACAGATGACCAGAAGGCTTTGATTGATGACAAGTTATTAGGTGATCTTGAAGAAGCTGAGAAGGAAATAGCAGATGAGAAGACCGCGAAAGTAGTTGAAGATAAGATTAATGCTATTCCTACACCTGCAAGCATGATGAATGAAGATCAGATTAAGGCAGCAAGAGAAGCTTATGATGCACTTACAGATGATCAGAAGGCATACGTACCGGCAGAGATTCTTGAGACACTTGAGAAAGCAGAGAAGGCTGTTAATGATCAGAAGGCAGCTGATGAGGTTACAAGATTAATTAATAATCTTCCGGATGACCTCGATCTTGCAGATGAAGAAGCAGTTAAGAAGGCAAGAGAAGCTTATGATGCTCTTACAGATGATCAGAAGAAACTTGTTCCTGACAGCATTTTGAAGGCTTTGGAAGAAGCTGAGAAGTCAATTGATGATCAGAAGGCAGCTAAGGCAGTTGATGATGCTTTGTTAGGTTTACCTGATGACATCGATCTCGCAGATGAAGATGCAGTTAAGAAAGCAAGAGAAGCTTATGATGCACTTACAGAAGATCAGAAGAAACTTGTACCGGCAGAAGATCTGCAGAAGTTGATGGATGCTGAAAGCCAGATAGCTGAGTTGAAGAATGATCCGGCAGACAGATTCGTTAAGGACTTCGTAACAAGATGTTATGAGACATATCTTGAAAGAGATCCTGAGACAGAAGGATTTGATTACTGGACAAATAACGTTAAGAGCGGTGATTATTGCGGAGCACAGGTTGCATTTGGATTTGTATTCAGTGATGAGTATACTTCTAAGAATACCAGTGATGAAGACTTTATAGCTGATCTTTATGACTTGTTCTTTGATCGTGAAGCTGATGAAGCAGGTTATGAGTACTGGACTGATTTGTTGGCAGGCGGTATGTCAAGAGAAGAAGTATTTGCAGGATTTGCTAATTCTGAAGAGTTCTTCAACCTCTGTGGAGATTATAATGTAAATGCCGGATGTTTCATCCTTGGCATGGACAATGAGCAGCAGGGTGGCATAAACGGATTCGTTGCAAGACTTTACGAAGTATGTCTTGACAGAGAGCCGGATTATGCAGGACACAGATATTGGGTTGAGTTACTTGTAAATCACGAGATTTCAGGTTCAGGTTGTGCTTTTGGCTTTGTATTCAGCGAAGAGTTTACAAATAAGAACCTCACAAACGAAGAATTTGTAAATTGTATGTATGCAGCATTCTTCGGACGTGAAGCAGATGCAGAAGGCTTTGAGTATTGGGTAGATAACATGAACAATGGTGCTACACAGCTTGATGTATTTAATGGATTTATCGGTTCAGAAGAATTCATTAATCTTTGCGCATCATATGGAATTATCGCATAAGGTTTTGACCTAAAAACAAAATAAAATTACTTTAGAAGAGATACCTCGGAAACGGGGTATCTTTTTTTCTTGATATTTCGTTAAAACTGTATTTTTTTCGTATTGAACATGCTAAAATTCGGAGTGGTTGCGATTAGTTTCTTTTGCATATTTTAGTTGGAGGGATTATGTTATTTTCGAGAAAAAAGACAAGTAAAAGTTTTCTTTTGAAGACGCTTCTCGTTACGTTAATTCTTATGATTTGCGGATTTAGCGGAGAGTACAGCTGTCAAGGTGATTCTTATAGTTATGATATGAGAATAGATTCTACATATAAACTAAAGAAAAGCTCAGGTGATACAAATAATAAAACACTTGAATTTTATGTTTCGTGCGGTGAGGATACAAAAGTACCTTATACTTTGACGACTTCAGGTGAAGGTTATTATGCATATTTAGCAAAGCCGGGTCTAATAAAATATGTTATTTCTGAAAGTACAATTAACGGACTTGAATTTACTAATTCTGTGAAGAGCCAAAAGGATAAACTGGTTGTTACAGGTGATATTGTTATTCCGGCTTTCGAGAAGACCGGCGAATTTTCAGCTAAATGTAGTTTATATTTAGGTGAGAATTATGTTACTACTTTCGCAGTTAAGATTCATGTTTGCGGACATACTTTTGATAATTGTAATGATGCTAAGTGTGATATCTGTAATTATACACGTGAGGTTCCGGCTCATGTTTACGATAACAGCTGTGATAAAGATTGTAATATTTGCGGAGCTAAGAGAACAATAAGACACACATACGACTATCCTTGTTCAGAAGAATGTAGCGTATGTGGAGCCAAGAATCCAAATGCAGCTAGTCACAAGTATACGGATTGTGTTGATGAGACTTGTAATGTTTGTGGTTTGAAGAGAGACGTAGACGGACATGTTTATGAGAATGATTGTGATACAGATTGTAATGTGTGCGGAGCAGTAAGAACAATAACTCATACATACGAGTACGAGTGTTCAGAGAAGTGCAGCATTTGTGGTGCTGAGAATCCTGATGCAGTAGCTCATACATATGAGAATGATTGTGATACAGATTGTAATGTGTGTGGAGCAGTAAGAACAATTACACATACATATGAGCATGATTGCTCAGAGAAGTGCAGCATTTGTGGTGCAGAGAACCCTGATGCAGTAGCTCATACATATGAGAATGATTGTGATACAGACTGTGATGTTTGCGGAGCAGTAAGAACAATTACACATACATATGAGCATGATTGCTCAGAGAAGTGCAGCATTTGTGGTGCTGAGAATCCTGAAGCGGTAGCTCATACATATGAGAACGATTGTGATACAGACTGTAATGTTTGTGGAGCAGTAAGAACAATTACACATACATACGAGTATGATTGCTCAGAGAAGTGCAGCATTTGTGGTGCTGAGAATCCTGATGCAGTAGCTCATACATATGAGAATGATTGTGATACAGACTGTAATGTTTGTGGAGCAGTAAGAACAATTACACATACATACGAGTATGATTGCTCAGAGAAGTGCAACATTTGTGGTGCAGAGAATCCTGATGCATCTGAACATTCACGTATTTATTGTGATGATGATAAGTGTTCTGTTTGTGGTGCTGATATCACACCAGTTGAGCATCAGTATGATTCTGATTCAGATAAGGATTGTAATGTATGCGGTAAGGAGAGAATTGCACCTGCTGATCAGAAGGCAGCAGATGATGTTGAAGAGTTAATAAATAATCTTCCGGATAATCCTACTCTTGATGATGCAGAGGATGTAGAAGAAGCGCGTAAGGCATATGATGAGCTGACTGATGACCAGAAGGCACTCATTGATGATGAGACGGTTCAGAAGCTTGAAGATGCTGAGAAGAAGATTGAAGAATTAAAGGAAGAGAAGGAAAAGAAGGATAAAGACAATCAGGAGGCAGCTGATAAGGCTGAGGACTTAATTAACAATCTCCCTGATAATCCTACTCTTGATGATGAGAAGAAGATAGAGGAAGCACGTAAGGCTTATGATGAGTTAACAGAGGAGCAGAAGAAGCTCGTTGATGCTGAGACTGTACAGAGGCTTATGGATGCGGAGAAGAAATTGAATGATTTAAAGAATGCTCCGACTCCTACTGTATTGCCTACACCTGGTACAATTACACCTGTTGTAAGTCCGGCAATTATTACGCCGACACCGGCACCGGAACCTTCACATAAGCTTAACGTTGGTGATTTTGTAATTCGTTGTTATGAAGTTGCTTTGGACAGAGCTCCGGATGAACAGGGTTATAAATACTGGACCGGTATGCTTAATCAGGGACAGGCTTGCGGCGCTCAGGTTGGATTCGGATTTATTTTCAGTGAAGAGTATACCGCTCGCAATAAAGATAACGGTCAGTTCCTTGTAGATCTTTATAAGATGTATTTCGATCGTGAACCGGATGTTGAAGGATATAATTACTGGATTGAGAAGCTTAATAACGGTGCTGACAGACAGGAGATTTTTGCAGGTTTTGCTAATTCATTGGAGTTCTATAATCTCTGTATGGATTACGGTGTAGTATCAGGTTACTTTGTTCCGTTTATCCCTAATGAACAGCAGGGCGGTATCAATTGCTTTGTTGCTCGTCTTTACAGAGTATGCTTAGACAGACTTCCTGATCAGGAAGGTCATGCTTATTGGGTAATGCAGTTGCTGAATAAGGAGATTTCAGGTTCCGGATGTGCTTTCGGATTCGTATTCAGCCCTGAGTTTACCGGCAGAGATTTCTCGAACGGTTACTTCGTTTCTTATATGTATCGTGCGTTCTTCGGACGTGAGGCAGATGAGGAAGGTCTTGTATACTGGGTTGAGATGATGGATAACGGGGCAACAAGAGAAGACATATTCAATGGCTTTGTAGGTTCTCCGGAATTCGCAAATCTTTGCGCAAGCTATGGAATCGATGTTTAAGTAAAACGATAAAAACTTAAAAAGTTATTCAGACTTCATATCCGCTTGGGTATGAAGTCTTTTTTGGACAATTTTCAGAATGTCAGGAAACAGCTTTTCGGGAAGAAGAGTAATAGTGATATAATGATATGGATTGGGAGGACGTGTATATGGATGAATTATTTGAAGCGGCGAAGAAAACTGCTGATGCGAATAAATGTTGTTCCTATTCCCGATTTACAGTCGGAGCGGCACTTGTGACGAAGCAGGGAAAGATTTATACCGGATTTAATGTGGAGAACTGCGGAATACAATCTATATGTGCGGAAAGGACTGCTTTTATTAAGGCTCTTTCCGAAGGTGAACCGGCAAAGAATTTTAAAGCGATAGCGGTTGTCGGCAGAAGAATTGATGCTGATAAATTCTCCAAAACGGTTCCTTGCGGATATTGCAGACAGTTTATGTCTGAGTATGCTGATGCTGATTTGGAAATAAATCTTTTGGATGATAATTTAGGCGAGAAGTATTCATATAAATTGAAAGATTTGCTTCCGGAGGCTTTCGCGGATTTTTAAGGAGATGCTATGAACGATAAGGCATACAGAACAACCAGATATAAACTTACTTTGGCCTCAACGATAATAGACAGGTTGGTGTTCATTTTTGGTTTTGTTGCAGCTTTTGCTTCCTATTATATTGCGATTAAAGTTGCAACGGCTTTTGGCAAAAGTATGAGTGAGACTTTGGTTTTAAGTTCATCTGAAGAATATTCCTTTCTAAATGATTTTATTGCAGAAATAAATTCGTTTTTGGGAGATGCGGCACAGATTGCGGTAGAGTGGTTGGCAATGGTGCTGTTGATAGTGATAACGGTTGCATTAATCATTCATATTATTTATATGCTTCCGATGCTTATAGTAAGCAGAGTAAGTCTTGCAAATGCTCGTTTGGCTGAGTTCCCGACTACGGGGGATGCAGAAAGATTTAAATGTGATTCTGTACTTAAAATAACAATGCATATGATTAAACTGTCATTGATTGTGTTTTCTGCAATTGCTTTGAAATTACCGATGATTTTTGTTTTGACCGTACCTTATATTGCTGTAATTATAATCAGTATTGTTGTTCTGTCGATTAAGGGAGACGGATTAAAATTTAAACAGGTTGAAGTAGAGCCTATACCGGAGACACCTCAATCTGAATATTATGATTTTGACTCTGAGTTTGAGTAGTGATATCATATTACTTACCAGTTGGAGGAGGGTTTATTCTATGGAATTTTTTTTGATTGTGGTTTTGCAGTTGGCAAATCTCGCTTATTTGTTGCCGTTCTTCTACAAATATCTTAATGAATTGTTTAAGTTGAATTGGTCTTTTATGTCTGAATGGTGTAAGCTTGTGGAAGGATTTAAGGGACAATCTGTTTCTTATCTTGTATTTGTAGTGGGTTTCTTTATTTATTTCATGTTGTTGAAGAAAGCAGAAGCTTCGTTGGTACAGTGGGCTATTTTTATTTTGTTCTTAGCAGCATGCTGTAAGTGTTTAGGACCATTGGAATTTATTAATGACAAGGTAATGGGTACATTCCAGAGTACACATATTTAATTTTTATAAGTTTAACGCAGGAAGTGTCTCAAGAGTAGATTCTTGGGACATTTTTTATTGCGACTGATTGTATTGGTTTGTTGAACAGATGAGTAAGGATAATTATGCAAAAAAATAACCACAACCATTAAGATTGTGGTTATTGGAGCCGATTGCGAGACTCGAACTCGCGACCTGCTGATTACAAATCAGCTGCTCTACCAACTGAGCTAAGTCGGCATTTCCTTTACGCGAGAATTATTATACTAACACATATATTTTTTGTCAATATGTTTTTTTATTATTCCGAAATCTTTTTTTGAATTGCTTAGAAAGCAGAGCTGGATTCTATCGGCCGAACTTCATTTGGTGGGGCATTAATCGAGGAAAATCTCACCAATCAGTAAGAAAAATGACTGTTTTGGTGAGATTCTGCCGGCCGCTCACCACCGCTCGCACGCACCGACTCCCGTGAATCAAATCTCACTGAAATCGGGGAAAAATCTCACCCTTGGGTGAGAAAAAAGGCTGTTTTTGGTGAGATTCTGTCGGCCGCTCACCACCGCTCGCACGCGCCGTTTCCCGTGAATCAAATTTCACTGAAATCGGGGAAAAATCTCACCCTGGGGTGCAAAGCATACCTCCTGAAAATAAAAAAGATACATAACTGTATCCACAAACCTTAAAATCAAATAAACTTCTAAGGAGACGATACAGTATGCGCTGTATCTCAGTCTCATCTATTAAGGTAAACCAGGAATTACGAAGCTTTGCCTCAACCATGCTGTTGATTTACCGCACATTATGTGCTGACTACTCCCCGAAGACTTTATAATGCTAACTTCGATGATGTTTTTTGTCAACCCGAGAGATTTATTTTCTCGAAAATGGTATAATTAAACTATGACAGTAATTAGTATTTCTTCACAAATCGGAAGCCTTGGTTCAGCGATTACCGCACGTCTTGCAGGTAAGCTCAATTGTACTGTCATAAATCGTGAGTATTTGTTTAAAAACTACTTTAATGATCTTAGCGACGGCCAACGTAATCGCCTTGATGAGTCATCAAAATTTTATCTGACTGAATATAAAAACGGAAAATCTTTTAAGGATGTTTTGCTTCAGAAGGTAGCTGAAGAATGTAAGAAAGCTGAGACGGATAATATGGATATCATCATCCGGGGAGTCGGCGGAAATTCTATGCTGAACTATCTTAATATTGAACATATCAGTATAAGAATTAAGGATTCTCAGGAAAACAGAATACGACGTATTCGTAAACAAAATAACATTGACGAAGCTGCTGCGCTTGAGACAATAAATGTCGGTGACAGAAGGTCAAAGAGATTTGTGAGCACCCTTTTCGGGAAGGATATTAATGATATAGAGAACTATGATTTGGTAATTAATACTTCCAGGGTAACAGCTGATGAGGGCGCTAATCTGATTGAGGCATTCGCGGCTGAGCATCATATTCATAAGGCTTTGGAGGCAGAGACTAAGAATAATGAATCAATGAATCATCAGAAGGAGAATGTTGTATTTAAAAATGCCACCGAGGAGGAATTCGCTCATATTCTGGATATGTACGGCATAGAGTGGATTTACGAGCCTAAGACGTTCCCGATTGAGTGGGATATTGCAGGTAACATTAAGTCGGCATTTGCTCCGGATTTCTATCTTCCGAGATTTGATATGTATCTGGAATTGACTATTATGGACCAGAAATACGTTACAAAGAAGAATAAGAAGCTTCGCAAGGTTCAGGAATTATACCCTGGTACAAATATAAAGATTGTATATAAGCGGGATTTTGAGGAATTGGTTAACAGATTGAACGGATTTGCAGGTGACAAATGAAAGAGTTTCCGGAATACAGAAGAGTAGTTTTTGATGAAGCAACCATAAGAAGTCGTGTCTCTGAATTAGGCGCACAGATTGAGAAGGATTACGAACAGGAATCTCTCGTAGTTATTGGTGTTTGTAACGGTGCCTTGTATTTTATGTCGGATTTAACGCGTGCGATTAATCTTTCTTTGGAGATAGATACAATAGGATTCGGTGAGATTACAGATATAACCAGTCGTACCGGAGCGGTTAAGATTACCAAGAATATAGCGCTGGATTTGAGGGATAAATCAGTTCTCTTAATAGAGGATGTTGTGCGTACAGGTTTGACCACCGCATATCTTGTATCGCAGATTGAAGCATGTGGACCGAAGAAAGTTGATATATGTACATTGCTTTTTAATCCGAAGCGTCTTTTGATTCCTATACCGATTAAGTATTACGGTTTTGAGATAGATAACAGCTGGCTTCTCGGATACGGGCTTGATTATTCTGAGCAATACCGTAATTTGCCGTACATTGTCGAGATAGATAAGAAACAGTAAAAGTCGGCGTTAAGCTCTAACAGAAGAAATTACAAACAAATTATTATGAACAGAAGGTAACAATAATGGAAGCAAGCGAGATAAGAAACTTTTTTGCTAATGATATATATGCAATGGAAACGACCGGGATAGAAATTATTGAGGTCAGAGATAATTATGCGAAGACACATTTAAGTGTTGGAGAAAAACATAAGAATGCAGACGGTGTTGTGATGGGCGGATGTATTTATACATTGGCTGATTTTACTTTTGCATTGGCTGCGAACTGCGGAAACGGAACCACGACAACTTTAAGCAGTAATATTGTGTTTAACAGTCCGGCTTACAATAAAGAATTATTTGCCGAGACTGAATTGGTTAAGAACGGTCGTACGGTATGTACTTTTTTGGTCAAAGTAACCGATGAGAATGAACGACTTATTGCTACAGTAACATGTATGGGATTCCGTAAATCTTAATATTTTATGATGGATAATGAACTTGAATTGAATTGCCTAAAACTTTAAGAATACCGATAAATAAGGGATGCAAAGAATGTTTGCACTCGAATTTTTGTGATAGCAAAGGTTCATTGCTTGATATATCGGATGCCTTGACTAGAATGAAACTGTGAGGAGGAAATAAACATGCAATTAGGTCAATCTCTTGTAAAGATCAGAAAAGATAATAATCTTACACAAGAACAATTTGCACAAAAATTTAATGTGACCAGACAAACAGTTTCAAATTGGGAGAATGAGAAGAGCTATCCTGATTTATTTACATTAGTAAAAATCAGTGACGAGTTTGATTATTCTCTGGATAAGATGTTAAAGGAGAATCCGAATATGGTAGAAGATATGAGTAAAAAAATGCATATAGGTGAGAAGCTGACAGAGTTTTATAAACAGAGACTGATAGTAGCTATTATTGGAACAATAGTCTGTTTTGCATTATTCGTTATTTGTTTAGTTAATCGTGAAGGCGTTTTATCAGCTTTGTGGGCTATTTGTACGGTAACTAATGTATCAGGTATTATCGCACTCGTTAAAACAAATAAGCATGGTGAAGATAATAAATTTGATGCCTTGTCTGAGGATTGTTTGCGAGAGGTTAAGGAACTTAAAGCAAACGGCGATATTGCCCAAGCAACTCGCTTGGTTCAAAAGTTAACCGGTAAGGGAATTGCAGAATGTAAGTTGTTTGTTGAAGAACTTAGAGACTGATGAAGCAGGTTTAGCAGGTTTAGCAGGTCGGGTAAAAGTTTTGACTAATGGGGCGGAACTCGTGAAGATGTATTTAACGGCTTTGTAGGTTCAGCTGAGTTTGCTAATTTGTGTGCTTCGTGCGGAATTAACGCTTAGGCAAGCGTTCGTTTTTTGCTTCTTCCGGCAAACAGGTCAGCACTTAGGTTTTGTTTCTTCCGGCAAACAGCTCAGCACTTAGGTTTTGTTTCTTCCGGCAAACAGTCCTTGATTGTTGCGTCTTCCAAACAAGCGATTTTTGTTGTCTCCGGCCTTAGAGGTTCGGGGCAATTTGAGTGGCGGAGGTAGCTACTTCATCACAAAAGCCGTTTTTTTGCCATTTGTGATGTGTTTGTTCGTTTTTACACATCACAATCGACGCGACGGTCAGGCGTCGCCCAAATTACCTCAAAACGTCGCTGCCGGCGACAAAAAACGCATATTTCAGCGACGCGACGGTCAGGTGTTTTTTTGCCATTTGTGATGTGTTGGCACTGGCGCCACTTTATTACCAAAGCAGATTATAATCTATTTGCGATGTGTTTGTTATGCATAATAGAGTAAATTCTGCAAGAAGCGTTTGCGTTTACGAGAACAGCCGCGAATCACTTACTATATTACGATATTAAAGGCACAATTTATATTTAGATATACAAAAAGGCAGCCCCAATCGATCAATCAATCAATCAATCAATCTATCAATCGAGTCTGCCTTAAATAGCAATTAACTAAGAGCGTAGTTTTTACTTTACAACTACATTTGCAAGTCTGCCCTTAACATAGATGAACTTAACTACCGAGCGTCCTGCAAGAGCCTCTTCGAAGCGAGAATCATTCTTTACAAAATTTTCTACATACGCCTGATCAGCATTTGTAGGAATATTCACCTTGAATGAGACAC
Organism: Saccharofermentans sp.; assembly: GCA_045616305.1. GTDB lineage: Bacteria > Bacillota > Clostridia > Saccharofermentanales > Saccharofermentanaceae > Saccharofermentans. The sequence goes on along the minus strand of JAZLGO010000046.1, from coordinate 76,923 downwards.
GTCCGTTAATCTGAACAGCTATTTCAATCTCATCCTTTACGAGTGCTGCCTCGTCAAATTCAGGCCAAGCCTGATTGAAGATTGAATATGAGTTGCCGAGAATCTCCCAGAATTCTTCAGTCATATGCGGTGCAAAAGGTGCATAGAGAAGAAGAAGCGTCTCTACGGTATGCTTCAGGAAAGCACCGTTAACGTTTCCTGATTGCTGATACTTGCCGATTGCATTGATGAGCTCCATCATACGAGCTATTGCTGTATTGAACTGGAATCTGTCTGTATCGGCTGTTGCACTCTTAATAGTGTAATTCAATACATAATTAAGCTCTTTATCCTCTTTGCTGAGTGTAAGTTCTGAAATGTCAGAGGAAGCAATATCTTTAACCTCCTCAACAAGACGCTCAATACGATTTGTAAACTTAACAATAGCCTGAAGTCCGCTGTCTGACCATGGACCGCCTTCTGTATAAGCAAAGCCGAAGGCGAGGTAGGTTCTGAATACGTCAGAACCGTATTTAGCAACATATTCATCAGGAGCAACAGTATTTCCTCTGGACTTACTCATTCTGTTACCGTCAGGTCCGAGGATGATACCCTGGTGAACAAGGCTTGTGAATGGTTCGTCGAAGTCGAGAAGACCCATGTCACGCATTGCCTTGCAAATGAAACGAGAGTAGAGAAGATGCATTGCAGCATGCTCAGGACCGCCTACATACTTATCAACAGGGCAAATCTTATTAATCCATTCTTTATTAAAAATTTCATTTGAATTTTTATTATCCGGATAACGCAATTCATACCATGAAGAGTCAACGAAAGTATCCATTGTGTCAGGATCACGCTTAGCATCACCGCCGCACTTAGGACATTTACAGTTCATAAAGCTCGTGCATTTAGCAAGCGGGCTTTCTCCGTCAGGCTTAAACTCAACGTCATAAGGAAGAAGAACAGGTAAGTCCTCTTCAGGAACAGGTACAATACCGCAGGAAGGACAGTGAATCATCGGGATTGGTGTACCCCAATATCTCTGACGGGAGATGAGCCAGTCACGGAGACGGTAGTTAACTTTCTTACTGCCCATATCCATTGTTGCAAGCTTGCCTACGATTGCATCGATTGCTTCATGCATTTCGAGACCGTTGAATTCATCAGAATTAACAAGAACGCCTTTCTTCTCACAATAAGGAAGTTTATCCTCTGTACCTTTTTCGGAAGCGACAACACGAATGATATCAAGACCGAATTTTGTTGCAAACTCGAAGTCACGCTCATCATGAGCAGGAACAGCCATAACAACACCTGTACCGTAGCCGGCAATTACATAGTCAGAAGCCCAGATAGGTACTTTACGACCGTTTAACGGGTGGATAGCATAGGAACCGGTGAATACGCCGGTCTTCTCACGTGTTGTTGACATACGATCGATATCGGAAGCCTTGCTTGTAAACTCACGGTATTTCTCAACCTCTGCACGTTGCTCATCGGTGGTGAGCTTTGCACACATCTCGGACTCCGGTGCAACTACAACATAGGTAACGCCCATGAATGTATCTGCACGAGTTGTAAATACGGTAAGCTTTAACGGATTACCGTCTTCGTCGAGAAGCTGTTTGCCATCCTTTTCGCAAAGGAAGGAAACCTCAGAACCCTCGGAACGACCGATCCAGTTAGTCTGGATTTTCTTTGTTTTCTCAGGCCAATCAAGCTTAGGAAGACAATCGAGAAGTTCCTGTGCATATTTTGTGATTGCGAAGAACCACTGAGTCATGTTTTTACGATTAATCTCGGAATCACATCTCTCGCACTTACCGTCGATAACCTGCTCGTTTGCGAGAACCGTATTACATTTTGGGCACCAGTTAACAAGTGCATTCTTACGATATGCGAGGTTGTTTTTATAGAGCTGTATAAAGAGCCACTGATTCCACTTGTAATATTCAGGCATACATGTGGCAAGCTCATAGTTCCAATCAAAGGAAGCCCCCATTTCCTTAAGCTGCTTCTCCATTGTGGCGATATTCTTAAGGGTTGAATCCTGTGGGTGGATGCCAGTTTTAATTGCATAGTTCTCTGCAGGTAGTCCGAAAGCGTCGAATCCCATCGGATGGAATACATTGTAGCCCTGCATTCTCTTCATTCTTGACCAGGAATCTGTAAGAGAGTAGTTGTACCAATGACCTAAATGAAGGTTGGCACCTGAAGGATATGAGAACATCTCGAGGCAATAAAGCTTCTCGCCATTCTTATTTGGGTCAAACTTGTAGAGCTCGGTTTCTTCCCATTTTTTTTGCCATTTGCGGTCAATTTCTGCTGAATATGACATAATATATGCTCCTTAAATAATAAAAATCTATTTTAACCAAAGCATTATAGCATTTTTATTTCTTCTCGAAAAGGTGTAACTAATCTGTCATTTGATTTTTCGAAAGCGTATTGTATAATTACTTTGTTGAATTATGTAATTAATCGAGGTGTAGATAAATGGGTCTTGGAATGGAAATAGGTATCGATCTCGGTACCAGCAGCGTTTTGATATATGTACGTGGTAAGGGCGTAGTACTCAAAGAGCCTTCTGTAGTTGCCGTTAATACCAAAACCGGTAAGGTTCTTGCAGTAGGCGAGAGTGCAAGTCTTATGATCGGTCGTACTCCGGGCGTTGTTGAAGCAATAAGACCGCTTCGTGAAGGTGTTATTTCAGATTTCCGTGCAACAGAGGTTATGCTTAAGGCTTTTATAGGTCGTGTTTGCAGCGGTATCAGAGCTACATATTTTAAGCCTACTATTGTTGTTTGTGTACCGTCAGTTATTACTCCGGTTGAACAGCAGGCAGTAGAGAATGCATGCCGTCATGCCGGTGCTAAGGATGTTTTTCTTATTCGTGAACCTATTGCTGCAGCTATCGGAGCCGGTATTGATATTACTAAGGCAAGCGGTTCTCTGATTGTTGATATCGGAGGCGGTACAACTGATATTTCTGTTATCTCTCTTTGCGAGCCTGTTGTTGATGCTTCTCTTAAGGTTGCCGGAGATAAATTCGATGAAGCTATTATTAAGCATGTAAAGCGTAAACATAATATTCTTATCGGTGAGAAGACTGCCGAGATGCTCAAGATGCAGATTGGTTGTGCTTATCCGAGAGAAGAAGAGCTTACTATGGATGTCAGAGGTCGTAATCTTATTACAGGTCTTCCTGCAACAGTTACTGTATCTTCTACTGAGATGCTCGAAGCTCTTGAGGAACCGATTGCTGCAATCTTTGAAGCCGTTCATGTTGTACTTGAGAAGACTCCGCCGGAGCTTATGGCGGATATCTCACAGCGAGGGATTATAATGACCGGCGGCGGTGCGCTTCTTTATGGTCTCGACCGTATGCTCTCAACCAAGATCGGTATTGATGTTTATATTGCACAGGATGCGATTTCCTGTGTAGCTATCGGAACCGGTAAGGCGCTGGATATGATGGAGAAGTTTGCTGCACTGGGTGATTCTTAAACGCATTTGTTTTATGTCTCGAAAGTCGTTTTTATATGCGATTTTCGAGATTTGTTATAGGAGATAAAAATAATGGCTTTTTTGTTTGCACATACCTGCGCTTCATGCGGAGCGGTTCTAAAGATAAACGAGGACGGAAGTCTCTATAAGTGTGAATCCTGCGGTAATGATTATTCTGCTGAATATTTCTGCAAAAGTGATTTATTTGAAGAGGCGGAAGTCAGTTTGGCAAGAGGAAAGTACAAGGAGGCCGGAGAAGCTTACAGCTTCTTGACTTCCAAGGAGCCTAAGAGTGCGATTTTGTGGAGAGGACAAATTCTGTCATATTTAGGTATCGGAGATGAGTCTGAAGTCAACAGAATTCAACCTAATATCAACCGTAAGCAGTTCAGCGCTTTGATTAATCAGACACCGAAGAATTACAGCGATTATTTTAAGCTCTTTGAGAAATGTGTGGAACAAGTAATTCTGATAAGGGATAATAAGGAAACATTGGATTTATACGAGTCCAGGAGAGAAGCTGCAAAGAAATCTGCATATATATCGAGTGGCGGTGACAGCTTTCTTGATCGTGCTACCAGTGATGCGCAGACAGTTGCAACTGAAGTGTGTATCGGCATATTTGCTATTGCCGCTTTTAAAATTGGAATCGATGAAGATATTCATTTTTTTTGTGCGCTGTTGCCGATTTATATAGTTTTCTGGATTATCGTTTTCGTGGCCAAACATGTTGAGGAAGCGGACCTTGCTAAAGAAAGAGTTGCGCATATAAATCACATTATCAAGAAATATCAAGAGGCGGAGAGTGCATTTGAATCCAGCAAAAAAGATTTTGAGGACCTCAGGAATGAATTAGTAAGCAGAAGAGATAAGCTGCTGGAGGACTACAGTTTGACTGCTGAGGATATAGAAAAGACGACTGAATATGAGTCTCAACACATGCGTGTCGAAGTAACCGATTCCAAAGCACAAGGATATATCTGTAAGCAGTGCGGAGCAGATCTTGAGGTGGATGAAGAACATAAGATTTGTAAATGTTCTTCATGCGGAACCACATTTGATTATAACTACTTTATGGATTTTCTGGCGAGAAGGCGTGCATATGAGATGTTGGATCGTGGTCACTATTCCGATGCGGAGAATGTTTTTGCAGAGATTCTCAAAACCAATCCGCGTGATATGTCTGCTTTGAATGGTGTAGTTCTGGCTTCTTTGCAGATAAATCATATCAGCAACCGCAATTCTCAGTCTAAGGTTAAGGCTCTCCATTATATCGAGATGTACAAGGAATATATTGATCCTAAGTATGAGAGTTATTTTAATAATATCGGTAAATATGAAGATGCTAAACGCGATGCTTCTACGAAGACAGGTAGGTTGAATAAGGCCAGAAGCGAAGAGAAAGAAGCAGACTTTAAACTGAAGAATTTGGTTGCAACATATGCTGATGTACGCAAAGAACGTGAGAGTTACCGCAATTATGGTAATAATATAGAGAAGCGCAGAAAGTATGAAGAATTAACGGAGAAGTTGGACTCTATTCAAAGATCCATAGATTATAACAAGGATAAAATCAATGAAATCAATTATGAGAAAGACAGACTTAATTCTGAAGCGAACAACAGTTACCGTCTTGCACGTGATGTATTGAATCAGATGTTGACATTTGATAATGATCTTAGGGAGAATTATTAAGCTGGTAAATTTATTTTCGAAGAGAAGAATATAGAAAACGTTCATAAAATACCACTTTATTGTACTTGACGCATTAATTCTGTAATGATAAAATTCAAGCGATTCGACTGATAGGGTGTTCGGTTGAAGTTTCTTATTTAAGCGATATTTGTATTTCTTTTAAAAATTCCATATCGATTTATAATTTTATTATGAGGTATTTATGGCCGATTTAGATGCGCAGGCTTTAGCAAAAATGCCGCGTGAGCAACTTGTTTCCTTGGTTGTTAATAATCTTAATCTTATCTCAGCAGAAGAAGCTGATAAGATGAGAAATGATGAGATAGTTCATTTATTAAGAATGAACCTCGATGTTGATTACCAGAAACAGGTTTCCGCAGTATCACAGGCTAACAGCAAAAAGACAGCTCCAAAGAAGAATCAGCAGCCGAAGAAGGCTAAAGCTGTAAAGGAAACGGAGCCTAAGAGGAATGTCGAGAAGAAGTCAGGAGAGAAGATGAACAAGAAGGATACGGCAAATGCCGAAATATCAGCATCACAAGATGCTGAGAAAGCGGAATCAAAGAAACCTTCTAAGACAATAAAATCTTCAGTAGCGGCAAAATCTTCGACCAAGAAAAATGAAGTTAAGAGTCAAGATTCAACTGATTCTGTTAAAACGGATGTTGTTGAGCAAAATGATTCTAATGAGCAAAAGGTAATCTCTGACAGTGCTAAGGAAACTGATGGTTTAGTTAAACCAAAAGCAAAAAGATCCCCTTCTTCCCGTAAGAAAACTGCTGAGAAGCAAGAACAATCTGATGTAGCAGCGGATGCAACAGAGGATATTAAAGAAGTTGCTAAGAACGAGCCTTCCGGCGATAAAGCTGCTGAGGGTGATGTTGTTGAAGTAAAAAAGAAGAAATCAACTTCAGCCAAATCCAAGAAAACTGTTAAGACGACTTCAGATGCGGATTTAACAGCTGATACTGCTGAAAGTAAGCCGGATGTTGTCGCTCAAGGAGAAAATGACTCTTCTGAAGCCGGTATTACGCAAACTGATGTAACTGATGTTAAATCTGAGACAAAGTCCGGATCAAGACGTAAGAAAACTGATTCTGCTTCGAAGAATGTGAAGAAGCAGGAAGACAATAAAGAAGAGAAGATTCAGGCTCAAGAAGATAAAAATATTAATCCTGAGAAGGCAGAGAGCACAGAGAATGGTGAGAAGTCGGTTCCTGCAGATAAGGAGAACAGACAGAATCGTAATCAGTTTAAGAAGGCCAAGAGACGTACAATCGTATTCGGTCCCGGTGTAGAAACAAAAGTAGAAGCGACTGCCGAAGCAGATAACTCTGCTTCAGATAACAATAAAGACGCTGCTTCTTCTGATACGCAGGAATCTCAGCCGGCAGAACCTGAGATTCAACTTATCCCGGTTGCAGGCGTTTTGTCTATCGGCGCCGAAAAGAACGATTATTGCGGCTTCCTGCACGCAAATAATTATCTTCCGGGTGAAGCGGATGCCTATGTATCCGGACAGCTTATAAGAAGGATGGGACTTCGTAAAGGTGATTTCATTACCGGACTTGCAACACCGGCAAGAGGTAAGGGCAATGCTCCGTTGAAGCAGATTCTGACTGTTAATGATATTGATGTATCTGCTGAAGATTTTGATATTGATATTATTCGCAGACGTAAGAAGTTTGAGAACCTTACTGCAATATATCCTGATGAGAAGTTGGTTTTGGAGACTGCAAAGGATGATTATTCGACAAGAATTATCGATATTATCTGTCCTATAGGTAAGGGACAGAGAGGTATGGTTGTATCTCCTCCTAAGGCAGGTAAAACAGTACTCTTAAAGAAGATAGCAAATGCAATTACTACCAATAATCCTAAGTGTAAGTTGATAGTACTTCTTATTGATGAGCGACCTGAAGAGGTTACGGATATGCAACGTTCAATAAAAGGCGAGGTTGTATATTCTACGTTCGATAAAAAGCCTGAGAATCACGTGCGTGTTACTGAGCTTGTTCTTGAGAGGGCAATGCGTTTGGTTGAGTTGGATGAGGATGTTGTTATTCTCCTTGACTCAATGACACGTCTTGCACGAGCATATAACTTGACCATTACTCCTACAGGTCGTACTTTGTCAGGTGGTTTGGGTCCGGGATCTTTGTATGGTCCTAAGAGATTCTTCGGAGCAGCTCGTAATATTGAGAACGGCGGAAGTCTTACGATAATTTCCACATCACTTATTGAGACCGGCTCACGAATGGATGAGGTTATCTTCGAGGAGTTTAAGGGTACCGGTAATATGGAAGTTGTTCTCGACAGAAAGCTTGCCGATCGTCGTGTATTTCCGGCTATTGCAGTTGATAAATCAGGTACGAGACGTGAAGATTTGTTGCTGTCGCCTGAAGAGCTTGATGCAGTTTGGAAGCTTCGTAAGAGAATTGCAGACTTCGATACAGTTGTCGCTACGGATCTTGTTATTAAGCTTATGGAGCGTACGCCGAGTAATCAGGTCTTTGTTGACACAGTAATAAAGAAGTTTGATGAGATGGATCAAAGATAGTAATTTGAGAGGTTGTCTCTTCATTAAGAGATGACCTCTTTTATTGCTCGAAAATGTGTGCCAAAGTAAATCGACATTCGGTGAGCCTGTGGCATTACTGCGACAAAAATATAAAAATATAGCTCACAGGTGATTGACATTATTGCAATAATACTGTATCATTTCAAAGTTACAGACAAATCCGGTATAGCATACGTGGTGGGAACCACGCGTTATATCTTTGATGAGAGGTGAAAGTTATGCAGAATGAAATCCATCCAAAGACATACACCGTAACAGTTAAGTGTGCTTGTGGTGAGACATTCGAGACAATATCTACAAAGCCTGAGCTTCGTGTTGATATTTGTTCTAAGTGCCACCCGTTCTACACAGGCAAGCAGAAGCTTGTTGATACTGGCGGACGTGTTGATAAGTTCTACAAGAGAATGGAAAAGAACTGATAAAAATGTTATCCCAATCGCAGAAATGCGGTTGGGATTTTTTTTGTTCAATGGTAGAGGCTGGTGGGGTGGGCGACTGCATGAAAGGTGGACGATGAGACGGAATTGGCGTTAATGACCGTGAATTCCGTAAAAAATCGAATATTTCCTTCGAATTTTATGGACACACCTTGAGGAATTGGCGTTTCCAACTATAAATTCCCGTAAAACAGCGAGTTCAATCAAAAAACGTGACCGAATCTCGGGAATTTACTGTTCCAAAACCAAGAATTCCCGTGAAATTGCAGCGTTTTCTGAATTCTGTGTTCAATTCTCGGGAATTCGACAACTTATATTACAAAATTCCCGTAAAACAGCGAGTTCAATCAAAAAATGTGACCGAATCTCGGGAATTTACTGTTCACCTCACCAATTCTTGCAGAATCGTGAGTTCCATTTTTAGCATCAACCATAAATTCGTTTAATATAAGTGACGTTTTGTTCATTAATAAGTTGCTCTGCAGCCTTATCTGCAAGTGCGATTAGTGTCTGTTCATATTCGCACTGAAAATCGCTCGGATTGCAGAGTGAACCGGAAAAGCCGTGATTTGCGCAGGCACATGAGTGACTGCAACGAGTTTTAAGTGCACATTCGGAGCATTCGTTTTGCTTGGTGCGTTCAGACTCGAATTTACTGAGTTTATCCCAATTCGGAGCAGAACAGATATTTCCGCATTCAAATTCATTGCGACCGATAAAGTGCATACAAGGGTAGAAGGTGCCGTCACTGTCTATAAGAATTTTGTTGCTGTTCAAAGCGCAATCAGCATTAGCATCGGTTTTGTTGTTTACGTACTGTCGAATCTTATTTTCGAAAGGTACAATGCAAAAGCTTTTATTACCCTGATTATATTTTACATATATATCAGCTGTAAGACGCAATTCGCGCTTAAGTGTTTCTAATTTACTATCGGTCCATAATGATTTTTTTCCGTTGGCGGGTGTAAAAATAATTTTTCTGACTCCGCGTGAATAAAAATATTCACAGCTCGCGCTCAGATTCTCAACGCAGTCAGGATGAATTGTCATCATAATCGGTGTAGAAGGGAAATGCTTAAGAAGCAAATCCAATGCCGATTCCGCTTGAGTAAGGGTATTGCAGCGTGTCAGATTGTGGCTTATACCGTCGTGGGATAATGCGATTAAAAATTTGAATTTTTTAGTGAATTCTATGAAACTCTCGGTAAGTAAAAGACCGTTTGTAGTCATCTCAAAGAGAACTTTTTTGCCGGATTCTTTGTGCAGAATCCGATCAGCATACAGAACCGTTTTACGCACCAATTCTTCAGCTAACAGCGGTTCACCGCCGTAAAAAGAGATTTGCACGGTTTTATCTTCGGTCGATAATGATTTAAGTAAATCTACTCCCTTTTTTGCCGTATCGAAGGACATAAACAAATCCTTGTGAATTTGTTCACAATACCTGCAATTTAAGTTGCAATTTGAAGTAAGGCCGAGTGTTAATCTGTGCATTTATTATGTATCAGGCGCTGCAACGTCACCGGAAAGCTGATATACTTCTTCGGTGCAATCACTGTCGGTACAAGCTGTGGTTTCTTTCTCGATATACTCAGTAGGTTGCGTCATATTTCCTGTTGCTGACATCTCTTCATAAGAAACATCACCGGATACCTGACTCGAACACATTGATGTGGATACTGACATTATTGTTGCCAAGGAAGCTATAGCTGCACCTTTAAGTGAAGCCTTGTTAATTATCTCGCTTTTTGTCGGATAATCAGGTTTTGATATATTGCTTTCATTTACTCTCTTCATTCTTTTTCACCTGTAAATAAGTATTACACCTGTATGATATCTAATTTGTGCCTGTTTGTAAATAATTGGGAAGTTTTCGTTTTCGAAAAGGATAGTATCCTATAATCTGATTAATGTCATTAAGATAAAATAATACCTAATAGTTTCTGTAAATGTAAAAAAATCAATGATATATGTTAAAAATATTACAATAGGCAAATGTTCATCATGTTAAACTTAATATAAGTAATATCTGCGAGGTGCATTATGAATATTAGAAGGATTATGAGGCACTTTGAATCAATATTAATTACAACATTACTTATAATCTCTATGTCTGTATCAGACATATTTGCTATAGTGGTATCTGCTGATATGGAAGTTACAGAAGATGTGGGTACGAGTGAATTAATAGAGGCCGATAATACCTTAGAAGATTTTATAAAAAGACTTTACATCTATGCGTTGCAACGTGACGCTGAAGAAGAAGGCATGATTTTCTGGGTTAATGAAATCAAATGTGGAAACAAATCCGTAAATGATGTAGCAAGATCTTTTTTTAACAGTGATGAGTATAAGTCACTTGTAATAAGTGATTCTGAATATATTACTTCTGTATATAGAGTGTTCTTTGATAGAGAAGCAGATTCAAACGGATATGCTTTTTGGCTGAATGAACTGAATAATGGAAAATCTCGTATTCAGATTATGGAGGATTTTATAAGTTCGGAAGAATGGATTATTCTGTGCGAATATTACGGCATTCATAATCCGACAATTGCGATTCCTTTCGGAATATATGAATTTATTGAAAGACTATATATCGTTTTATTAGACAGAGTACCTGATGAAGCCGGACTTGAATATTGGAGTAATGAGCTTGTAAGCGGTAATAAGTCGGCAGCCGGCATTATCAGTCAATTTGTACGTTCAAAAGAATTCTTAAATAAAGAATTTAACAATGAGGAATATCTGACAATTCTGTACAAGGCGTTTTTTGACAGAGAACCCGATGCAGAAGGACTTGCTATGTGGTCGGGAATTCTTGAGAACGGTATGTCGCGACAGTATATAATTAAGAACTTTGCAGATTCGCAAGAGTTTATTAATCTATGTGATAAGTATGATGTTGACAAAGGTACAGTTATTCTTGAAGAAATACGTGATCGCTATCCTATAATAACAAGTTGGGTTAACAGGCTTTTCTCAGTTTATAAAAGAAATGCGACTTCTTCGGAACTGAATAATACCGTAGATGATTTAGTTAACGGAAGTGATGCGGATTCTGTAATATTTTCCGTGTTTTATTCTGATGAATATTCGGCTTTGGAAGTGACGGATGAGGATTTTATAGTTGATTTGTATGAAGGTGTTCTGGGCAGAAAACCTTCACAAGCGGAAATTACATCTTTACTGGGACGAAGCCGTTCGGAGCTCTTGGATACTGTAATTAATTCTGATGAGTTTGCTGAATTTTGTGAAATAGCCGGGTTGCTTTTAAGAAAATACAGGACGGCTACGTCATCACTTACCTATCTTGATGAAGAAACAAGAGCGCGTATCGATTCACAAGTGCATAACCTTAAGGAAGCTTTTGATTGGTCGGCTGCTCTTAAGTATAGGAGATTTAATGCAGATCCGGATTGCGGAACACAATATTTTGCTGAAATGGGTTTTACGACGGGTGAGGGAAACTGTTATGTAATGGCAGCAACATTCCTGGAAATGGCAAGAAGCTTGGGATACGAAGGTGTACAGATTGCGGGAATGGTGCCAAGCCGCAGAGGAGGACTTACACCACATTCCTGGGTTGAACTTCAGATTGATGGAGATACTTATGTTTTTGATCCGAACTTTACAAACGAGACAGGTCAAGATGGTTATAAAATCTCTTATGGTCAAAGCGGTACATGGATGTATGTTCGTGAAATAGAGATGCACAGATAATTATACATAGATAATTACATGAAAGGAATTATATGAATAGGAGAGTCTGTATAGTTTTATTTGTAACACTTTGTTTGATGGCAGGTTGTAATAACAGTGAACCTGTTACAACTTCTGATACTATGTCAACTGAAAATGTTACCGTTGAAACCGAAATGGAAACCCCGGTAACAGGGAATGTAAATGCTGAGACTTCGCTTACCGTAACAACCACGGAAACAGTCGAAACAACAATAAATGAGGAAGTTACTGAACCTTCTGTATTAATTATAGGTGATTGTGAAGAAACAAAATATGTGACTTTATGTAACAGTACATCTAAAGATATAGTTGCAGTTACTGTTCGACTTGGTTCAGACGGATCTTTTTCTGATAATCTTTTGTTAAACGAAAATGTTTTTGCTGCCGGAGAAGAATGTGAATTTCATTATGCATATACTGAGGGACAGTATTATTCGATAAACATAACTTTCGCTGATGGAAGTGATGATCGACTTCATAGATTTGTTTTTGAGAAATCTGATTATTATACAATTAAAATCGAAGGAGATACGATGTTTGTTCAATACTGTGACAGAAACGGAAATGAGACGACTACTCGTGATAATGAGTATGCGGTTGACCATCCATCTTCTGCTTCCGGTAATCCTGACAGCGGCTGTATAGGTGATGACGGACTCTTTTATTAAGGAAAATAAAAATATTTCATATTTTGATAATTTGAAGGCAGTAGCCAGTATTGCTGTTGTCATATTGCATGTATTTTTTGGAGCTGATTCTTCTGCGGTTACTGTCGGGCAACATATATATTGTTTGCTGATGCGCAACCTGATGATGTGGTCTGTACCATGTTTTGTTATGATTACGGGCGCTCTTTTGCTGAATCCGACCAAAGAAACAGACTTGAAGAAGGTACTGAAATACTGTCTGCGAGTGATTGTTGCTCTTGTTGTATTCTCGATTATATTCTCAATATTTGACTCTGCTGTTATGTACTGTTTTAGCGGCGAGAAGCAAAGTATTAAATCAGTAATTAAAGACATAGTATGCGATATATTCATGGGTACCGGATGGAAACATATGTGGTATTTGTATCTTATGCTGGCGATTTATATTACTCTTCCGATATTCAGGACAATAATTATGAATTCTTCACAGGAATTGATTAAGTATTTTGTCATTATCGGTTTTATTTTTTTGTCTGTCATTCCGACAATTAATACCGTATGTAAAATTGAATTACCGTTTTATATTTTTCTTTATAGTATATATCCGTTGTTCTTAATATTGGGTTATGCAATTCATAACGATATTATTAAGTTCAATTTCATCACTTCGGCATTATTGTGCGTTGCAGGAATTGCCGGTATAACCGGAATTACAATTTATGGGATTGTTCATGCCAATGATATGTGTTTGTCTCTTACCGGAACATATACATTTCCATGCATTATATTCTTAGCGGTAGGAGTGTTCAGCCTCTTTAAGAGATTTGGCAACAGGAAGTGTAAGTTTTTGTGTGTTGTCAGTAAATGTTCATTTGGGATTTATCTCATGCATTTTGCTATAGTGAAGTATTTTGCTGTGGTTATTAAGCCGAATGTTTTTGCCATCATGGGCGCCCCGCTGTTGTACGTTGAGGCAGTAATCGCGACACTTGTACCCGTCGGAATTACATTGGTATATCGTAAAATCCGTTTTCGAAAAGGATAATTAATCTGTGGCAGAACAGCAGATTAGATTTTTTTGCCGAGAAAACGAACATATTCCATACGTAAGTCCTGTACACGTGACTGACTTATAGGAAGAGCATCCTTGTTGACAAGGTTGATATGCTTTTTCTCGATTGAGGAAATATAGTTCATATTAACGAGATAGCTCTGATGACATCTGATAAAAAAAACGGGGAGAGTATTCTCCAAATTGTTGAGCTTACTGTAGAATTCGGATGTCACAACATTGGTCAAAGTATTATCCTTGGTATAGTGAACGGTGCAACATCTTTTTGAACTTTCAAAGTACAAAATATCATTGCACGGTATCGTATACAGATTGCCGTTTTTGTTGAATGTGAAAGTTAAATCCTGATTGGATTCCAATTCGGAAACAGCTTTCCTGTAAGCTGTCTCAATCATGTTTTCCTGTATGGGTTTTTGAAGATAATATACAGGGTTAACTCTGAAAATATCCTGAGCATATTTGTGATAACCGCTGATGAAAATAACTTTGATATAAGGATTGCTCTGAAGCATCTGTTCAGCCAAATCAATGCCGTTATATTCGTTTAATTCTATGTCGATAAAAAGAATGTCACAGTCAGCTCCTGATATCTCTTCCGGTTTTGATTTTGTTTCAATGTGTTTAATCTCAGGATGAAGTCTGAGCAGAGAATTACGAATGTATTCTGTTACTGAAATATCATCATCACAAATAAGTACACGATATGAAACGGACATATTCTTCTCCTCGAAAATATAATGAATGCGCTTAATCAGTTTAGCACAAATTTCAACAAAAAATAAATAAAATCTGATAGAATATGTTATGTTTTCTATTAATTTTTTGTGGGTGGTTTATGCTTAGTGATTTTATTTTTCAATTTGTGATTCTTGCTATGAGTGAAGTATTCTCAACATTGTTTGTGTTGGAATTTACAAAGAAAAGAAGATTCACGAATTTATATGTTTGCTATTTGATTGAAGTGCTGTTTCACATGTTGCCGTTTGTATATAATTGCTTCATAAATAATCAGACCGGGATAGGAGGAACACTTGTATATGTGTTTGCTTTTCTTGGATATGTATTGCCGGTATTTGTAATCAGCAAGGATTCGTTGAAGAGAAAAGTTATTGTAGCTTTCTCCTTTTTTGCTTCGGCATTATGTTGTGAATTATTTGTAGAAGCAGTAATTGCGGTCGTATTTATGGATAACAATGAAGTTGTTCTGAATCATCCGACTTTGCTCTTATATGGGCGAATGTTCGCTACACTTTTTAATGTTTTTGAGCTTCTTTTTGTTATATTGATTCACAGACGTAAAAGATATCCTTTTGTGTTCAGAGTGATTGGAATTTTTGCACTTCTTCCGTTGACAGAATTTATACATATATGGATACTCTACAAGGGTTATGAGGATATCGGTAATTTGTGGGCATGTATTACCGGACTGGTACTTATAACAATATCGTGTACTGCCGGACTTGCCACATTGTATTTTCTGAATGAAGCTGAAAGGATTCGTATAAAAGAAGAACAATATCAAGCTATGCTTCTCATGAAACGTAATGACGAGCGTTATCTTGATTTGGTTCAGAGCGAGATTAAAAAAACTTCTGTTATCCGTCATGATATAGCAAACCAAATTCAGCAGATAGAACTTCTTTTGGCGCAAAATACTCAGGAATCAACTGATACGGCCGGTAAGCTGATGTTAGGTATAAATGAAAAGATTTCCGAATTACAGGCGCTTAAGTATTGTTCCAATACGCTTATAAATACGATACTTACTTTGGAGAATAATAAGTTTTACCAGAACGGTATTAAGTTCAATGTTACTGCCAATGTTCCTAACAAGCTTGATGTAGCTGATATTACGTTGTCATCTCTTCTTACGAATATGTTGGATAATGCATTGGAGGCTGCGTCCGAATACAAGAAGGTCAATTCCGACGAGCCGGCTGAAGTCAGCATAAATTTAGGTGTAGTTAATGATAAATTTGTAGTTAAGACTGTAAATCCGACTGTTATCAAAGAGCGATTCAGCAAACCTGAGGAGTTCGTTACTACAAAAGAGAATTCTCTTAACCTGCATGGTTACGGAATCAGAATTCTTACTGATATAGCTGAGAAAAATAACGGTGATTTCTCCATAGTCACGCAAAACAATATATGTGAGGCTGTTATAGCAGTCAGCGCCTTATAGTACCGGCAGCAGAAATCGGGATTGAAATTATTGCTTCGAAAAATGTAACTTTTGATTTTTAAAATACCTGTTCTTGCTATATGCCGGTTAATGTGAGATGGTAATAAATGTGCAAGAAAGTGAATATCTTATTCAAAGTAATATTCTCGCAAAAAATGTGTTGGAGGGACCAATGATATTTGAAGTACTGTTACAAGTAATAACTTTATTGATTCTGGCAGTATTTAATGCGTTATTTATTCTGGAATTTACCAAGAATAAAAGAATCAGTAATAGAATCTGGAGTTCTCTGATATGCTTTGGATTCAGCATAATGCCGGCTATATATAATATGAATTTGGATACTTCGGGCTCCCCGTTTAATCCTTTGGTGTATATATTGGCATTAACCGCATATCTGGGCCCGGTGTGGGTAATAAGTTGTGACCGATTCCTGCGTAAGACCGTGGTTGCACTGCTTACATTTGGTTTAATCTTGGCCTCAGAGATTATCAGTGACGGGATGTCTTATTTTGTATTTGGTGATGCGACATATGCGATGATGAATCCGACGGAAATATTGTATTTCAGAATACTGAGTACGCTGGTGAATATAACGATTATAGTGGCAGTAATATTGATTAATGAGCGTAAGCATATTCATTTTGTCAAACAGATTTTGATAGTAGTGGTAAGTATACCGTTGCTTGAGTCAATGCACTTATGGATGTTGATGAAAGGGTATGAAAATATCGGAAGTATGGGAGGATGGATTACCGGATTGATTCTTCTCTTGATGCTCTCTTATATAGCGCTTTTTGCTATTGAATTTCTCAGGGAATCAGATGAGATTAAAGAACGTGAACAACAATTACAAGCAATTGATATTATGAGACGTGATGATGAAAGATATTTTTCTCTGGTTCAGAACGAAATTAAAATAACCTCGATGATTCGACATGATATAGGGAATCAATTGCAGCAGATAGAGATGTTGATGGCGTTGGAGGACGAAGAAGCGGCTGAATCAGCACATAAACTGTTGATAGGAATAAATGATCGTTTATCCGAGCTTCAGACATTGAAGTTTTGTGATAATTTGCTGGTAAATACAGTACTTACTATTGAGAAGGAGAAGTATCAGAGTGAGAAAGCTGAACTTATCATAAGTGCGCAGGTTCCGGATAGGATCAAGGTTGGAGATTATGATTTATCTATCGGAATATCAAGCGTTCTTGACGATTTGTTAGAGTTGGTGACAAACAGGATTATATTACCGAAGGTTAATTTTGTGATTGAACTTAATCAGGAAACTCTGTTGCTGCAAGCGCAGGCAATGCAAGGCACAAATTCCGACGAAGTTACCAAGTGTTCCAATCAGTATTTAGATGGAGTAATGAACGAGATTGCATCGAAGTATGAGGGAGAGTTTATAAGAGGTTTTGATGACAATCAATACAAGGTGGAGTTAAAACTTGTTAATATGACACAGAAAGGAGCGGTGCGGTAATGTTTGCTGAATTAGCAATACAGGCGGTGTTCTTGGTAATATTAGCGGTATTTGATGCATTGTTTGTGCTGGAATTTATAAAAACTCCGCGTATTAAGAATAAAGCGGTTTGTGCTTTGATTTTCTTTGCGTGCGGGATTTTTCCGTATATCTACAATTGTTTTATTAATACTTCTGAGACCGTATACGATATTATTGCTTATACCTTAGGAATGATGGCCTATATTATTCCCATTGTGATTATAAGCAAAGACAATTTTAAGCGTAAGTTACTGGTGTTTGTCGAGATATTCAGTTTGTTTTTTCTGTGCGAACTGTTAACGGAGATGCTGGTAGCTTTGATTTTTGAGAAGGGAGTAAATTATACTCAAACTCATCCGACTGTAGTTTTTTATTTCAGAGTTTTCTCTACGATTATTTTTATTTTCTGCCTGGCATCTGTGATTATTATTCATAAGCATCGCAAATCTAAACTTGCCTATCAAATCGTCTCAATACTGACATTGATTCCGATAACCGAATTCTTGCATATATGGATGCTTCTTCGCGGTTACAAGAATATGGATTCTGCATGGGGGTGGTTTACCGGTGTTCTGTTGCTTATAATGCTTTCATTAATAAGTCTGTCTTCTATATATTTTCTGCGTAAATCCGAACGCCTTCGTCAACAGGAACAGCAGTATGAAGCTATGCGAATTATGAGACGTGATGATGAACGTTACTATGCCTTGATACAAAACGAGGTTGCCAAATCAACTGTTATATGTCAAGAAATTGGAAATCAAATTCAGCAGATTGAGACGCTTCTGGCACAGAAAGATAAGGAATCTTCCGATACTGCTCGCCGTTTGTTGTTCGGCATTACCGATAAAGTAGCACAACTTCGTGCTCTCAAATTCTGTGAAAATAATCTTGCAAATACAATTCTTACAATTGAGAATGACAAATTACTTAAAGCCAATGTAGAGTTTGAAGTGAAAGCCGTGCTTCCAAATAAACTGAATATTGCTGATTTGGATTTATCGTCGATTCTTTCTAATATCCTCGATAATGCCATTGAAGCGGCGCTTATGTATCAGGAACAACACCAAGAGACAAAGAACAGAGTCAGCTTTAATATGGGTATCAGAGATGAGAGATTAATTATTAAGGTTACTAATCCTACAATTATCTCGGCTGAATTGAGCGGCATTGAGAATTTTACTACGACCAAAGAAAACAGTAACAAGTATCACGGCTACGGTATCAAGATTCTTTCCGAGGTTGCACAACGATATGACGGTGATTATGTTATCGCTACTCATAATAATTTGTGTGAATCTATCTTAGTACTTAATAACATATCTGTAGTTATCCAATAGGCCTTCTGTGTTAGGAGCAGATTGAATCGGTTTGAGGTGTAAAAAATGCACAATTTGTTGTAATAATCATTTTTCTTTAACAAAGGATTGTCACCTATAATAAAATTATTATTTTATTTTGGTAGGAGGAAGAACTATGCGATTTAGAAAATTTTGCGGCACGATGCTAAGTCTATCGATGGCAATTGGAATGTTTCAGTTTTCGGTGATGGCGGATACGATATCCGGAGTAGCAATTGATGAGACGAATTTTCCGGATGAGAATTTCAGGACCTATGTGAGCAACAATTTTGATATTGACGTGAATGGTGAGCTGTCTGATGAGGAGATAAGCAATGTAACAAGCATTACTGTATCTGGTAAGTCAATATGTGATTTGTCCGGAATTAATTATTTTGTTAATTTGCAGTATCTAGATTGTCATGACAACCAATTAACAACATTAGATGTAAGTGCTAATACCGGCTTGCTGGTTCTAGATTGTTCTTACAACCAATTAACAACACTGGATGTAAGTAAGAATGAGAAGCTAGCTAATTTATATTGTTATAACAATAAGCTCACAACCCTAGATATAACTAATAATACAAAAATGTGTTGGCTTATGTGCTATGGCAATGATATTGAGTGTATTAATATAGGAAATTGTCCTGAATTGCTCGATATATATTACAATGGCAATAGTTCTATCGGTACGTGGGGACAAGAATATTGGAACAAAGATGACAGCGGAAATGGTTATGTGTGGTCTAGGTTTGATTGTGATGGTGATGTCGACATAATTGCTTTGCCAATTAATGATAATAGTTTTCCTGATGATAATTTACGGAAATATATAAGTGAGAACTGTGATATAAACGAAGATGGTTGGTTATCCAGTACAGAACTTAGCAATGTATTAGAACTTGATGTATCATCGCAAGATATTGAAAGTTTAGAAGGTATACAGAACTTTATAAAACTTAAATCTTTGATTTGCTATGATAATAAATTAACTGCGATGGATTTGAGTAGGAATAGTAATCTTGAAAAGTTATATTGCTATGGTAATCAAATAACAGAATTGAATATTAGTGGAAATACTAAATTAAATGATTTGTACAATATTGGTGAGTGCCTAACTGAAGATAGCGTGATTTCATATAAAAACAAGTCCGGAACTCAAATTCTATCAGTAGATGAGAATACAACTATTACAGCGGCAGAATCTGATTATGTGACTATAGATGAAAAGAGTTTTCCTGATGAGAATTTCAGAACGTATATTTTTGAGTATGTTGACATGAATGATGATGGTTTTTTGTCTGATATTGAAAGAGAAGAAACGACAAGTGTTGATGTATCTAATAAGTCAATAAGTGATTTGTCCGGAATTAATTATTTTGTTAATTTGCAGTATCTATATTGTTATGAAAACCAATTAACAACCTTAGATGTAAGTGCTAATACCGGCTTGCAGTATCTATATTGTTATAACAACCAATTAAAAACATTAGATGTAAGTGCTAATACCGGCTTGCTGGATCTATCTTGTTCTAACAATCAATTAACAACATTAGATGTAAGTGCTAATACCGGCTTGCTGAATCTATCTTGTTCTAACAACCAATTAACAACATTAGATGTAAGTGCTAATACCGGCTTGCAGGGTCTATCTTGCGATTGCAACCAATTAACAACATTAGATGTAAGTGCTAATACCGGCTTGCAGGTTCTATATTGTAATGAAAACCAATTAACAACTCTGGATGTAAGTTCAAATGCTGATTTGCACGATTTACGTTGCAACTTTAATCAAATGGCAAGTTTGGATTTAAGTAAGAATGAGAAGCTAGCTTATTTATATTGTTATAACAATAAACTCACAACCCTAGATATAACTAATAATACAAAAATGTGTTGGCTTGCGTGCTATGGCAATGATATTGAGAGTATTAATATAGGAAATTGTCCTGAATTGCTCGATATATATTACAATGGCAATAGTTCTATCGGTACGTGGGGACAAGAATATTGGAACAAAGATGACAGCGGAAATGATTATGTGTGGTCTAGGTTACAGTGTGACGCTAATACAAAAATTATTCTTGAGGCACCTGTCATTCCACCCCCGACGGTAACAACAACTCCAACAGTTACAACTACTCCAACAGTTACAACTACCCCGACAGTAACAACAACTCCAACAGTTACAACAACACCGACAGTAACTGCTACTCCTACCGTTACAATTGCTCCGACAGCAACGACGTCACCTACAGTTACTTCGACACCGATTGTAACTTCAACTCCGGTTCCGACTGAAGAACCTAAACTTGAAGTCGGAGATTTTGCAAGTCGTTGTTATGAGATTGCCCTCGGAAGAGAACCGGATGAAGCAGGATTTAATTCCTGGGTAGATCAGCTTAATAACGGACAGGCTTGTGGTGCACAAGTAGGATATGGATTTATCTTCAGTGAGGAATATACCAATAAAGAGACAACGAATGAGCAGTATGTTAATGACTTATATTCGATGTACTTTGGTCGTGAGGCAGATGAGGCCGGATATAACTATTGGTTGAAAATGCTTAATGACGGAGCCAGCCGAGAAGAAGTCTTTGCCGGATTTGCAAATTCCGGAGAATTCTATAATCTTTGCAGTGATTATGGCGTAGTAAGCGGAGTATATATTCCGGGAGTACCGAATGATCAGCAGGGCGGAGTTAACTGTTTTATAGCAAGACTGTATAAGGTTTGTCTGGATCGACTTCCGGACCAGGAAGGTCAGGCAGTATGGGTAACCAATCTGATTCATGGTGAAGTAACCGGAACCAGTGTAGCATTTGGTTTTATCTTCAGTCAGGAATTTATAAACAAGAACTTGAATGATGCAAATTATGTTTCTTATATGTATCGTGCATTCTTTGGCCGTGAGGCAGATGAAGAAGGACTCAATTACTGGGTAAATATGCTCAGTACAGGAACGGCAAGCCGCGAGGATATATTTAACGGCTTCAGCGGTTCGCCTGAGTTTGCTAATTTGTGTGCTTCTTATGGTATTAATCCGTGAGTTAAAAATTAAGATTTTCGAGGAGGAGAATATTGAAATGAGACGGAGATTTGTACGATTTTTAAGCACTTTGCTTGCTGTTGTGACGGTCGGAACTTTTGTGTTGAACTTTAATGTGCTTAAGGCAAATGCAACGTCACTTAATCAGGCAAATTTATCTTATACGCATTATTCAGTAGAGGGTAATTCGGTATCGACTGCAGCAAGCGGTAAACCTAAGCTGCTTGTATATATGCAGGAGAGTTGTTTGAATTGCAGACAGGTTATAGGAGATATACTTAACAACGAAGCGCTTTATACACAGGTGGAAACTGTTGTTATCAGCGTGAACGGTAAGGAGGCTGTTCAGAATTATCGTGCTGATTTTAGAAACTATTCAAATATTGCGTGGTGCTATGACGGCAAGCAGGTAATATTTCAATATAATAGACTTATCTCAAGTGAGAATTCTCTGACAACCCCTCTGTGCGTGTTTGTTGATTCGAGTAATACCATAAAGGAGATTACCACAGGATATATAGATGTTGTGGATAAGTGCAGCAGTATATTTAATCTGGAACTGAAGCCGCAGGGGTTTAAATCTGTAGATAATGATGCTGTTATCTCCGCAGAGGCTACAGGTAAGCCTAAACTTCTGATGCTTATAAGAGAGAATTGTCTGAATTGTAATCATGTTCTTACAACACTTCTTAACAGTGCTGATTTATGCTCCGAGATTGATGTGGTTGCAGTTTATTATGGAGATAAGAGTGCTGCTTTGCAGCTTCGCAATCAGTATGCAAATTATAATCGAATAACATGGTGCTATGATGGTTTAAGTGCCATGCAAAAGTATACGGACAAGTCCACTGTTACTACTCCGCTTTGTGTATATATTAATGCTGATAATGTTAACAAAGGTGTTACCGAAGGTGACGTGGATATTATTGAGGAGTGCAATAAAAGATTCGAACTTAATGTAATAAGTAAAGCCGATGATGGTAAGGCCTACTGTGAGAATTACGGCTACAAGTATGCTGACGGAAAGCCTTCTCTTATAATTTTTGTGTCGGATTCATGCTATAGCTGTGATTTGGTTGTAAGTGAGACTCTTGATAATTCTGATTTAACTTCCGAGGTTAATGTTAATATTGCTTACAATGGTACTGAAAGTACGGTTGCGGATTATATGAAGAGCTTTAGAAACAGTTCTTCTGCCTCATGGTTTGGAAATACGGCAGCCTCATTAAATTACATATTGTCAGAATTTGACGGTGAAGGTAAATCATATCCGGTATGCGTGTTTATAGATGAAACAGGAAAAATAAAGTCTGTAACATACGGATATGTAAATGTGATTCAGGAGTTTGATGATTGTTGTGATTTGTGTTTCGGAGATGATTGCCGAATTACTGCCAGTCCTACACCTACGGTTACTAATACCCCGAGCGTAGCTCCGACCTCAACGCCGATTGCGACAACTACCCCTGTCCCAACCAAGGCATCTGAATTGAGCGTAGGTGATTTTGTCAGTCGTTGTTACGAAGTAGCTCTGGGAAGAGAACCGGATGTGGCCGGATTTGACTCTTGGGTTGACCAACTTAATAACGGTCAGGCCTGTGGTGCTCAGGTAGGCTATGGATTCATCTTTAGCGGCGAGTATATGAATAAAGCTACTTCTGACGCGCAATTTGTTAAAGATCTCTATGCAATGTACTTCGGACGTGAAGCTGATGAAGCCGGTTTTAACTATTGGGTAGGACAACTTGAGAATAATATTTCAAGAGAAGAAGTCTTCGCAGGTTTTGCAAATTCTGCTGAATTTAATAATCTTTGTGTTAAGTATGGCGTTGTGAGCGGTGTTTATATTCCGGGAGTTCCGAACAGTCAACAAGGCGGAGTAAACTGTTTTGTTGCACGTTTATATAAAGTTTGTCTGAATCGACTTCCGGATCAGGGCGGTCAAGCCGGATGGGTAATGAAGCTTACGTGTGGTGAAGCCACCGGTTCATCAGCCGCATATGGATTTGTCTTCAGTCAGGAGTTTATCAATCTTGGATTAAGCAACAGTGATTATGTTCAGTATATGTATCGCGCATTCTTTGGCCGTGAGGCAGATTCGGACGGACTTAATTACTGGGTCGGCAAGCTTGATGCCGGTACTGCGGGACGCGAAGATGTTTTCAGCGGATTCTCGGGCTCGACAGAGTTTGCTAATTTGTGCGCAAGTTATGGTATTAATGCATAATATTTAAAGAATTATTTTAGTTATTTAGGGAAGGGGTGTCTCAGAAATGATGATGCGAATTTATCACGAAGAGATGCCCTTATATTTATTGCAGATATTATTAAGCGTCACACAGATTGTAGATGCGTGGGTTTGCCTGTAGTCTTTATATGAAGGCAAAGGAGGAGTAACAAGTGAGAAGATTCGTCAAAGTTTTATCCACATTAGCGATAATTGTACTATTAACAGGCTGTGCATCAACGGCGCAGCAGACTGAAACGACGACTATCCCAACAACAGTAGAAACTACCAATATTGAAACAACTTCAGAAACAGAATCTACTACTTCAACATCAATTGAAGAAATATATCAACCTGACCCAATTCCAATGTCAAATTATTCTGAGTTACCGACAATTAACAATTCAGAAATGGGAGCTTGGTTTGAAAGAGGTATTGGTGCTTGGAATTCTGAACAATGGATTACGTATAGGGCAATGAGCTGGGAACCGGGTTTACCAATTTCTTGGTTTATGCGTTTATGGCTAACTGACAACGATAATGTGTCTGAAATTGATTGGATGACAATTCCTTGCGTTCCGGATACTATTCTTGATAGTAAAGATGCAAATGATCAAAATGTATGGTCAGGCCCAATTTTATCGGGAAGAATATGTAACTACGCGAATATTATTGATGAACTTAATAGAATGTGCACATCAGGTAATCATGAAACATATTTTGAAAGTTTGTTAGTAGGTCAAACATATACATCAGAATCTGGTGAAACGGCTATAGTTGACTATAGACTAATGCTTAATATACTTGTTAATTTTGGTGATGAACATCTTGATCATCAATTAGATAGTAAAGTCTTTGAAGCATTTGGCTATACTGAAGAAGAAGTAAGAAATTATGTTTATGAAATAGATGATGAAAATCCCATCCTGGATTATTCATTAATAGTTACTGATAATGAATATTATACTGTTTACGCAGATGAACTGGGTTAAAGTATCACAAAGAACTTGATTCTTTAACAGTTTCTGAATAAGAAAGCGTAAATAGAAGTGTATGGTCCTAAGGAATGAGTGCCTGTGCAACTTGTCAGAGTCAAAGTAACCTTCGCTTGATATAGAATTGATTTAATGACGACAGCCGTCGCACTTCTGTTGGTTAACGGAAGCGGTACGGCTGTTTATATGTTGATTATATATATCAGACTCTAGGTTAGGGAATGCATAACAAAACTCAAAAAATCGCAATTTGTTATGAATTTATCGATGTTTATTCGCATTTTCGATGCGATTCACAGCAGGGCAGAAATTGTAATACTGATAATATAAATCGAGGTATTTTGAACTGATAACTCATTTTCGAGAAAAAGAGTGATATAATAACTTGAATTATCTTAATGTAGGAAGAGGATTATGGCAGATAAAGAAAATGAATTAGTAGCAGTGAGAGATAAAGAGATTAGTGAGGCTGCAAATGAAAGCGCCGTTGCCAAGGATAAAGTCACTGAGAATAAAGAACCGCAGCTGAGCAAGCAGGAAGTGAAGGCTCAGAAGAAGGCTGAGAAAGAGGCGCTGAAGAATCAGAAGAAAACTACTATCGGCGGTCAGGCTCTTATAGAGGGCATTATGATGTGCGGTCCCTCAAGAACGGCGATGGCTGTGCGTAAGGGTGACGGCACTATTCATGTTGAAGAGATTAAGCAGAGTGATAAGGTGATTTTCTGGGAGAAGGTTCCTTTTGTACGCGGATGCATCAAGTTTTATAAGATGCTTGTAACGGGTACAGGTGCTTTGATGAAGTCGGCCGATATCTCGGAAGAGGGTAAGCCGGAGGATGAGAATTCTGACAAAGAGCCTGAGAAGGTAAGTAAGCTTGATGAGTATCTCGGTAAACATACTGAGGTTGTAACTACTGTCTCAGCAATTCTCGGTATCCTGATAAGCGTCGGACTTTTTATTTTGCTTCCGCGTTTTATTGTTGATACGGTTATGAGATTCACCGGACTTAATGATAACGGAACGCTTAAGTGGTCTGTGCTTATGAATATTCTTGAAGGCGTTTTAAGAATCACTATTTTCCTTATTTATCTTATCTCGGTAAGTAAACTCGAAGATATCAAGAGAGTTTGGATGTATCACGGCGCAGAGCATAAGACTATTGCTTGTTATGAAGCCGGTGAACCGCTTACGGTTGAGAATATTAAGAAGCATAAGAGATTTCATCCGCGTTGCGGTACGGCATTTATGTTTATTGTGCTTGCCATATCGATTTTGATTTATACGTTGACGGGTATGATTACAGGCGACAGAAATATGCTGACTAATCTTATAGTAAGAATAATTCTCATGCCTTTTATATGCGGAATCTCTTATGAGATTTTGAGATTTGTCGGAAGGCATGATCAGAATCCGATTTGTAAGTTCTTGTGTAAGCCGGGCTTATGGCTTCAGAAATTTACAACAAACGAACCTGATGACAAGATAATCGAAGTTGCTATTCTGGCTATGGAAGCAGTTATTCCGGAGAACAGTAATGATGACAATTGGTGATAAAATGAATGACCTGCTGATTAAGGCAGGTTATTCTGTAGATGAAGCAAAATCTTATTGTACACTGATAGCAGAAGAGTACGGTGCGGACTTGGATACAGCTTCGGATTTAACTCCTGCTTCGGGATCAGAAGCTTACCTTAATGCTTGCCTTAATGCTTGCAAACGTGTTGCGACCGGTGAACCTTTGGCATATGTTTTAGGTCATCAGGCGTTTTATAAAGAAGATTATTTTGTTGATTCAAATGTGTTGATTCCCAGACCTGATACCGAGATTTTGGTTGAGGCAGCGCTAAATTTTTGCGGCGCTTGTGATTTTCCTATGGGAGATATAAACAAGGTAGGCAAGGGAACTATGTCTAAAGGAGACCTTTTGCATTTTGCCGATTTTTGTACAGGCACAGGTTGCGTAGGAATATCAGTTACAAATCAACTTACTCAGTTCGGATATGATGTTGATGCTTATCTTACGGATGTCGCGTCGGAGGCACTGAAGGTGTGTAACAGAAATCTCTCATCTCAGTTGAGCAGTATCAGTAAGGAAGCGGCTTCTGTAAAGGTAGTTAATTGTGATTTGCGCGATCATGCAAGAATGTTGCGCCTGATTAAATCGGAATCTTTGGATTTTATTGTATCGAACCCACCGTATATTACAGGTGATGAAATGAAGCTTCTTGATAAAAGCGTAGCCGAGTATGAACCTGAATTGGCTCTTTACGGCGGAGAAGACGGACTTGAATTCTATTACCTGCTTGCAGAATATGGTAAAGCTTTCCTTAAAAAAGGTGCAGCTGTTATATGCGAACATGGTTATGATCAGGGTGATTCCGTTCGCACAATCTTCATCAATGCCGGATACGGTCATGTTGTTACACTGAAGGACTATGGCGGAAACGACAGAGTTTGCTTTGCTGTAAAGGAGACATAATATTATGCCTAATAAGTTCTTTTTATATAATTACAGAGTCGGTGATATCGTAGGTATGCGCAAAAAACATCCCTGCGGCAGTAACGAGTGGATTGTAGTTACAATCGGTTGTGATATTAAACTCAGATGTCGCGGCTGTGATCACCTTATGTCAATGGACAGAACTAATCTTGAGAAAAATACCGTGAAGGTAGTGAAGCCGGAAACTGGGTCAAACTGATATCAGACGAATCCGAGTATTTTATCTATGTTATCGCATTGTGATACACAGATATGTCTTCCGTCACAATCTTCGAAAACAAATTCTCTGTTAATTCCTGAATTTACGGTTTTCTCTGATGATTCCAATTCCTTTATAATTTTTATGTCTTTTGCTTTAAGCTCGTTGAGAAGAAGCAAAGGTTCTGCAACATAAATATATGCATCATAAGGGATACCGTATACTTTACGTAAGGGCAGACACTCGTTTGCAACTTTATTTCCGCACTGAACCAGATTGATAATGATATTATCTCTTGTAATTCTTATGTGCGGCATGGATTCATCGTCAAGCATTACTGCAGAGAAACCAAGCTTTTGTTCATAAAAAAGTGACGTCTTATATATATCTGCGCAAGGGAAGATAACAGCAGAACCATTCATAAGAAGAAGACCTGAACCTGTATTGGGAGAATTGTCATCCTTCTTGCTTATTGGTTGTGAAGTTGGCTGTGAAGTTTGCTTCGGAGCTTCCTGCTTTGTTGCAGAACCGAAAGCATATCCCATCAGATTTTTTCCGAAAGGCTCTTCCAAATTATCCAACTCCTCAGTGAGTGAAGCTCTTTTTTTGATTATTTTCATATCAGCAGATATCGGAAGGTCACGTAATTCCAGTATTTTATCGCAATAAGTTACTAAATTTATAAGTCTTATGAATAACGGCATAATCTCGTCGCAGGCTTTTGAAGGCTTTTTACTGTCTGCGAGAAAACGCATAAATTCTTCGATTGCTTCAGCCGGAAGTGCAGCGAAAAGACTGTTAAGGAATCTGCATTCGTCCATTGTTGAATCGGCACAGTCACCGACTTTAATTATATTTACGAGATTGTCAAAGAGTTGATTTATATCATGCTCGGGAATTGTAATTTTGTTCATGCTTTTTCACCTGTTGATTGTTTATTATTCGATTAATTATAGTATACTAATTTGGAATTTGATAGTTAAGCTTTTCGAGAAGGGAAATAAAATGGCAGCTATAAAAAAGACAAATGCAATGCGTAAGCTCGAGACCTTGGGAATCGACTACAAGGCAATGGAATATGAATTTGATGAGAATGACCTGGACGGTCATCATGTGGCAGAGTATTTCGGTTTTGGTTATGAGGAGGTTTTTAAGACTTTGGTAACTAAGACGGATGACGGTAATGTTTTTGTTTTCTGCCTCTCAGTGGATGATGAACTTGATATGAAGAAATGCGCAACAGCGGCAGGTGTTAAGAAATTAAATATGCTGCATGTAAAAGATTTGCTTCAGACAACCGGCTACATAAGAGGAGGATGCTCGCCTATCGGTATGAAGAAGGACTATCCTGTAATTATTGATGAACTTATAGAGATTGTGGATGAAGTATCAGTCAGCGGTGGGGCAAGAGGTCTCCAAATCAGACTGAAGTCTGAAGATTTAATTAAAGCAGTTAATGCAAAGGTTGTATCGATTACTCAGTAATTTTGTAAAACGCTATGCTTGCGGTATAATATTATTTGCGGTTGATGCGTATTCTACTGCTGTTTTTTCTTAAATAATGTAAAGAAGGTTTTTTTTATGAATATAGATTCGCTCCTTAAAACGGGTAAAAAAGTATATTTTATCGGAATAGGAGGAATATCCATGAGCGGTCTTGCACAGCTTGCTCAAGGATACGGTTTTGAAGTTTACGGCTCTGACATGCATCCTTCAGAGCGAACAGAAAGCTTAAAGTCAAGAGGAATAAAGGTTTATGATTCACAGACTGCTTCGAATATTGAAGAGGTCATGCCGGACTTTATAGTTAAAACTGCAGCTATTCTTCCGAAGAATCCGGAAGTCAGTGCAGCAATCGAGAAGAATATTCCTGTTTACGACAGAGCTGAGTTCTTAGGCTTTATTACCGAGAGCTACAATCAGGTAATAAATATTTCCGGTACGCACGGAAAGACAACAACCACGTCAATGACTTCACTTATGCTTTTGGATTCTGAGAAGGACCCTACTGTGCATCTGGGCGCAGAGTTCTATGCCTTTAATGACACGGTGAGACTCGGAAAGGACAAGAAACTTCTCGTCTCAGAGGCTTGTGAGTTTAATCGTTCGTTTTTGCATTTCAGTTCAACAACTGCAGCAATAACAAATATCGATCACGACCATGTTGATTGCTATCCGAAGCTTCAGGATGTAATTGATGTTTTTGCATTATTCCTTGAGAAAATGTCGGAGGGCGGAAATGT
This sequence comes from Saccharofermentans sp., assembly GCA_045616305.1. Taxonomy (GTDB): domain Bacteria; phylum Bacillota; class Clostridia; order Saccharofermentanales; family Saccharofermentanaceae; genus Saccharofermentans. Next base: position 47,010 of record JAZLGO010000046.1, on the reverse strand, counting down.
AGTTGTAACAGGTCGCGAACCTAATACGGCTAAGGCAGTAGAGCAGTTCAGAAGCAGTAATCCAAATAAGAAATTTAATGTTATTACATGCTCGGTTGAAGATGAATTGTGTGCATTAACAGGTGAGAAGGGAATTTTCAGAGCAGTTGATGTTCGTTATACAGATGGTTTGCCTTCTTTTGATTTGTGGTATCTTGACGGTAAACTCGGACGAGTTCAGCTGCGTGTTCCGGGAAAACACAATATTGATAATGCTCTTATTGCATGTGCCTGTGCGTATTTAAACGGTGCTTCGGCTGAAGGAATTATTAAGGCTTTGAATGATTTTAACGGGGCAGACGGAAGATTTACAATCAAAGGTAAATATAAGGGAGCAACGGTTGTTGTAGATTATGCGCATCATCCTGCTGCTGCCAGAGCAACTATTGAGGCTGCAAGTCACATTCCGCATAACGATATGCTCGTGGTTTTTCAGCCGCTTACATTTAATCGCACGAAAATGCTGTTTGATGATTATGTATCAGCTTTGTTGCCGTGCAGAAAGATTTTGTTCGGTGAGATTTTCTCTGACCGTGAAGTTAATACGGGAGAAATCTCTAGTAAGGATATTTGCGATGCAATAAACAGTAAGGGCGGAGACGCTGAATTCTATTCGGTTAAAGAGGATATAATTCCGCGAATAGATGAATTGATACACGAGAACGATATAATTCTGATTCTCGGACCTGAAGATATACGAACTTTGGGTGATGTTCTTTGTTCATAATATGTATTATTTCAGGTATTTATTCATAATGATTTTAGGTATTGAGTGATGAAGAAAGCTTCAGAGATCAGAGGGACTGAAGGTCAGTCTGAGATTAAAAGAGAAAAGATTCGTAAAGCCGCTTATGGTACGGCAGGCAATCTGACTGCTCAAAGTAAATATGATAAGAAGACCGAATTGAAGAAAGGTATTACTATCCGAGTAATAGCTTTGATTTTGCTTTTGACTTCGATTATCGGTCTTGTGGTCATGAACAATATAGGAATAGATGGTGAGGATCAACGCGTTAATGTCGTGTTTTGTGATTTTGATCGTGATGTGGTTTTGCCGAATTCATTTATTCGTGTTCTGCGTCGTGCCGGGTTTGAATCTGAGATTGTTGATCTCAAAGATGATGAACTTATAAGCGAAGAATATGATAATGAACCGGTAGTAGTTGTAACGGCAGGCGAGAAGGCACTTGAGTCGGTTAAGAGATTTGCATCGGAAACCAATGTAATCGGGTTTGTTTTGGTTGATCCGGTTTATCCGGGTAATTTTCAGATGGCTGAATTCGGTAAAAACTTTCCGCAGCAAAGCCTTGCTGTATTTATGTCATATGATGACAGTAAAACTCTTAATGATTTGCCGGACGGTAAACTGATATATGAACGTCTTTCCGGTGATGATACGTTATTCGGAAACAGAGTTAAGCAGGATAGTAAATTCTCTTCTACTGTATATATCAGTGCGGATCAGAACAGATATCTTTCTGTATCAGCTTTTGAATTTACTGATGACAGTTCGCTTATTTTAATGAATCCCGTATTTCAAAATGAGTTTACTCAATATTTGTGTACTACCTATAATTCTTATACCAAAAAGGATTATGAACAGTCCATGGTATTTATCGAGTATATTTTGGATATAATTCTAATTTTCGTAGGTATAGTCGGTATTTGTCTTTATATGCTCGGTGCTGCACGAATGACGGATTTTGAGAAGAGACGCCTTTTCTCTTTCTCGAAAGTATCATTTTCAGACATCTCAAATAAATATCGAATATTAATTATCATACTGTCTGTCTTGTATCTGATACTTATTCCTGTAATTATTTTCCTTCTTGAAGATTATAGGGTATTGGCTTATGTATGTGCACTTATCCCGATTTTGAGTGCACTTGTTCAGTATTTGATTGTCTCAGATGTCGATGCTCAGGTTCCTTTTGAATCTATGGCAGTAAGCGGTGTTTTTGGATTTGAACCGATTCTACTGTTCTTTATTCAGTTAATTTTGTTGTTCACTGTTTTATTTACTTTGTTTGGCAATAATCTTCAAATGCTGAATATAATTGATTGGATAGTAGTAGCGGTATTTGTCTTTATAGACTTGTTTGTGGATGTTATCAGAATTAAGTGGAGTTATATGATATCACATAAAAATCTTTCGGGTATCCTTGCAGCTGTGCTTGTATTTGTTTTAGGAATAGTTAAGGTTGACATAAGCTTGCTTCTTGTTGCTTTGGCTTTGATTTTACTTATTGTAGTTCCTGATTTTGTTGAAGGCAATATGCGAAGACTCAGTAAGAAGACATTTGTGTATGCTTTAATTCATACTTTGACTTATGCTATAATTTTAATGTTTCTTGTGTAGTTCGTAATCTTTGGTAGGGGGAGAACTTATGGCGGTAACTATTGTCGATGTGGCAAAAAGAGCAGGAGTATCTGTATCAACAGTTTCAAAGTATATTAACGGCGGCAACGTTATTGAGCCTAAGCGGTCTGAGATAAAAGCAGCAATTGAGGAGTTGGGTTTTGTAGCCAATCCTATTGCACGCGGTATGAAGACACGTAAGACAAATACCATAGGCGTTCTTATTCCGGGAATGTCTGAATTTTTTGGTGTTGCACTTCTGACTCACCTCAACAAATATATGTACGAAAAGAATTACACAGTAGTTACCTGTGATTATAAATTTGACGAGTACGGAACCAATGCGAGAGAGAAGGTTGGTTTCCTGGTACATAATCATGTTGACGGCATTATTATGCAGCCGGATGCTTTTAAAGAAAATGAAGTTGATGCAGCGATTGAAGCAAACATTCCTATTGTTGTCGTTGACCTTGAAGATGAGTTTGAGAGGTTTGATTCGGTAATACTCGACAATGAATTGCTCGGATATGAAGCTACACGTAAATTTATAGATAACGGACACCGCAAGATAGCAATAGTAACCGGCTATCCTAATGCCACTACTTCTCAAAAACGTGTTGCAGGTTATAAAAAAGCTCTTGAAGAAGCCGGCATAGACTGTAATGAGAAATATATTTTTATGGGAAAGCATCTCGAGATTCGTGGCTATGAGACCATGGAAAAGATTTTTGCCATGCCTGAAGAGGAAAGACCTACCGCCGTGTTTATAGCAGGTAATGTTCTTATGATGGGAAGCCTTTTATATTTTAAAAAGAATAATAAGTCCATTCCGGATGACCTCTCTATAATAGGTATGGAGAATATTCAGGCGGCACGTATTTTTAATCCGACCATTAATATTGCTACTCAGCCAATGGAATTGTTTGCAGAGGCCGCAGCAGATTTGCTTCTTACACGTATCGAAAAGGAGTATACCGGCGCCAAACGTACCGTTACTCTTAATGCGACATTCCAACCGGGCGCAACAATTAAGAAACTCTGAAAAGCATAGAGTGAAGTTTAAATTCAAGCAAAGTTGAACAGCAACGTTAAAAAGCAACGTACCAAGCACATCAGCGGGGGTGTGATGTGTAGAACCAGTGCCAACACATCACAAATGGCAAAAAAACAACGGTTGTGATGTGTAGAACTGAACAAACACATCACAAATGGCAAAAAACAGCGGTTCGGCGTCGCCAAAATTACCTCAAAACGTCGCTACCGGCGACAAAAAACGCATATTTCAGCGACGCGGCGGTTCGGCGTCGCCAAAATTACCTCAAAACGTCGCTGCCGGCGACAAAAAACGCATATTTCAGCGACGCGGCGGTTCGGCGTCGCCAAAATTACCTCAAAACGTCGCTGGCGGCGACAAAAAACGTATATTTCAGCGACGCGGCGGTCAGGCGTCGCCAAAATTACCTCAAAACGTCGCTGCCGGCGACAAAAAAAGCATATTTCAGCGACGCGGCGGTTCGGCGTCGCCAAAATTCGCCGTTTTTTTATGAAGGGATAGAGACGCTTATGGAACTTATAGATTTATTAAAGAAGAGGCAAATACGCCTAAATATAATTGTAAACGGAATTAATCGAATTCTAAAAGATTTGCCGCCGCAAAAATTGTATGACAGCAATGATAAAAGAATAGGAAAAATCAGATTTTATTCAGCTTCAGTCAGTAATTCTGCCGACAGAACTTATCTTAATCCCGATACTGATATGAATTGCTTTTCGGAGATAGCGTATATCGAGGATAGCGTATATCGGATATAGAGTATATCTGAGATGGCACTTTCGAAAATAAGAACTCATAATAAATAATCTTATTGACATAAAAGTCCTTTTTTGGTACTATATCTCGGTGACCGCATGCGCCGGGCTTTCTTTAAACATGTCTATATGAGGTGTGCCTAGGCAGAGCAGCGAGACTGGAAGAACAGGAGGACACATAATGTACGCAGTAATTTTAACAGGCGGTAAGCAGTACAAGGTAGCTGTAGGTGATGAAGTTTTCATCGAGAAGCTCGAGGGCGAGGCCGGCGATTCAATTACATTCGACAACGTTTTGGCTGTTGCAGATGACAATGGTATCAAGGCTGGTGCTGATCTTAAGGCTTCAGTTGCAGGTGAGATTGTTAAGCAGGGCAAGAACAAGAAGGTTGTTGTTTTGAAGTATAAGGCTAAGAAGGGCTATCGTCGTTCTAATGGTCATAGACAGCCATATACACGTGTACGTATCACAGCTATCAACGCTTGATTCGGGTTTGATGTATGATTAAGGTCATAATAAGACGAGATGAGGACAGATGCATTACTTCATTTAATATGACAGGACATGCAGGTTACTCAGAAGCTGGTTCGGATATTGTTTGTGCCGGTGCTTCTACATTGTTTTATACGGCAGCTAATGCTTTAGAGAAGATTTGTGGAATTACGGACACGGCTGTTATAGATGAAGATGTCGATAACGATTTCGTAAGCGGAAGTATTATTCTTCCTGAGATATACGATAGCAGCGTTAAAGACAGAGCACAAGTTATTATGGCGACGATTGTTACCGGTTTTATATCATTGGCTTCTTCTGTCAATGAGGGTGGTAATAAATACATCGAGATTTTTGAAAGTTAATTTGACACAACGGAGGTGTAAGCTATGCTTAAGATGAATTTACAGCTCTTCGCTCATAAGAAAGGTATGGGATCCACTAAGAACGGTCGTGATTCCGAGGCTAAGAGATTAGGAGCAAAGAAGGGTGACGGTCAGATAGTTTTGGCTGGTAATATTCTTGTAAGACAGCGTGGAACAAAGATTCATCCTGGTACAAATGTTGGTATCGGTTCTGATGATACTCTTTATTCACGTGTTGACGGACGCGTTAAGTATGAGCGCGTTGGTAAGGACAAGAAGCAGGTTAGCGTTTATCCTGTAGAATAATCCTTATTGCTTAATTTAATAAGTAAATTACAGCCTGTAAGATTTTTGTCTTACAGGCTTTCTTTATCCAGGGAATTTGTTTTACGATATTGTCATATATTCGCTCTGTTTGTTGCATTGCTCGCCGCAACAGTTGCTTCCGCTCTGTTTATACATCATTAAAGCTGAGTTTTTGTGATTTGATCTGCATATTTCGAAGAAGACAGATACATACTATCTATATTCTTTGTTATAAGCGGATTTTTAAGAAACTCCTCAATACGAACATTTCCGTCTGCAGTTAAAAGACAATTGTCGGTCTCATTAAGATGAGTGACGGCAAGAGCTACTGAAGGTCTATATTCGGCTGTCTTCAAATCATTACTAATTCTGCATATCAAAGAATCAATGCTTTTAAAACGACCGAATCTGATACATCCCTGCCAATTGTTCTTTATGTTGGTCTCGTCAGGAAAGTGCAAATTACGGTCTTCGTCAGCAAAAGGTCCTGCTCCGTGCTTTGTCATGTAGGACCTTGTTACATAAACGGCTTCATCCAATTGAAGTCCCAAAGAATCCAGAAATTTAACAGGATTATAAAGACCTGTTTTTGAGGCTGTTACGTGCGGGAAGCTTTCTTTGCATTCTGCATCCAGATAAAGTCCTTGACCTGTCTCGAAAATGACGTTGTCATAATTTGCCAGAAAGTCGACAGAAGGTTTCTCAAGCTTGATATATTTCAAATTATCGATTACACCCAGTGCAAAATTGTAAAGAACACTATCTGAATTCAGCAAGTCGAGATACTCTGCTGCTTGTGGGTTGACAGACTTTAAATCAACATTTTCGAGAACAATATCAAAGTCTTTGAGAATTTGGTTTACATGCGGAATAACATAATTTTGTCTGATTTCAGCAAGCTTTTGGCTGAGTATATCAGCGTTCATTTTAAATAAATCACCGATACAAACTTTATAGCCTGCTTGACAGCGTAAAACAGCTTCAAATATGCCCATTCCGCAGCTTCCGTGTCTGTTGTTGCCACGCAGTGATTCTCTCAGCATATTGCAAAAGATATCATCTATTGTAGTTATGCATGTCAGAGGTGAAGCAAAAATGTTGAACGGAAGAACTGCCTTACCAATAACCGCAAGAAAATTCTCAATCTCTTCATTGAGCTTATAAAGGTCAGGATAAAAGGTGTCGGCCCAGTAAGTGTCTGCTCCGCGAACAGAGCCTGAAGACAGTTCATGAAAAATGAATCTCTTATCATCAAACTCGACTGTATGACCTGATTGTGCACCGCCGTTATGACGTATGACCAGAGTTGACGGCTTAAGGGCTGCCAGACAGTCTGTCATGAGCCCTTTGCCTTCATCTCCGTAATTACTGCCTATTACTGAATATATCATGTACTTTCTCCATAATCGGTAACAATATTCATATCTTCGATAGCATAAGCAACAACAGATTTTGCCTCCGGTGTTAACATGTTGTTTTCTGTTACTTCCTGTTTGCTTGCTCCGTTGATGAGCTTAATTACAGCTATAATTACATCAGACAGGTATTTAACATTAGTGTCTCTTATTTTTGCCACTCTGCCGGGCAGGGCCTGCTGCCAACCATCATAAGAATTGTAACTGTCTTGCCTGTCAAAACGATAATCGTCGCCTATTACAATATGAACTACCTCGTATTGTTTGCTTGCCATCTTATATAGTTCGTTAAAAGAATATGAATGAGTACATTTGTCATCAAAGACGTTTCTAAATTCAAACGGAGTGAGTCTGTTATCATTTGCGCCGCATATCTCATCGCCTATGCTTATCAGAATTCCTTTCTTACCACGCTTTTTGTAACTGTCGATTGCAGTATGTCTAGCGGCGAAGTACCACAGCAAATTATCAAAACTGTATTTGTTGCCGCCTCCCAGAACAAAGTCGAGCAGTTGTTCTGTTACTCTGATGTCTGCTTCAAACTGAGTAACCTGCAACGGTGATTTGTTATTTGTAAACGCAGCACACATGAAGTGAGGATTAACAACAATGTTGTCACTGAGTATTTTTGTAATAGTATCATTGAGTGACTTAGTAGCTATCTCATTTGCAAGAAATCCCATAGAACCTGTGACATCAAAACCGAGAATAATCGGTGTTGAATTCGGTGAATCATCACTGTCAAAAGATTCTCTGATATCTATGTATCTTGAATTAAGCTTGTCTGATATAGTGCGATTGATAAATGTCTGATTGGCATTCTGTGATGCGCCCAAATTACGACTTGTTTTCAATTTCTGCCAATCTCCGGCTGTGTAACTTCCATATCCCATTTCTTTTTCCTCCTTCTTTTTACTAAAGTTCGATAGTTCCGAATCTGTTAATACATATAGAGTTAAGAACGTTGTTTATAAGAGTTCGTGTAACTTCTGTCTTGTGGGAGAGAATTGTATCTTTATCCGTTCCGTTAACGTATTGAATTACACTCATGATAGTGTCTGTTAAGTAGATAATTTCCTTTTTCTGAATTGTAATTATTCTTCCCGGCAGGATTCGGTCAAAGTTGAAAGAATTATCTCCTATGACTATATGAAATAATTCATATTTCTCAGAGGCCGATTCTGCCAGCTTCACGGATGAAATATTATATTTCTCATCATCATCAAAAATCCTTTTTATTGAACTTGTGTGCAGCAACTCATGACAACCGGCATCACCTATAGTAAAGCAAAATCCTTTCTTACCTCGTTTGTTGAAACTGTCAATATCCGTGTGCTTTGCTGCAAAGTACCAAAGTAATTCGTAATCTTCCGGTATGTCTCCGCCTCTGTTTTCGAGCCACAAATCCATAAGCTGCTCGGCTATTCTTATGTCGGATTCAAAGTGCGTAACCTGAAGCGGTGCACTGTCGCAAACTGCGTCGCCTATGGCTGCAAACATAAGCTGAGGATCACTTATTTCTTCACCGGAATAGAACTGTTGCATGAGATCGTTAAGCGATTCTTTAATTATTTGAGTTGAAAGATACCCCATGGAACCTGTTACATCCACACCGATAATAATAGGAGTAGTAAGCGGATGCTCTTCCGAATCTCGTGCTTCTCTGTTGCCGATAAACTTAGGATCATAACGCGAATCGCATTGCTTTGCCGTGAAAATCTGATTAGTCGACGAAGTCTCAATTTTGCGACTTGCTTTCAATTTGTTCCAATCTGTTGCGGTATAGCTTCCGTATCCCATAGTTTAACCCTCCTTAAATTTTGTAAAATTATGTCCTCCGAAGCCGTTTACTATTACTTTGTCCCAGTTACCGAAGTCTGTATAAGCATCCTCTGCGGGTTTTGATTCTATGAAGCCTTTGAACTCGTGCGGCGCTTCGGCTTTAAACTCTCCCAATAATCTGTCTGCCGTCAGACGCAGAGCCTTTAAATCTTCATTTTCTGCAAAACCTTGTTTTTGTCTTGCTTTCCACCAGCCACCGAGAAGGTAAGCTTCATGCGTAGTCGGATTTATGAATACCGTATCTGTCGATATTCCGCCGTGAATTATTGAACTATATTCAAAAACACAACAGAAGTTCTCCATTCGTGACACTATCCATGCTGCATGCTTAGGTCTCAGATTTCCGAAAGCAAACAGGGGATAGCAGTTTCTCGGTTTGCTGTATGCCAAAAGCGTTCTTCCGTCAAAAAGCTTTAAATTTACCTTGATGTGCGGAAAATACTTGGATAAGTCCTTTCCGGCTGCCGAAGGATAACACAGAAGTTTAATATTGCTCAGTACGGCTGTTGCCTTTGCTTCGTCTTCCTTCGCGAAAATACTGACGACACTGTCCTCGGTAATATAAGTTTTAACTCCGTCGTATTCAGAGTAAAAGGTGTATCGTATGTTAACTGTGTCACCGTTGGAAGTCCTGAACGAGAGTAATTCGTTATGCGACCATATCGAGTCATCTTCTGTCCGATTACCGCGCGAGTCATTCTCGGTTCTCAGGTAGTTAAGCATATTCATTCTGAGGTTCTTGTACTCGCTTAATTCTTTGTCGGACATAAAGCTTTTCGAGCCACAGTATGGACAAATTAAATTTCCGTGAGTATCTATTGCTAATTCAGAAGCACAGTTGTTGCATTTTACACTTATCATATCCGACTCCTTTTTCTTTTGTTGATGTGAGTATAACATAATAGTAACTATTTGTTAATAACAAAATGTAAATAACATTATAATAACGATAAAATATTACTTGCGACAAAAGTATTTGTGTTTTTTGCCAAAACGGAAGGGAAGCGGGAGTAAGAGCGCGATATTTCGGCATTTATACAGTAGAAGAGAGGTTTCTATATTTGTGTGTGTTATGCTACAATGTGTAATGATTTATAAATAGGAGTAAAAGGAATATGTTTATTGACCACGCAAAAATATATGTAAAAGCAGGAGACGGAGGAAACGGAATGGTTTCCTTTCATACTGAGAAATATATTACTAACGGTGGACCTGACGGCGGTGACGGCGGCAAAGGCGGCGATGTTATTTTTGTAGCAGCAGCTAAGCTTACTACACTTCAAAGTTTTAGATTTAAGCATAAATTTGTTGCTCCTGACGGTGAGAAGGGAATGAATCGTAAAATGTACGGAAGAGGCGGTGAGGACTTACGTATCGCTGTTCCTGTAGGTACAATTATTAAAGATGCTGATACAGATAAACTTCTTGCTGATTTTACCGAAGACGGACAGGAAGTAGTTATTGCACACGGAGGTAAGGGCGGTCTCGGCAACATGCACTATGCTAACGCTACAAGACAGGCTCCTCAGTTTGCGAGAGCCGGGGTTCCGGGTGAAGAGAAGAATCTTGCCGTTGAACTCAAGCTTATTGCCGATGTCGGACTTGTAGGTTATCCTAATGCAGGTAAGTCTACGCTTTTGTCTGTTATGACAAATGCCAAACCAAAGATAGCTGATTATCCTTTTACTACCTTGGAACCGGTTTTGGGTGTAGTATCAAATTATGATATGTCATATGTAATAGCAGATATTCCGGGTATTATTGAAGATGCGCACGAAGGTGCCGGCCTCGGACATGACTTTTTAAGACATGTAGAGAGAACAAGACTTCTTATTCATGTAGTAGATGTATCTGCAAAGGACGGTCGCGATCCTATAGATGATTTTAACAGCATCAATGATGAGCTGGTTCAGTTTAATCCGGCGCTAGCAGAACGTCCTCAGATTGTTGTAGCAAATAAGTGTGACGATGCCGACAGTGAGGAAATAGATTTGTTTGTCTCAGAAGTTAAGGCGCAGGGATTTGAAGATGTGTTTGTAATTTCTGCTGCTGCAAGAATAGGAATTAAGGAATTGACTGCGAAAGTAACCGAGATGGTAAGTAAACTTCCTGCTGCAGTAATTCACGATGAGATAGTAGAGGAGAAGATTTATAATTTCGAACCTGAGGAGAAGTTTACAATTGAAATAGATGAGGATGGCGTTTATGAGATTAAAGGTACATGGGTTACCGTTACAATGGAATCCACCAACTTTGATAATCCTGAATCTATGTCATATTTCCAACGTTCGATGATTAATGTCGGTGTAATTGACGCGCTTCGTAAAGCCGGAATTAAAGAAGGCGATACAGTACGTATAGGACCGCTTGAGTTTGACTTTGTTGAGTAAAAAAGTTTTGGGGTGTACCTTATGTTGAGAAGAATAAGAAATATATTTGCAGAAATTATAATTCTCTGCTTGTGTTTTTCAGGTTGTACAAAGAAGACGGATTCAGATTCACATTCACATTCTGAACCCAAGGATTCTTTGTCAGAAGAATGGTGGGAAGAATACGATATATCGGAGGATGAGATAATCCTTGTTGTCAGTCATGCAAATTATGCTTGGAATCCGGTTTACTACGGAAAATTTGTAACGGCAAACGGTAACGTTTATGATTTTAACTTCTCTGATTTGTGCACAGAATCTTCATTTGATTCTGATAAAGAGAGGCAGAAGATAAAAGAAAATGAAACTCCTTCTCAAACTCTTAAACCGGAAACAGTCAATCGGTTATTTACATCAGGATGTAGTATTGACGCTGAGAGAAGATATGATGTTGAAAATCTGGCAATGGATGCCGGCGGAGATTACATTTACTCATATGTTAATGGCAGAGGTCTGGTGCCGATATTTGAGGTTGGAGATAATTACGGTTTTTATGATGAACCGGGTGTCGGTTATATAGTAAGATTTTGCTACGATGAATTTGATTCGGTACTTGTCTTCGGTGAATGGTTTGATACTGATGATTTACCTAAAATGTAAATGTTTACTTTCCGGAATATTGTTATTTCTTTAAATTATACTATTCTTCTTTTTTGTAAACCAATTTCAAATTTAAAAAAATGAAATTGAACACTTTTGTTAAGCAAAAAACAAACAGCGCGAAACGTTTTGTGTGTTTTACCCAAAGAAAACTTCTATATTCACGAAACGTTTTGTGCTAAGCGTCAAATGTTAAAATGGTTTGTTAACAAATGTATTTTTAATTCACAAATTGTTAATAATAGTACATATATATTGCCTAAATTTATGTATATACTAAAAACATAAGAGAAGAGTAATACAAATCTCCTGTATATATTTTAAGTTTGTAATGAGTTCCGTAATCCGATAAGGGTTATGGAATTTTATTTTGCGACGAAAAAATGTCAAAAACAGCGCGAATGTTTCGCGTTACCGATTTTAATTATTCAATCGAAATTTGAACGCTTTGTGCATCGTTGTTTACTCTGTAAAGAAATTCAAGAATACAGATATTGCTAATAATATGAAAGAAGTGATAAATAAAAGAGTAGTAACCAGTTTCAGTTTGTTGTTCTTGTTTACATAAACGGGATTATATTTATACCCAACATAGCATTCGCATTTATCCTTGGATTTTGAGAAACGCGGTGAATAAGTTTTATTTTTGAATTTTAACGGATTATCGGAACGAACCTTGCCGCAATGATCGTAGAACAAAGATAACCTCATGGCTGTGTGAAAGTCAAAATGTCTTTTGGAGAGAATTACTCTGAATCCAGGTATATTGAATACCTCGCGAACATATTTGTCGTCAAAAAAATCGTTCCATTCAGCTCCTGAAATCGGAGCTTTCATATCAACAAGTTTATCAATATATTTTAATACCGAGTTTATCAGAATATCACTGCGTTTATCTTCTTCAGCTTCTTTTACGGATTCAAAAACCTTGTCATCAAAATCTGTACGAATAGTCCGTATCTTCGGTTTTTCCGGCTTTGGTTTTCTTTCAGGTACGGCATTAGCGTTAAATCTGACAATAACAGACACAAGTTTATTTGCAAGATTATAACTTTGAACAACCTTAATATTCCCGCCGATGCCGTCAGCAATCAAATTAACAATATCGTCCGAATATCCGCGTGTATTAATTTTCCCTATTAAAGCATCGTATTTGTTAAGGTAGCTGATTATCTTATTCTTTCCGAATTCATGATAGTAGATACTATCGTTGCTGAAGCAGGCGGTGCTAACAATATAGTTCAAATAATCAATTGCTGCTTCAATCAAAAGTGCGGTTTTGGAAGCAAATTCGAACGGATCGTACATATCAGGAGAATCATAACGGAAATCATTTAATTCTTTATCTTCAAGTATTTTCTTGAAATACACTTCAGGTAAATCTGAAGATTTTTCCGTAGATTCTGTTGTTTCTTCTCGTTTATTTTCAACGTTTTTTTTTGACGGAATATTATCTGTTCTGTGGGCTCTGGTCATAAACGTGTCAATATAGTACTTGCTTGTAAAATCCAAGTTTACACTGTAGGAATTTTTATCCTTATCAAATACAGTTCTTGACTTGCCTCCTACGCACATACAAATACTGTTGGCATCCTTGTAAGATAACTTGTGTCTGTTAACCTCAGCCTGAAATTGAGGAAGAGTAAAAGCATCTACTACCAGTTTGTTATGTTTATATTGTTCCCATATCAGTTTGCTTTTGGAGAAACCGGAATCCGAATTAATATAGCTCAGATATTTCAATGCAATGTCAATAATTTCCTCGTCAGTGAAGGGCAAGCCGGGATTTTTTGATTTTACCTGAGCGCATAGGTTGTTAAAATAGGCATAAGGGTCCAAGCCGGATTCAATAAATTCTTCGCTCTGAATAAACGAGAAATCAAAAGAAGAAGTCTCTTCCTCGTGAACTTCTGTATTATCTGTTTCAATTTTATTTTCTTCAACATTGTTGTTCTCGATTTCAATAATGTTATTGTCTGTTGAAGCTTCGTTACTGCCGTTGTCATCATTCTTATCAGAATTAATAGGATTAAGAAGAATTCTTTTTCCGTCAGGTTGTACAACAACTACGGTTTTGTTTTCTTCTCTGAGATGTGAAATGGAAATCATGTTTTTATAGGCATCATGAATTTTCTGAAAAGCTTCAGGATCATCTTCAGGATTACTCTGTTTGGCAAGTCGGGAATAGGCCTTTTTTATCTCGCTTGCGGAAGCATCCGGTGATATGTTTAATATTTCCCATGGTGCCTGTCCCATTATTCGTTGTCTCCTTCCAGTGAATCCAACAGTTCTTGCAATTGATTATAGGCATCATTCATATCTTTTATTGAATTGCCCGCCAAAGTAATTTTAAACTTCTGGAGACAGGCAATAATCATATGACGTTCATATTCCATGCTTTCTTCATAAAGACGTTCGGCCCTGGCAATAATATGGGCATTTTTTTCTTCGTTACGTCCCATAACTGATGAACTTTTTATTCGCTCTCTTAATTTATCAATATCAGCTTCGGACAGCTCGCAATCCTTGTTTAAAATAATTTTGTCACCGAGATGCCCCGATTTACCTTCAACGTCAACTATAAGAATGCCGTTTATGTCATATGACATTTTTACTCGTATTTCTTGAATTTTCTGTTCCGGATTGTCAAAGTCAACTTCTAACTGACCGAGAAGAAGATTTTTGCTCGGTATCAGACTTTCACCCTGATAAATATCGAATTTTACATGCGTTTGCATAGGTGATGTGGTGTAGAAGGACCTTATTTTCGAAGTAGGAAGAGAGGAATTACGGCTTATGATAAATTCAGTAATATGTTCTCCCGTCATGCTGTCCAAAGTGCCTACTCCAAGAGAAAACGGGCAAATATCAGTCATGATTATATCTTTGAGATCCTGATTCCTGTTCTTTATCTCAGCGAAAATGCCGGCGCCCAATGCTATGGCTGTATCCGGGTTAACTTTCGATGTTGGTGTTTTCCCGGTAATCTCTTTTATGAATGCTCTGAAAGTCGGCATCTTGGATGAACCGCCTACCAAAATAATGTTATCTATCGCATCAATCTTAAGTCTTGAATCACGAAGTACTTTATCAATAGGTGCTTTAATTTGAGCAAAAAGACCGCTGCTTATTTTGATCAGCTTATTGTTATCAATCGGTACAGAATACTCTTGATTGTCTATATTAGCCTTGATGTTTGTTGACATCGATGTGCTCAAATTAATTTTTGCAAGCTCAGCTGCCTTATAGATAATGGAACGATTAAGCGGTGACAGAGCCTCGTAATTGAGATTGCTTTGCTTACAGAAATAATTGGCAATTACGTCATTAAAATCTTTGCCGCCGAGTCTGTTGTTGCCTGATACGGCAAGTATCTCAATAATCCCGTCAAAGGTCTCTACAAGCGAACAGTCTAAGGTTCCTCCGCCGAAATCTATAATCAGCAAAGTCTGATCGGAGAAACCGCTTGAATACAAATATGAAAGTGCGGCAGCAGACGGTTCGTTTATGAGTCTTTCTACGTTAAGTCCGGCTAAAGAAGCAGCAAGCTTCGTGGCACTTCTTGCACTGTCGTTAAAATATGCAGGAACGCTTATTATTGCTTCATCTATACTTTCACCGAGATATTCTTCGGCATCAGCCTTGATTTTCTTCAATACCAAGGCTGAGAGGGATTCGGGTGTGAATTCTCTTCCTGCAAGATAAATATCCTTGCGCATTCCCATATCACGTTTAAATTCGGATATTGAGACATCCGGGTGTGAGATGAGACGTTCTTGTGCAACTTTTCCGACCATAACCACATCATTTTCATCGTCAATGCTTACCACTGAAGGTGTAGAGGTCTCATTAAATGAATTGCGAACGAGAACCGGTTTGTTGTTTTTCCAACAAACCGCCAGAGAATTAGTTGTGCCCAAATCAATTCCTATTTTTGCCATATAAAAGTTCCTAACATATAAATTTATAATATGATACTACTTTTTACTCCATTTGAAGTTCTTTTTTCAGTTTGGAGATTTCTTCATCATCCAGTTCTCGAAGTTGAGTGTCGGAATTATCCAACATAAGTGAACCGATTTGAACTCTTCGGAGTTCGATAACCTCGCACCCCCAAGCAGATATCATTCTTCTGACCTGATGTGTTTTGCCTTCGGTGAGTGTGAGAAAACAACGGTGATAATCACCGTAATCATCACACAATTCAAGTGTTGCAGGCTTCAGATTTATTGTTTCATTCATATCATAAAGTTTCATTCCGTTTCTTGCTTCATCAATCTGTCTGTCCGAAAGTGGATTTCCGCTGTACGTAACCAGATATTTCTTCGGAAGATGATACTTCGGACTGGTCATCCTGTGAGAGAATTCACCGTCGTTTGTAATAAGGAGTAAGCCGGTGGTGTGATAGTCCAATCTCCCGACAGGACTTACTTTCTTTGCCTTGAGTTCCGGAGTGAGCAAATCACCTACACAGGATAATCTTTTGTCCTCCATGGCAGTGACGACTTCATCGGGCTTATCCAAAAGCAAATAAATGAAATCCTTTTTTTGAAGTTCAATACCGTCCAACAAGACAGAATCGTCGTCATTAATGCGGATTGAAGCATCCTTTACAATATTTCCGTTGACGACAACTCTTCCTGAGCGGACAATCTTTTTTATCTCACTTCTTGTTGCTATTCCTAAATTTGATATCAATTTATCTAATCGCATGAAATTATTATATAATAATAGTACCAATAAGTAAAAAGGCGATATAGTCATGAAAACCATTAATATAGAGTATGGATATCCTACATGTGAAGAGGCGATGACTGTACTTAAAAGTGCGCTTCTTACTGAACGTAAAATAGGAACCAAGAATGTTAAAATAGTTCATGGTTACGGTTCAAACGGGGTCGGCGGCAAAATTAAAATTGCTGTTCAAAAAGATATGAAGCGTTATGTTGCCAACGGAACAATAAGACTTTATTGTCAGGGTGAGAAATTTGATTCCAATCATGAAGAGGGAATCAGAATAAGTACCAGATATCCGTCTGTAAAGAGCGATTCGGATTGGAATCGCGGTAATCAGGGTGTGACAATTGTCGGTTTTTAGTCGGGAGATAGAAGTTTTTATGGGTAATGTTGATTTAAATGAATGGAAGCTTTTCGAAGAAGAGTGCAGGAATTGTGAGAATTGTGATTTGCGTAAGGGGGCAACCAATACCGTAATATACAGGGGTTCTCTGAATGCACCTCTTATGGTAATAGGCGAAGCACCGGGTGAGAGCGAGGATTTACAGGGAAGACCTTTTGTGGGACGTTCAGGCCAGCTTTTGCAGAATTTGCTGGCATCTTTCGGACTCGGTGATGAGAACTATCATATTTGTAATATCTGTAAGTGTCGTCCGCCGCAGAACAGACGTCCGACCGCTGAAGAGATTAAAGCATGCAAAAGACTTCTTGCAAAGCAGTTTAAGCTTGTAGGACCGAAAGTAATTCTTCTTTGCGGATCTACTGCATATGAAGCATTCTTTAACCCGCCGACAAAGCCCAAAATGGGTGATGTCAGAGGTAAGTTTATCGAGAAAAACGGAATTCTCATTATGACAACATATCATCCTGCTTTTTTGCTTCGTAATCCGTCTTCGAAGGTGTATATGTACGACGATGTAAAACTTGTTGTAGACAAGCTTAAGGAAATGGGTTTATACGACGATAGAATGATATGATAATCCTATTGTTGTGAGTAATCAGAAGTTGTAGGAAGAGAAATGAAAACTGAGATATGTAATGATACAGAATGGTTACTGTCTAGGGAAGCATTTATTGTTTATTTCTTGCCGAGAAGTGCCATGATTGTGTTATAAAGGGTAAGATTATTGTGATTATGCCATTTACGACACATATTGTCAGCTGTAACCTCATCAGGGACATTAATATTAATCTCCATGGCAGAGGAAGAGTCAGGGAGTTTTCTTGATAAGTGAACCAAGTAAGACATATTTCCGTCAGCAGATGAATGAAGCTCATAGTTGGCAATAATGCGAGATTTGTCTTTTACGGCTTTGTTCAGGTTCTCACCGACCTTGCGAAGTTCAGCAAGTGAGCGTGCATCTATTGTATTAATTAAATCTTCAAGCATTACTTCTCCGAGAGAGGTGATATAAATTAAGTCATCGCTGCCGTCAACCAAATCCTTGTCGGAACCTGCTTCGGTTCTGATCAGATTGCTGCTCTCCAGTTCTTTATATGCCTGAGCAGAAGTAAAATAATCTGTATATAATGTTGTGAGCGCATCGAAAAGCATATTGCGTGATACGCCCGGTGCCAGTCTGATTAATTCCAAAGATTGTATTTTTGCTGTCGGAAGTGAGTTGGGTATCATTTTCGTCTCCAAATATCATATTTTTAACTATTTTATCTATATTATAACTTTTCGGGAAGAAAAAATAGAAAAAAATAAGTTATGGTGATATACTTTGTTGGTGTTTTCACAAATATTATATTCTGAGGTGAATATTATGATTTCATTTGATTATTCAAATGTGCTCCCGTTTATCGGAGGCCAGGAGGCTGTTGACAGAATGGAGCCACAGGTAAAGGTCGCACACGACATGCTTCATAAGAAGAATGGTCCGGGAAATGATTTCCTTGGTTGGCTTGATCTTCCTACTAATTATGATAAGGATGAGTTTGCCAGAATTCGTAAGGCTGCCGCTAAAATCAGAAAGGATTCTGATGTTTTGGTAGTAATCGGTATCGGCGGTTCTTATTTGGGTGCGAGAGCTGCTATTGAGCTTTTGAATCATTCTTTCGCAAATGTTGCTTCAAAGAAGGTAAGAAAGAGCCCGATTATTCTTTTCTGCGGCAATTCAATTTCAGCTACATATCTTGCTGATTTAATGGATGTTATCGAGGGTAAGGATATTTCCGTAAACATTATTTCTAAGTCAGGTACAACTACAGAGCCTGCAATTGCTTTCAGAATTTTCAAAGCTTATATGGAGAATAAGTACGGTAAGGAAGAGGCTAAGAATCGTATTTTTGCTACTACTGACAAGGCAAGGGGCGCTTTGAAGGGATTGGCAGACGAGGAAGGCTATGAGACATTTGTTGTTCCTGATGATGTCGGCGGAAGATTCTCTGTTCTTACAGCAGTAGGTCTTTTACCGATTGCCGTAGCAGGCGTTGACATCAGAGAGGTTATGAAGGGCGCAAGAGATGCATCTAAGCTTTATAAGAAGATGCCTTTGGCAGAAAATCCTGCATATCAGTACGCAGCTGTACGTAATTGTCTTTTAAGATCAGGCTATACTACTGAAATTATGGTTAACTATGAGCCTTCATTCCACTATATGACAGAGTGGTGGAAGCAGCTCTACGGAGAGTCAGAAGGTAAGGACGGCAGAGGAATTTTCCCAGCAGGTGTTGATAATACAACAGATCTTCACTCAATGGGTCAGTACATTCAGCAGGGTCAGAGACTTATGTTTGAGACAGTAGTTCAGATTGATAAGGCTCGTCGTTCTTTTGAGATTCCTAACGATCCTGACAATCTTGACGGATTGAACTTCCTTTCAGGCATGGATATGAATGAGGTTAACGAGAAGGCAATGCAGGGAACAGTTCTTGCTCATGTTGACGGTAAGGTTCCTAACATGGCTATTCATATGCCTGAGGTTAATGCTTACTGGTTCGGTCAGCTCGTATATTTCTTTGAGAAGGCATGCGGTATTTCCGGATATCTTCTCGCTGTAAATCCATTCAATCAGCCTGGTGTTGAGGCATATAAGAAGAATATGTTTGCTCTTCTCGGAAAGCCTGGATATGAAGACCAGAAGGCTGCGCTTGAGGCAAGACTCAACAAATAAAAACAATTTCTGATATAATAAAAGCGCTTCGTTCAATTGTGGATGGAGCGCTTTGTTTTTTTATATCACATTAACGGTTGAAGAATGCGACCGTTACATTTTGAGATAAAGGAGTACTATGAATAAGTTAATCAAAGTCAGCGCAGTTTTATTGGTAGTTATGTTCTCGGTATCAGGCTGTGATACGGAGAAGGTGAAGAAGTTTTTTACAAAGCCTGATGAGAACGAGAGTGTTGAAGAGATAGAAGAGACAGGTGATGTCGGTGAAGAAGAGACTTCAGTTGAACCTTCGGAAGAGACCGCGAATACTGAGACTTCTGAATCTGTTGAAGTGACGACTGAAATGATAACAGAAGTTACAACTTCGGAAACCACTGAAGAGACAACGATTGAGACCGGCGAGAATACTACTGCGGAGGTGAACGCGGAATCTACAGAGAATACGGATTATTTGGTTCTTTATAAGGAATGTATCCAAACTCAAGATGATGCAGATGATTATAAATATTGTTTATATAACATAGACAATGACGGAATTCCGGAATTGATTCAGGATAAGTCCGGATACTTCATCAGAATTTATTCTGTCAGTGAAGGTAAAGTTGTATCGTTGACCGACGAGTATGGTTGGGGATACGGAGCGATGGGAAATCATGGTTATTTTATTGTCGGCACCGGTGACGAAGAACGTCTGGGTAACATCTATAATTATGATGCTGATATGGCGGGAGCAATCTTAAATCTTACTCGTATTAAGTTGGAGAACGGAGAATTTACGGAGGCTGTTTCTGCACAAGAAGTCTATTTTGACGATGTTAACGGGAATTGGATGCCGGATGACGATGAGGAATGCTTTAACGAGCCGAAGTTTTATATAGATGATACCGAAGTCAGTGAACAAGAGTACAATGATTATATTTATGAAGAGAATAATTATATGATATCGGCTTATTTGGTGGGTACTATGAGTTATGAGGAATTTATGGAGTGCAGCGGTTCTGATACTTTGCCTTGCTTTCTTACTGAGATTCCGGATGGCGAGTACAGCGCATTTTTATTGGATTCACAAGATGAGATAGCTACTTTCGTGATTAATCCTTACATATATGATGAGGAGGGAAACTATACATTCAGTGAGAATGGATATGTGCTTACTGACTATGAGACAGAAGATTTTATTCAGCTGGATGTCTCAGATGTGATTTTATTCAGCAATTTTGATGTTTATAACAATACTAATTTTGAGGATTCAGATGTGGTTGATTCTATAAATGAATATGAGAATACTGTTATGCATATCATAGTCGAGAAGGGTAAGGTAACCAAAATATTCGGAGATATTCCTCAATAGTAATATCCCAATAAATGAAAAAAGTTTTGCAGAAAATATACGAATCAGAGTTTTGCGATGTTAGTTATCCGGAAGAAAAAGTTTTTCCATTATCAATTACTGAAGTGATGCAGACAGGTGAAATTTATGATAACTTCAAAAGAAAGTAATTGAGAAATTCGTCTGTAATTAAAAAAATAGGGCTGTCTCAAAACTTAAACGTTAATCCAAGAGATTAACCGCGAGATGTGTATCTAAATTAATATTTCTTCGGGAAAACTCAGAACGGGGTGCGTTGACTCAAAACAGGGTTTTCAGTGATTCCGGGCTGATTGTCTCTGACTTGAATATAGAAAGCCATAATAACCGAGGCTGTCTCTGTGAATTAATCTCTGTGAATTTATCACTTTTGAGGCAGCCCCATTTTGCACACAAGGAGAAAGTATGGAATATATAAATCGTGAATTGGATGCGGAACAGATTTTATAAGCTTAGAAGCTTAGAGGTGTTATTCTAATGGCCGCGGGAATTATGATCAATACAATTTTCGTTTTACCTTGCGATTCAGCAGTTTTTGTATTCCGTATAGTAACAGTGCAACCAAGCAGGAACCGGTTGCCATAACGATTACGCTCAGTTTCCAACGTCCGCCCTTGTTGAAGCCGTAGATGTCTTTCCATACGCCCTTATTAATTACTTTGTAGTAATACATGAGACCGTAGGCTGTAATCGGAAGCAGACTCAGAAGAGTATTATAGAATCGTAAATATCCATTTTCGAGAACGAAGAAGGAAAACAGTATCATACAAGGAGTAACCAGATGCAAAATAAGGTTGCGCTTTGAGAACGCTTTGGCAAAGCCCTTTGTAGGAACAAGATATATTGTAACAGTAAGCATTGTTACTGTAAGAGCCACGGTAGCCATATATTTCAGTCCCAGAGTAGGTGTGCTTATATATCTTTGTTTTCCCGTAATTACTTTTATATTCTCGGGAATCATAAAGGCACAGGCAAAAGCTGCGAACAGATTCGAGTCTACGGTAAAATATTTTAATACATCAATACCGCGAACCTTCAGTTTGTTATAGCCTATTGCGCTGCAGAAGTCCAATTCGCTGAAATAGTTGATTTTTTTGAAAAAACTCGACACTGTAACAACTATTATGAATATGATTGCCAAATTAATGAGCAAAGCTATGAAATTTTTAACTTTATTTGTAACCATTTAGTATAACTGTTTATCCGTTTGTTTAGTATAATATTACTTATTATACACAAATTGCGTGGCAGGTAGAAGTTTATTTTGGATAATTTGGATGATGCAAATTTAATTGTTGGGCAGGATGTAACTGAGGATAGTGTTCTTCAGATTGAATACGAAGCGCTGACGAAGGCGGACGATGATAAAGCTGTTTCAGATGCTGCCTTGGATGATAAAGATATCGTTGAACAGAATTCTCTTTATAAAGGTTCTGCCAAGTTGTATTGCAAACCATTGAGAGTAAGGTTTTTTATTTTCGGCGTTATTGTATTAGTTTTATTTTGTCTGTGCTTCGGGATTTTTCTCATGATGGACATTGTAAAGGGGGCCAATGTAACCGAACTCATGATTGTGGCTTCTGTTGCAGGTATAGCAGTCGCTGCTTTTAATTTCTTTGTTGTAGAGCGAGCCAGTCTTCTCCTGATGGATGATAAAATCGTTGTTTACAGGACGTGCAGGACATGTGAGCAGTTTGCTTTGGAGGACTTTACACATGTTTATACCAAACGTATATATAACGGCGGTCATTATATTCCCAAGACACAGTATTTGTGCTTTAACAAGTATCGTAATGGGAAAGTTGTCGGTGAATTGAAACTCAATTTAAATTTTCTGAAGCATGACGATATTGTTGATTTGATAAACCGAATTTATGCGAAGTGCAGACCGCATATTTCGGAAGAATACGGTGTAGTTGATGCAAAAGGTTATGTAAATCAGCTTTTTGAGTTTACCACAGAAGGCATTAATCGTCGTGCCGTACGTCTTAAATGCAAAATCGGCTTTCTGTCGTTAGGGGTATCTCTGTTGTTTATTGCGATACCGGCACTTCTTTGTAAATTCGTAGCAGGCGGCGACTTGAATGATATAGTGGTTATGTGCCTTATCGGTGTTTTTTTAAGTATTTTTGTATTTTTGTGGGCCAGAAGAATTTTTTCTTCTGTTTCCAAGGTTCAGCACCGTTCTGCCAAGAGCATAGAGATTAAGAGAAACGGTATAGAAATTAATGAGGAACAACTTATTCGAAAAGAAGATATTAAATATATAAGCATCTCCTCCAGTCTTGTGAGCGGCGTTACAGCCGTAAAGATAAAAGGCGTATCATATAATATGAAACTGTATTTTGATTCCATTGAAGAACCGGATTCCAAGGCAGAAAAGAGACTGATAAAAACCTTGGAGTATTGGTGTGATATCAACCGTATTACTTATAGTGAGGAAGAGTGATTATGAAGAAACGTGATTTTATTGCGGCTGTTGCTAAAGTAAGTATTAAAGGAGAGAAATCTATAAAGCGCGGACATCCGTGGGTTTATGATGATGAACTTGATTTTGATGTGCCGGAATTGAATGAAGGTGTTGACTATGACTCTGTTCCGAACGGTTCGTTGGTGGACGTTATTTCTCAAAAGGGAAGTTATCTCGGTACAGGTTTCCTGAGCAAAAACAGTAAGATAAGGATTCGTATTTTATCTTCAAATGCAAATGAGAAGTTTACGGATGAATTTTGGAGAAGAAGAGTAAAATATGCTGTTTCTTATCGGCAGACTGTAATGAAAGAGGATATTGGCTGTTCTCGATTGATTTTCGGTGAAAGTGACGGTATCCCGGGACTTACGGTTGATTTATATACGGATATTCTGTCAACAGAGGTTCTTTCTTACGGTACAGAGCTTGTAAAAGATACTATTTACAGGGCGCTTGTCGAAGAACTTGCTGCTATCAATATAAATATTCGCGGTATATATGAGCGCAACGAAGCAGCAATAAGGACAAAAGAGGGACTCGACCTGTGTAAAGGATGGTATGTCGGTGATTTTGTAGGAATACCGGATTCACCGCTGACAGATATAGTTGAGAACGGTATAAAGTACACCGTGGATGTGGAGAACGGACAGAAAACCGGATTTTTCCTCGACCAGAAATACAACAGAAGAGCAGTTGCCGCACTCGGTAAAGGAATGAAGGTATTGGATTGCTTTACTCATACGGGTTCATTTGCTTTAAATGCCGCTAAAGGAGGAGCTTCTCATGTTACCGCTGTTGATGTGTCACAAACTGCGGTTGATATGGCAAGACATAATGCAGAGGTTAACGGTCTTGCTGACAGAATGGATTTTATCTGTGAGGATGTCTTTGAACTTTTGCCGAGACTTGCCCGTGAACATGCTGATTATGATTTGATTATTCTTGACCCGCCGGCTTTTACCAAGAGCCGTAAGACTACTGAGAATGCAAAGCGAGGTTATAAAGAAATTAACTATCGTGCTATGCGAATGCTGCCGAGAGGCGGTTATCTTGCTACTTGCTCCTGTTCGCATTTTATGCCTAATGAGTTATTTTTCAGAATGCTTCAGGAAGCTGCGCAGGATGCAGGTGTGGGTCTTAAGCTTATAGAAGAGAGAAGAGCTGCTCCGGATCATCCGGTATCACTGTCGGTTCCCGAGACGGATTATCTTAAGTTCTATTTACTTCAGATAGTATAATGATTTTATTTTCGAAAATGTGCTCAAAACATATGTGATGTCCAATTATTTTCCCTTTATTTTGTTATAATATTTTTAAGAAAGTGATTAGGAGATTTGTATGCTGACAGTTAAGGTGGACGATTCGGTAAAGCCTCATATTTACGATATCATTAAGTCTGAATCCGAGGATTATTACAGTAACGGTGAGCGATGCGGTATTAATTTTGTTGTACCTGAATCAATCAAGGCTTCGGTTGAAAGAGAAGTCATCAAAAAACAAATTAACAGGTGCTCTTCTGTATGCGTCGGTGAATCTCAAGCAAAGCCGATTGCGAATGTTAATGCATCTTTGATTGACGGTGATGTCTTAAGTTTTATAAGACTCGGCGTACGTATACTTGAGATGTCCGGAACAGCTTACAGCGGTGCTTCCGGAGATTTGATTCTGCGTAATGTTATTTACAGAATATTGGTTGAACATAGGGATGAATTTATTATCATTTCAAGACTGGCCGGAAGACTTGAGTACGTTGATATGATAATTAATCTTTTGCAGGACCTTGTCAGATATAATATTCGACATGACCAGCTTGAGAAAGCATACAATCTTGTTAAGAATGAACAGTCGCCGTATTCAGATAAGTTACATGACTTAAATGTTCTTACCGGATATATTGACGAATATAACCGTAAATACGGCTATAAGCTTCTGATAAGCATTATTGCCCAGGCTGACGGAGTTCTGTTAAATCTGATTACGAATCCTGAAACTAAAGATAAATTTGATAACTATGAACTTGTGAATTTTCTCAGAGGCAGATTTGTTTTAATCGGATTCGGTATAGATCGTTTGCTGACTCCTGAGGAACTCATGTTTGTTGAACATCTGTCAAAGCTTGGCGCAGATGTTAGACTCTATCCTCTTTCTGACGGTTCAGATGAGGCAGAGGACGGGTATAAAATCTATTATTACGGTAACAAATTACTTAAGAGTATTACAGATAAGTTGGAAGTATCAGTAGATGATGCTTCTTCTGAGACGGCTGACTGCGATTTTGACATGAATTCTTTGGGAGGAATTGTCGAGAATTATATTTTCGAGAAGAAAACTCCTGAGATTACAAATGTTGAGAATCTTGTTTGTACGGAAATAAAAGGTATTGATGACAGAATTTCTTATGTAGCCAATGAGATAATAGATTTAACTCGTAATAAAGGATATCGGTATAAAGATATACGAATAGTATGTGTTAATGATGATTTAATTCCGAGAATGAAGAGCATTCTTGCAATATTCGGCCTTGAAGGCTTTATTGATCAACGAATCCCGCTTAACAATACTCCTGTTTTGAGATATGTTCAGGAATTGGTACATTTGCCTCTTCGTAATTATAATCTTGCCGATGTTCTTGCTTTGATGCGTACTTCCTTTCTGATGATTCCGCCTGAGCTGATAGATTTATTTGAGAATTACGCAATTGAGTACAACATTACTTGGGGAAACAGAATATTTGATGAGAAGTATTACAGTCATGAGAACGAACATGGTAAGACAATAAAGATAGGTGAGAAATTCTATACTGTCAAGCATTTGGGTGAATTTATTTGGGATAAGGTTGTTGTCAGATATCTTATGCCGGTTTACGCGTTGTGCCAAAGTCTCATTAATGCTAAGACTATTTCCGGTAAATCTGCAATTCTTGCTGAGGAGATAGACAGTAAGAGAAGTTTGACAGAGAAATTACGTGACGAATTAATCGAACGCAAGGACACAGACGGTGCTTCTGCTTTGGTTATGGGCTACAAAGAGATAATGAATCTTCTTATCGGATTTACGGATGAGATAAATGATGTGAACATATCGCTTGAGAATTTTGACACACTGCTGAGAATTGATATGGGCAGAAAGAGCGCGGGTTCGATTCCGTTAAAGGTTGATTCCATAGAAATCACAAATCCGAGAATGTGTTATCTGACGCCGTGTAAGGTTATGTTTATTGTCGGTGCTGATGAGAGCAATTTCCCTTACGGTAAATCAAATGACAGTTTGCTTAACGGTAAGGAATTACAGAAACTGTTTGAATCGGCTGAAGTTGAATATCATGAGAAGGCTGAGAATAAAAACAGACAGGATTATATTACATGTTCATTAATGCTTAATTCTGTAAGCGACAAATTGTATTTTGTTCATGAATTCGGAAAGGCGGAGAGCAGCGTATATACTTATCTTAAAAGCTTCATCAGCGAGGATAAGGTGAATTACAATTGCTTTAGTTCTCCTGTGTACGGTGCTCCGGTAGTAAAGCGTCATGAGTTTGATAAAGCTTCGATAAGTGAGGCAAACATGAAGCAGCTTCTGCCTAAAGAAAGCATAATCAGTGTATCTGCACTTGAGGAATATAACATTTGTCATATGAGATATATGCTTGATAAAGTTTTGAAAGTTTTACCGAGGACTGACGGAACCAAAATTGAATATAACGAGATTGGACTTTTGGCACACGGTATGCTTGAGAATATGTTCAGGAGAGTAAGGGATGTAAGTGACGGCGACAAGAATAGCTTCGAAAATGCAGTGTCTGAATATACTTCTGATTCTGAATTGCTGAGTGACTTAATTGATGAGAGCTATGACTATGCTTTGAATGAATGCAGACATCCGGATAAGAATACCGATATTTATTCTATAAGTCAGGGTGATAAAGTAAAAAGAATTGTAAAGAAAGCCTTTACGGATTTATTAAGTGAGTGCTGTGAATTGAATTATTTACCTGATAAATTTGAGTATAAACTGAGAGATGTCGAGAATGGAATTGAGATAACTACAGACAATGATACAAAATTTGTATTTAAAGGAACAATAGACAGAGTCGATGTCAAATTCGATAATCCTACGGCTGCCAGAATAGTTGATTACAAGACAGGTCCTAAGAATCTTGACTATAAAAAGCTTGTTCAGGGAACGCAGATTCAGTTGTTTACATATGCTAATGCTCTTGCTCGCAACGGTTATTCCGTAGAGAATGTCGGATATGCTCCTATCGGTTTGGGTTCTGCTGAAGGTGAAGCACTTTGTGTTTCTACACATGGAATTAAATTCGGCACCAAGAAAAGTGATATTAATCCCGAAGATGTGGCAGATGCGATTAAATATACCGATGTTTTACTGAAAGACGGTTGTAACAGCATATCAAAGGGGTTTTCTGAAGCTAAGACGGAGTATAAAAATGCTAATTGCTGTGATTATTGTAATTATTGCGGAATATGCGGAAACAGTATGACCAGACCGCTTTCACAGGAAAGTAAACTGCAGCTTCCGAAGAAGAGCAGCATTCAAGCCAAGGATTATTTTGAAGCGATTCACGCTCGTTTGGAAGAAGGTGAGAATTAATATGGAATTTTCGGATGAACAACTCGGGATTATTAATGCTCCTATAAATAATTTACTGGTTTCTGCTGCTGCAGGTTCCGGTAAGACAACAGTTCTTGTTGAGAGAATAATAACTAAAATACTTAATGGTGATTTTAATATCGATGAACTTCTTGTAGTTACATTCACTACTGAAGCTGCAGATAATATGCGCAAGAAAATCAGTAAGAGTTTAAAGGAAAGGCTTAATCAATATAAGCAAATGCCTGTAAAAGACGTTGATACGATACGACGTCTTAAAAATCAGCTTGATAAGCTTCCTAATGCTTATATTCAGACATTAAACAGTTTTTGCGCACGTGTAATTAAAGAGAAGGGCTATGTATATACCAGTCCTGATACCGGTGAGATGCTTGAACCGGGAATACCGATACTTGATGAGAATACACTTGGAATTATAAGAAATGACGCAATTTCCGAAGCTTTATCATATTTTTATAATGCAGTTTCCGACAATTCTATAACCGAAGAACAGAAAGAAAATTTTATTCTTCTTACTCAAATGTTCGGTGACGGAAGAAATGATGATGCTTTGTGTCAGGCGGTGGATGCCGCCTTCAGAAAGCTCAGAAGTATTCCGGATTACATAAAAGTAATTGAAGATGAATATAAGGAACGTATGATAATCGAGAGCAAGGGTGAAGTATACGGACTAAAGACAATACTTGATGAGATTGTTGAGTGTTGTCAGTCTGCTTTGAACAGTATTCCTAAGCTTGAAATCATGGTGGATGATTTTATCTATTTGGCAAAGCCTAAGGATAATGAAAAAAGAAAGGACTTATGGCATTCCTTTTTGGAATCTTATTCAATATATCTTAAAAGAGTTTTATCGGTTGTCGATAATTCTTCATCATCACAAAAAGATGTTTATGATGTCATTTTTGATCGGGATATATTAGACGACGAGAATACGCCGGGATTACCTTCTTGCGGAGAGAAAAGCGTTAATGATGTTGTTGAAGTCAGAACATTTTGTGATTGTTTTTCACATATTTCGGCTATTAACCAACTGAGAAAGAAAGTATTCGGTATAAAAAAATCAAGAACCAACGGTTATGGCGAATGTGCTCTTCTAACGGATTTTCCGTCAAGTTATTATATATTTTTCAGAAATCGGTATGATGAACTCTTTAATATGCAGGTTATTCGTAATAAGGAATTATCAGCTTTTATATCTTTGATAAAAGAGACGGATAAATGCTACAGAAAAATAAAAAATCAAATTCACGGTATGGATTTTTCCGATCAGGAACATATAGCTTATGCTATTCTCAGTGATTCGCAAAACAGTGATGCGAGAGATTTTTATCGAGAGAAGTTTGTTGAGATTTATATAGACGAATATCAGGATAACAGTAAGCTTCAGGATGCTGTTATTGATGTTTTTGCCCGTAAAGAATCAGGTGATGAGGATTGCTTCGGAAATGTTTTCAGAGTGGGTGATGTTAAGCAAAGCATTTATAAATTCAGATATGCAAATTCCAAGCTTTTCAGTGAGAAAATGAAGAAATACGGACAAAAGGACGGCGGAATTCTTTATCTCTTAAATAAGAATTACAGAAGTGAGAAGAAAGTTATAGATTTTGTTAATCTGATTTTTGAACAGTTGATGGCGGAGGAAAGCGGTACAGAGATAACCTATGATGAGAACCAGAAACTGATATTTAATGATAAATATGAAATTAAACATGAACCTCAAGTGCCGAATGTTGTCTTTGTAAACAGTACTCGTCCCAAAGATGAAGAAGGAAATGAGAAGGAATACCTTGATAAAGATCATGTATCAAAACTTAAATATGTTATGAGACAGGGTGTTCTTTATGAAGTGCTTCGTTATCTTAAAGAAGGCTACTTGCCGAATGAGATTTGTGTTCTTACAAAAACCAATAGAACAGCACTGCTGATTGCGGATTACCTGAACAAACACAATATTCAGGCTAAGGTTGTTGAGAACAGAGAATTGTTTAATGACAATGATATAAAAGGAATAACCAACCTGCTTCTTTGTCTTGCAAATCAGTACAGAGATGAGTATTTACTGGGTGTTTTGCTCTCAAATTACAGATTCTCCAATTTTACGTTGAATGATATAGCCGAGATTATGGCAGTCTGCAGAGCAGAGAGTAAAGATAATCTGTATTTGATTGATAAAATGTCATTCTGTTTGGCATCGAGTTCCGGAAATGTTGAATTGAAAACAAGAATTCAGAATTTTATGGATGTGTTTAATAAACTGAGAATGCAGAATATAATGACTGACATAGGAATACTGATTGAATCAATTTATACCGAGACCGGATTAGGAGCTACTCTTAAGGCCAAAAGTGATACTGAGGCAGAGAAATTGCTTATTTTTAAAGATTTTCTTTGCCGGAATTATCTGAGTATGGGAAGTAATATCGCAGGAGTAGCCGATTATCTTGAACAGATGCAACTAAAACTTACTTCTGAAGTAACAATGAAAATTGATGATGTATCAGAGAATAAAGTGCGTTGTATGACTTGTCACAGCAGTAAGGGCCTTGAGTTTGAGTGCGTTATTTTGGCAGAATTGGACAGCTTCGGCGGCAAAGACAGTAAGTATTCAATTGAGTTTGATGCTGATTTCGGTTTTGCCGTAAGAGATTATTTAAATGACAAATATTGTATTCAGGATTCGCTTGAGAATATGGTAGTCGCTGAGAAACAGAAACTGGCTTCTGTCTCAGAGGAAATACGTCTTTTGTATGTAGCATTAACGAGAGCAAAAAGCAGATTGTCTGTTATTGCCGAGAATACAGTAACAAACAGAGGCTGTAATAATTGTGTGCTTGCAAAATATGCATTCCTTCAGAAAGATAAAGCATTTGAAATGAATGTTTTTAACAAAATCGGTTTGGGCATGGGAAGTATTTTCTTTCTTTCGCTTATCAGAATCGGAAAGATTCAAAAACTTTTGGGTGATTCTGTGAATCCGGAGAGTTTTTTCTGTAACCTGAGATTGCCGTATGATGATTTTCTCGATTGCCGTTATATCGGGCCTGACGACATATATGCGGATTATCCTGATTTGGTCAGAATTGAAGCTGCTGCAGAAGGCAATCTTGATATCAATTATGAAGAAAACAGCAGCGAAGATATTTCTGTAAGCGGCGATGACGAATCAGTTACCGATTTTAATGATAAAAGTAAGGATACTGTTTTCTTTGCTGAGGAACTTAAAACCAGCAGCAACAGAATAGAGCTTCACAGTATAGCTTCAACGCCTGAGGGTCTTCCTGTATTTGAAGAGTACAAATACGAAGTTTCTACTGCAATTCCTTTTAAATTGTCTGTTAGTCAGCTTAAAACCGAATTTGAAGTGCAAAATAATGTATCTATGAATCTTGAACTTCCTAAGCTTAAGGATATTAAAGATGATAAGTCTGAAGCTTCCAATGCTGCCGAAGTCGGTACATTTGTACACGGAATAATGAGATACATTGATTTGTCACTGTTGTCTTTAAATCCTGAGGCTTTTGATGACGAGACATCAAGACTGCATCTGAAGGGAATTATAAGTGATAATCAGTTGCCGCTTGTAAATCAATTCAAAGAAGCCATTTTGAATTTTGCTCAAAGTGATATCGCTGCTTCAATGAATGATGCAATGCTTCGTAATGAACTTTATAAAGAAAAGCCGATTGTATTTTCAATTCCTGTCAACGAGGAGAATGGTGAGGACTTTGCACTTGTTCAAGGTGTTATCGATGCATACTATATTGATAATGACGGTCAGGCAGTTTTGATTGACTATAAAACAGATAATCTCAGCAAGTTCCCTGATGACAATGCGAGAAGAGAAGAAGCTATAAGAAGACATAAGGTTCAGCTTGATCTCTATGCCGCCGCTCTTGAAAGCTCAGGAATTAAAGTTAAGAAAAAGATTTTGTTCTTGTTAAGACACAATATCAGTGCAGAATTTAATTGAGTTTTGATTGGCGTTTGGTACGGAAGAAGGATTTCAATAATTGTGATGCTTCTTCCTCACAAATGCCGCCTTCAAAATCAACCTTGTGATTGTGACCGTGGCTTATATCCAGCAGGTTGTTGCGTGATACGACAGCACCGCTCTTGGGTTCATATGCTCCGAAATATACTTTGCATAATCTTGCTTGAACCAGCGCTCCTGTACACATGGTACATGGTTCCAATGTCACATACATAGTACATTCTGTAAGACGCCAGTCACCGAGTTTTTTGCAAGCCTTTTTTATAGCCAGAATCTCTGCATGGTTAATCGGATCGTTATATTTAACTTTGGTATTGTGAGCTCGCGCTATGATTTTGCTGTCCTTTACAATCACGCATCCTATAGGGCACTCTTGATTGTCATAAGCTATCTTTGCCTGTTTAAGTGCCTGTCTCATAAAATATTCGTGTGATTGCTTATTTTCCATATTGAGAGCCTCCGTTCAGCATATAGTAATATTAACATTTTTCTTTTCGAAAATGAGAATTATATTGCTTTTTTTTAACTATTGAATGATACTATTTTTTGTTGACTAAATAATAAGGAGATTACTATGCTGGTTGTTAATTCAGTTACAAAAAAATATCATAAGACAGTTGCAAATGACAATATATCTTTTGAGGTAGGAAACGGCGAGATTGCCATCCTTCTCGGACCTAACGGTGCCGGAAAATCCACAATAATTAAATCGATTCTCGGTCTTTTGAAATATGACGGTAAAGTTGAGATTGACGGATTGGATAATCATTCAATAGAAGCTAAACGCAAAATGGGATATGTACCGGAGGTTCCGGCTCTCTATGATATGCTT
Source organism: Saccharofermentans sp. (assembly GCA_045616305.1). Lineage (GTDB taxonomy): Bacteria > Bacillota > Clostridia > Saccharofermentanales > Saccharofermentanaceae > Saccharofermentans. Next base: position 14,203 of record JAZLGO010000046.1, on the reverse strand, counting down.
ACCGTAGAGGAGCATCTTGAGTTTGTCAGAAGAGCATATAAGATTGAGGATACCGGACGAGCAGCGGAACTTCTCGCAAGATTTGAGCTTGAAGATAAGCGTAAAAAGCTTGGCAAAGAGCTTTCTAAGGGTATGCAGCAGAAGGTGTCTATATGTTGTGCTTTGCTTCCTAATCCTGATTTTATTGTATTTGATGAGCCTATGGTCGGACTTGATCCACATGCTATCAAAGAATTGAAGAATATATTTACAGAACTTAAAAATCAGGGTAAGACTGTCCTTATTTCTACACATATGATTGATACTGTAGAGGATTATTGGGATGTGGCATACATTATGAAGAACGGAAAGATTGTAGCTACCAAACGCAATAATGAAGCAGATACCGAAGAGAAATCACTGGAGAAACTGTTCTTTGAGATAACGGAGGATAAAAATGCTTAACAGCTTGTTATATCGTTACAGAAAACAGTTTATAAAGAAAACGGCTAATTTGCTTTTATCATTGGGAGCTGTAGTGCTTGTAGTATTTATGATTCTTTATCCGACTTTGATGCGCATGGACGTCGAGAACGAGATTGTATACAATCCGGAAATAGTATCGGGTTTATTAAGCATAGTGAGTTTTGTTTGCTTTTTTGTATCTATATCTGCCGTGACCAAAGGGAAGATTACAGGATATTCTTTAGCAGATGTTAATTTCCATTTTGCCGGACCGTTCTCGCGTAAATTTAATAAAATAATCTCGGTAATAGGCAATATTGGGATCAGTTTGGTTATTTGTTTCATTTTTTGCTGTCAGTCTGCAGTTATTTATTCAATGTCCGGGATAACGTCTTTTGATCTTGTTGTTATGTTGATTTTAATTTTTTTGTCAACAATATCGGGTTCGCTTTTGAGTAATATTTTCGCTCCGATAGTTGCCGAGAATGAAAACTTAAAACGCATAGTCAGTGCAGTAATATATTCTGCTGTAGCAATCTTTGCACTGTTTGGTTTTCTGGAAGTTTTTAAAGAAGCAGGTTCTTTGTCTTCAATACCGACTCTCGGAATTCCTACCATTATCAAACTTGTCGGAAACAGTCCGGTAAGTCGCTTTTTCCCGTATTCCGGATGGTTTTCTTCTGTTTATGTCGGCATAATTACTCATAATGTATTTTTGCTGGTTGCAGGTTTATTATTGAGTGTGATGGGAATAGGTATAGTTATATATTTGCTTGATAAGCTTGATATTGAATATTATGAACTGGCAGGTGAGACAGCTTTGAAAGTTGCCGATTTTGTTGCAGCGCGTAAAGCAGGTGTTGATTCAGACAGTGTAAGAATTAACAGTAAAGTAAAGGTCGGCAAAGAAGTTTTTAATAAAGGTTGGGGTGCCGATGCTTTTATGCATAAAAACTTTTTTGAATATAAACGACAGACCAAATTCTTTTTTGTTAATCCGCTTGCTGTGCTTTACAGAATATTTGTTTTTGTATACTTGCTTATTATGCTTAAGGCCAATCCTGATTTAATTGTTATGGAAGCATTATTGATGAATTTTATTTTAAACGCTGTCGTATATGCCGGCGGTAAGTCCGTTTTGGAATTTAACAGACCGCTTTTCTATTTGGTTCCGGAGAAAGCAAGCGTGAAATTATGGAATTGCATTCTTGCCGATATTCCTACCATGATTTTTGATTCTGCTATTTGTCTTGTGACGATGATTATATTGACAGACAGAAATATGGTATCTTTTCCGGGATGGCTTTTCTTTATGATTATGTTCGTTACATTTGATTTATTCTGTGAGTTTATGGCAGTAGTAATTATAAAGAAGTTTTCAGGTTTGGACAAAATCGGATTGACGCTTGTCAGAAATCTGTTGATTTACGTGATAAGCGGTATAACAGTGCTAATCAGCTATATACTGATGAATGTATTTAGTTTGTCTATGGGATGGTTGTTTGCATTCTGCACGGTTGGTTTTGTTGCGGAAGCACTGGTTTTATCTGTTCTTGTATCTTCATCGCTTAATCAAATGGAGTAATGAAATCATTTAGTGTTGCATGTGCTTGGAACACAGCCTTGTAAAAATGATATAATTTATAAAAAAGAGAAGTTTTTGTATGCTTAACAGTTTTTGCTACAAGTTAACAAGACAATTAAAAAACAATAAGATACTTTCTGTTGTAATGATTTTGGGTGTGATTCTGTTTCTTGTTAATTTTGTTTTGAATCTGGTTAATTTTTCTTCTGTCGAAGTTAATTCTGTTACGATTGGATTTGTAAGAGTAATAAGCTTTTGCATGTTTATAGCTTCGTATTTTATTAATGAGACCGGATATATCGGAGCTTTCTCGGAGGCTGATGTTAAATTTCATCTGGCAGGACCTTACAGCAGGAGATTTAATAATTTTCTTTTTATTCCTAATAATATTGTAATGAGCAGCGTTTATGTTCTGATGATTAACTGTTCTTTTGTTATTAATCAGAGTCTCTCGGAAGCATTACATATGAACGGAACTGCTGTTTTTGTTTTATCAATCATTGTTTTTGTTGTGTCGATGATCGGCGGTGTTTTGGGGAACCTTCTGTTTTCGTTACGAACTGAAAACCCGATTAAGAGTAAAATTATTCGTTGGACGATTATTCTCGGCTGTACAGCAGTTGGGGTGTGGGCATTAATGCCGGCTTACACTGTTTCAGGTTCTGTTAAAGGTATGGTAAGACTCGGGCTTGTTAAAATTGTTGATTTATGCGGCAAAAATCTCGGACTAAGGTATTTTCCGCTTGTCGGAGGTCTTGTCTCGATTTATGAAGGAATAGTGTTAAAATCTCTTACTTTGTTAGCAAGCGGAATCATTCAGACGGTTATATATTCTTTTCTTATTCTTTTGTTGGCAGTTAAATATGACGTTGACTATTATGAGGCAGCATGTCTGGCAGCGGTGAGAGAGAAGGAACTGAAGGAAGCTTTAAAGGCAGGTGTGGATCCTGATTACATCAGAATGACTTCCAATATTTCAGTAGGAAAAAGTACACTTAAAAGCGGAAAAGGTGCCGATACATATTTTTTTAAACATATTCTTGAGTATTCGCGCAAGAATAAACTGTTCTTCGTTGACAGCTATACAATGCTTTTCAGATTAGTGGCGACGGCGTGCTTGTTTATAGTTTATGCATCGGATATTGATATGAATGAACAGTGGCCGTTGTTTTTTATAGCAGGTCTTCTTACAAATCTTTATTTCGGAGGTTTCATTTATTCCGGAGGTATGACTGTCATGGAGGTTGGTAAGCCGTATTTCAGGCTGATACCGGAGGAGACGCCGAAGAAACTTTTATTCTGTATTCTTGCCGATGTTCCGTGCATGCTTTTTGATTCAGTGGTTTGTGCTGCCGTAATGTATCTGTTTATATATCCTTATATGATTCCGTCAGCTTTTATTTTATTTGTATTTGTGCTTTTGTCTTACGACATAATGTGTGAATTTTTGGCTATTCCGATAGTACGCTTATGTACATCGGTGGGCAGAGGTATTGTGTTATCAATCAGGATTATCGTGTCTTCGATTCTTGCTTTGATGTTGTTTACTGTTACTGTTATTCTTTTTTATATAGCGCAGATGCGACTTATTTATATAATGGCTTTGATCGGCGGCTCATGTTTGATATTTGCCATGATTGTTCTTATGTTGTCTGCCGCTATTATAGATTCGATGGAAAATTGATGTTAACTATCTCAAGATGTTTGCTATAATAATAAAATAATGATTTGGGAGGTGATTCCGATGATGGTAAAGCAGATAAATGTTTTCCTTGAGAATCAGATGGGAAGGCTGGCTGAGGTAACGGGTACTTTGGCTGAGAATAATATAGATATTCGAGCTTTATATATAGCTGATACAACTGATTTCGGAATTCTCAGAATGATTCTTGATAAGCCGCAGGAAGCTCAGATTGTGTTGGCACAGGCCGGATTTACAGTCAGTTCAAATCCGGTAATCGCGTTGGCTATTGACGATGTACCGGGAACATTAGATGCAGCATTAGCTGTGTTATCTGATAATAACATTTCAATGGAATATTTGTATGCCTTTGTCGGAAGAGCATCTTCAGATGCTGTTGTGGTTATTCGAGTTGATAACCCTGATGAGGCACTCAAGGCTTTATGCAAGAATGGTGTTAAGGTCCTCTCAAGTGAGGAGGTATACGGTATTTAATGAGTAATCCATATTCAATATACGGTGTCAGTGATAAAGCGGCTTCTATTGCCTCGAAGGCGATGGATGCTGTTTTACCTGTTTTTAGGAAGATAGATGAGATAAAAGAGATAAACCAGCTTAGAGTTTTGGAGGCATTCCGTAAGTGCAAATTCTCCGATGTACATATGGGATCTACGACCGGTTATGGTTATGACGATATGGGAAGGGACAAGATTGAAGAGATTTTCGCAGAGATTTTCGGAGCCGAAGCAGCTTATGTAAGAATGCAGATGGGTTCAGGAACACAGGCGGTTTCTGCGATGCTTTTCGGCGTTTTGAGACCGGGAGATGAGATGCTTTCGGTGACCGGTAAACCTTATGATACTTTGGCTTCAACTATAGGCTTAGGTGAGGATAACTACGACGGAAGTCTCAGAAATTACGGAATATCTTATAACGATGTAGAACTTAAGTCTGACGGAAGCCCTGATATTGATGCGTTATTGGGAAAGCTTAATTCAAAGACGAGAATGGTTTTTATTCAAAAATCGCGCGGCTATACGAGTCGACGTGCTCTCAACGGCGCGGATATTGAAAGTGTTTGCATAAACGTTAAGAAGTATGCACAGGAACATAATCAGGATATTGTTATAGCAGTAGATAATTGTTACGGCGAATTCGTAGAGACAAAAGAACCTTGTGCACTGGGTGCGGATATTTGTGCCGGTTCACTTATGAAGAATCCGGGCGGCGGAATTTGTACAACAGGAGCATATGTTTGCGGCAGAAGTGATTTGGTTGAGAAAGTGGCACAGAGAATTACTGCTCCGGGACTCGGTTCTCATGTAGGACCGACTTTGGGATTTAACAGAATGATTGCTCAGGGACTTTTTCTTGCACCTCATACTGTTGCTGAGTGTATTAAAGGAGCGGTGTTTGCTTCTAAGTGTTTTGAGATGGTAGGCCTTAATACGAGCCCTTCGTTTGATTCTGTAAGAGGCGATATAGTTCAGACAATTACTTTCGGTGAAGCGGAAAAGCTTGTAAAGTATTGTCAGAAGATTCAGGCTTGTTCTCCGGTTGATTCATTTGCTGCACCTGTTCCGGGACCTATGCCGGGTTATGAGGACGAGATAATTATGGCTGCCGGTACTTTTGTTCAGGGAGCTACAACAGAATTATCATGTGACGGACCGTTGAAAGCTCCGTATATTGCTTATATGCAGGGCGGATTGGTTTATGAGCAGGCTAAGCTTGCGGTGATGCTTACATTGAGCTGATTTTTACATGTTGTTACGGTTATAGAGGAAAAAGATGGATAACAGAAAGAAACGAGACGAACATATAAACGGGAGTAAGAGTAAAGGTGCTGCTGCCAATATAAAAAGGAACAAGACTTCAGGTAAGGAAGCAGTTAAACCTAAGGCCCCTGATATGTTTAATGTTAATTCCAAAAACGGAAGACAGAATGTAAAAACAGTCGGAACTTCAAAGAAACCGGCTTCGGTTTCTTCTGCTCAAAGTAAAAATTCAGGTAAAAAAACAACTGTAAATAAAGTTAATACCAATGGCAAGAACGGCAATGTCAATGTCGGCAATAAAACTCAGAAACGTCTTTCCGACGGAAAAGCAGCTGTAAATCAAAAGATTGATAAGGACAGTAGAAATAATAAAATAGGAAAAGATACAAAAAACAAGGATAAAAAGCCAAAGGAAGAGAAAGACTATAAAGCTTCTCTTGTGTCTCAAAGTGCGACGGTAGGTAATGTTACGGTTGAGGATGTTCAAAAAGAGAAGAATTCCAAGAATAAACATAAACGTGCTGAGAAGACTGCTGTTGTCAGAGGTATTACATTGGCGGCTATTGTATTAGCTACTATGGTTGTTTTGATTTTTCTTGTATATCATCTGTACAATTATATTGCTGTAAAGCCTGAGCAGAGTTTTATATCGAGCGGAAGTATCGAACATACAATCGGTGCCAAGGCTATGGTAGTTCGTAACGAAGAAGTCATGAAATCAACCTGCCAAGGCGATTTGGTTACCAAGTCGGCAGAAGGTGCGCGTATCTCTACCGGTCAGCAGTTGGCTATGGTGGTACCGAGTGATTTGCAGTCTGTAGTAACTAATCTTCGTAATACCGAATCTCAAATTTCTGATGTTCAGTTGGAACTTATTCAACAGGGAATGGCTTCGGGTGCTGATAATATTTATTCAAAAATAGATGAATTATTGGTTCCTATTATTGATTCTTTGAGACAGGATTCTATGAACAGTAATGTAAGCAATGTTACTTCATACCAGTCTTCAATCGAGGTTTTGATAAGTCAGCGTGAAGAACTTTTGCTTCAGGTTGATTTTGATGACGAGAGACTTAATGATTTGCGTCGTGATGAGCGTAATTATGAGAATCAGTTGGCAAGAGCTGCTACAATTATTTATGCACAGAGTCCGGGAATAGTATCCTTTAAGATTGACGGTAATGAGGAACAACTTACATTTGATTATATGCTTAACGGAGATGCAGCCGATGTTGGAAAATACATTGATTCGGCTGTCGGTGTAATTCCGTCCGATAATTATGTAAATAAAGATGAAGGTGTTGCCAGAATTGCTAAGAACGATGAGCAATATCTGGCAGTAGTTCTTGAGAATAATATAAGTAACAATCAAGGTTTTGAGGTTGATACTTTACATAATATCAATATTCCGTCCGAGGGTGTCAGCATAGATAACTGTAAGGTTGTAAGAGAGACTGCAGTCGGCGATGGTTTGCTGATAGTTTTCTCAACGACTAAGCATGTGGAAGATTTGGTTGATTTGAGAAGTGTTGATATTGAGATTGTTATTACAGAGGCGAGAGGTATGAAGGTGCCTTTGAGCAGTCTTGTTAACCCTGACTATGAACGAGGAATAGCTTCTTTATATGTTAATAAAAGTGGATTTGTAGAAGCGGTTGATGTGCTTGTTGTTGATAATGACAGAGAGTTTGCAATAATTACGCCGGTAGGTGATTCCGGCATTCCTAACCTAAATACTGTTATTATTACCAACCCGTCCAGTACAGAAGCCGGAAATAAGATATCTAATTAGTATTTTCAGAAATGAAGGTGTTTTATTGTGTTTGAATTTAATGAGCAATCAGTTCAGGAATTTAAAGAAAGAATATCCAAGGTTAAATCGGAACTTGAGGATGTCTGTAAAGCCTCCGGAAGAAGTATTGATGAAGTAACCCTAATCGGTGTATCCAAGGTTTTTCCGGCAGAGTGTGCTATGTCATGTTATATGGCGGGACTTAAGGATTTGGGTGAGAATAAGGTTCAGGAGCTTATTCCTAAGGAGGAGACAATGCGTAATGCCGGCATGAATCCCAATTGGCACCTTATAGGTACACTTCAGAAAAACAAAGTTAAATATATAGCCGGCAAAGTTACACTTATTCATTCTGTGGATTCCTTGGAGCTTGCAAAAGAAATTTCCAAGCGATCGGAAGGCCTAGGCATTGTATCGGATGTTTTATATCAGGTTAATATATCAAGAGAGGAATCCAAGCATGGTTTCTACGATGAAGATATTCTGTCACAGTTGGATGCTTTAAACAGCCTCAGCGGTATTAATGCCAGAGGGCTTATGACAATGGCACCTGCTGCGGCAACTCCTGATGAGGCAAGAAAAGTATTTGCTGATACTCGAAAGCTTTTTGACTTAATGAGCAACCAGGTAAAGGACAAATCTGTGTGGTCAGTTTTATCTATGGGAATGAGCCGTGATTTTAAGGAGGCTGTAGCTGAAGGATCTACACATATAAGAATCGGAACAGATATCTTTGGTGACAGAAGGGTAATTCTTAATGCCGGAAACTGATCTTTGGACCAAATTAAAGTCTTCGAATAAAAAGATAGTATTATACGGAACCGGAAACGGAGCCGATAAGATTATTGCTTGTCTTGAGAAATATGATATTGGCGTTGACGGTATTTTTGCGAGCAACGGATTTGTAAGAGACAGAGAGTTTCACGGAATAAAGGTGAAGAGCTATGAGCAGATTAAGGAAGAATTCGGTGAAATCATTGTATTAATGTGCTTTGGTTCTTCCAGACCGGAGGTTATTGATTTTGTTAAATTGATAATGTCAGAAAATGAATTTTATCTGCCGGATGTTCCGGTTTACGGTGATATTATATTTAATTCAGAGTATTATTTAGAAAATATTAATCGCTTTAAAGAGACTGAGAAGAAGCTTGAAGACAGCATTTCTGTCAGAACATATCGTAATATTATTCAATATAAATTAAGCGGAGATGTCAGATATTTATTTGATACTGAGACGACGGAGGATGAAGAGGAAAGTATAGTTAATCTTTCCGATAAAAGCATTCTTATAGATTGCGGTGCTTATAACGGGGATACTGTGCGTAAATACAAGCGCGTTTACGGCGACAAACTCAGTAAAATTATCGCTGTTGAGCCTGACAAGCGTAATTACAGAAAGCTGTGTGCTTTTACTGAGAATATGACGGAAGTACATACTATTAATGCCGCTGTATCTGATACGGACGGAATTGTTGTTTTACAGGATAATTCAGGTCGCGGTGTCCATATAGACGGGAATTCCGTTTTCGATAAGGAAAAAGATAATAAGGTTGACGTAATGTGTGTTGATACTGTTACGGAAAAATATATTGCTGACGATACTGCGCAGGATATACTTATTAAGTTTGACGTGGAAGGCAACGAGATTAAGGCTCTCAGCGGGGCAAAAAACACAATCGAGAAATATCGTCCCAAAATGGTCATTGCCTGCTATCATCGAAATGATGATATGTTCAAAATTCCTGAGACAGTGTTTGCAATACGTGACGATTACAAGATGAAAATCCGACATTTGCCGGGACTTCCGTGCTGGGATACGCAGTTCTATTTCTACTAAAATAACAGAAATATTAGTTAAGTTACGGGAATGTTACGGAAGGTTTCCAAAAGCAAAACAAACGCTCTGATTCTATTGCTAATAATTATTGGTTTGCTATGATAAATACATGAGTTTTCCAATAAAAAATTGGCTAGGAGGAAGAGTAAAATGAACGATTTTTTTGAGAAATTTAAGAATATGATGCTTGGTGAGGCAGTTGAAGAAATTGAAGATGAAGGCATCTATGAAGAAGATGGTTATGAGGAAATAGAAGATAGCGCTGAGTACTATGAGGAACCACAGGAAACTTCTTTTACATCAAGTGTTTATCAGCCACAGCCACAGCAGCCGGTACAGGCAATGAATAATATCTATCATATGCGTCCTAATAATATCAAGAGCGCACAGGAAGTTATTACTCGTGTAAGCGAAGGTTCAGCTGTTATTTGTGAGCTTTATGCAGATGCTGCACAGATTAATCAGAGAGTAGTTGACTACATCTCAGGTGCTGTATTTATGGCTAAGGGTTCTGTTTATGCTTTGAATTCAAAGACAACATTTATTTGCGTACCATCTAATGCTCAGATTATCCCTCAGGTTGGTGAGGTTGATAACAACAGCGCTAAAGTTACAGCTCTTTAATTTAAGTTTATTGCAACCATTGATGCCTTAAAACACCGCGTTTGTTTTAGGGCATTTTTGTATTCTTTTCGAAAATGAGAATAGGAGTCTTTATGGATAATAATCAGAATTTCTATTTTAACCAGTTTAAGAAGATGTTCTCAGAGCTGGATAAGGATAAGAAAAAAGTGCTTCATGATTATCTTGAGAAAATGTCACCTGATGACAGAATGAAGCATGCGGTTGTACTTGGAAAGAAGTACTATGAGAGCCATAAAGTTGAAGAAACGGATAGGCGGGTTATTGCTAAAACCGATGCGAAAGCCAAAGCCGATTTAAAGGCAAAGGCAGTGGCGGCAGCTAATTCAGCGCCAAAAACTGATTCTAATAATAAAGCTGTATCAAAAAACAGGTCAATTACCCCAAATGTTACCGAAGTAAAAAGTAAAGCAATGCCCGAAAGTAATAATTCAATGTTGGTTCCGATGCTTGTTGCAGCATGTATATTCCTTTTTGTTCTTTGTCTTCTTAAAATTAAAGATATAAGAAATACGAAGAAACTTCAGCTGGGAAGTGTTACGGCAACTGCAACTTTGCAGATTGAGACTGTTGTAACAACAACCGAATTGCCGACTCCGACAGCAATACCCGAGCCTACTGCTACTCCGGAACCTACTCCTACACCTGCACCCACTCCTGTACCGTTGGCAGATAATGCTCCTGATTTATCAGGTAAGATTATTGTAATTGATCCGGGACACCAGGAAATTACAGATGAATCAGAGGAAGAATGTGCTGAATGGCTCAGTGTTACTAAGCCGAGATGTACCTCAGGAACTACGGGCAAAGCAACCGGTATTCATGAGTATGAGTATACACTGCAGTTTGGTTTGCTTCTTAAGAGTTATTTGGAAGAATGCGGAGCCGAAGTATATATAACCAGAACTGTCAATGATGTTAACATGTCAAATCAGGAGAGAGCCGAATATGCTGTCAGCCTAAATCCTGACTTGTTCTTGAGAATACATGCAGACGGTGCAAATGATTCACTCGAATCAGGCGTCCGTGTTTATGTTCCTGATAACGGAAATTACACAAGTACAAATGTATCTGAGGGCAACAACCTCGGAAAGAGTGTAGCCGAGGCTTTAGGTCTTGGTTTTGATAAAGCTCTTGCAACATATGTTTATACCGGCTTGAATTATGCAAATACAATACCGAGTTTTCAAATCAGTCTGGGTTTCCTGACTAACAGTGACGATGAGTCTGCACTTCTTGATGAGAATAAACAGTTAAACGCTGCTCAGGCTATAGCAGAGTTTGCAAACTCGCTTTGATATAGTATAATCAATTCAAGTTGATTGTTCGGAGGGTAGAATGAATATGGAGAATGATGTTAACTTTAATGATGAAGGTATGGTTTCTGATAACGGTATACAAGAGAATTATTTTAACGAAGAAAATAATTCATCGAAGACCGATATCGGAAAGGTTATTAAGCATATTAATACTTTGGAAGTTTTGAATCATGCTATGTGGTTGCTTCTTCAGGAGAAGGGGTTTACACATGAAGATTTGAATAAGAAAATCGAGCAGCTTCTTGATGAACAGAAGAAAATGAGTTCTGCAAAGATTGATATTAAGTGCAGTGTTTGTAATCAGAAAATGCAGATATCAGGTAAGTTCCTCGCAAAGTGTATCTATTGCGGTACCGTAAACAGCTTTAATCCTTACCAGATTGAGGTTGATTCGAAGCCAAATGCAACAGAGGAGACTCTTGAGATTCATCATGTACCTGAAGAGACTTTCGAGCCGTATGATGTCGGCAAAGATTTGAATTTTGACAGTGAGATGTAAAAAGTATATAATCAATGCTCTCACTTATGTGAGAGCATTATTTTTTTGATATGGGGGCGCACCGGTTTCGACGGGTTCGTTGATATCAAGGAAGCGGGTGGAGGATTCTCGTTTGCCTCCTTAAAAAACGGGAAATGCAAGTAATTGCAAACAATAATTTTGCTGTAGCTGCTTAATTTAGCTACCGATTCGCCATTATATCTGCGTAATGGGTCGAATCGCAGTTTGCAGACCTTACCTGATAGAGGTTAAACAGGACAACCTCAGTGTGAAAGCTTTGACATGCTGTTGTATATATGAAGCTACCGGACGTTCTGCCTGTTATTGGGCTCAGAACAAAGGGGAATACTCTAAACAATAACTGCACCCGGAGATGCTTTGGAGGATACGGGTTCGGACAGGAGTTCAATTCTCCTCGTCTCCACCACAAGAGAGGGGACTGCTTCAAAAGTGATTGATTCACAGAGAGGCAGGCCCCGTTTTTAACGATGTTGAAATATATAGATAAATCCCCGTTTGACGAACGATGAGTTACGCATATGGATACGTATTTTTGCAACTGTAAAGAATCTTCTCTTGCGGCTTCTTTACATATCATAATTAATAAACTACAATACTAGCGATTAAAATTCGTGCTTGCGGGTGACAAAATATGGGAAAAGTGGATTTAACAAAGGGTAATATTATGAAGGGGATACTCCTTTTTGCATTACCTATTTTTATCGGTGAGTTTTTTTCTATCTTATACGGTCTTATTGATATGCGAATTGTAGGAAGCATGCTTGGTGAAGCGTCGCTTGCTGCAGTAAGTTCCACATCCTCAGTGTCAGAACTGATAATCGAGCTTGAGGACGGAATTGCCGTCGGCTTCGGTGTTGTATTATCACATATTCTTGCATCTAAGAACCAAGATAAAGTTAAGCGAGCCGTGGCATTGTCATCTTTAATTATTATAGCTTTATCAATTGTTATAAGCGGTTTGGTTATGATTTTTATTAATCCTATTTTGAATTTCCTTAATGTTGAAGCATCCCTTTTCGAAGATGCAAAAATATATATTGTAATTACACTTATCGGTGTAATTTTTCTGGCGGTGTACAATCTGTTTGTTGCCATTTTGCGATCGGCGGGAGATTCGTTTACTCCGTTGATTTTCCTTATTGTATCTAACGTGCTTAATATCATTTTGGATGTTATTTTTGTAAGAAATATGTCGCTCGGTGTAAGCGGTGCAGCGTGGGCAACGGCGATAACTCAGTTTATATGTTGTGTCGGTTGTCTTGTATATTTCAGAATTTTCAAGAAGGATATGCTGATTATTTTGTATGATTTTGTCCCTGATATGGAGCTTTTCAAAGCACTTGTAAAAAAGGGATTATCCATGGGAGGTATCATTTCTTTTGTCCTTTTGGGTTCAGTGGTTTTACAAACAGCAGTAAACGGCTTCGGTGCCGGAATTATAGTAGCACATACGGCTGCAGATAAAATTATTATCTTGTGTCTTATGCCGATTCTTTCGGTAGGATCTGCTCTTTACTATTTTTGTGAACAGAATAAGGAAGCTGATGAGTCAGGCAGAATTAAAAAAGGAATTAAACAAAGCATTTTGTTTTCTGCAGTATGGTGTGTAATATCGATTTTGGTGATATATTCTTTCTCGGAGAAGATAATAACTTCTGTTACGGCTGTTTTCTCTGAAGAGGTTGTTGAAGACGGTATGCTATATCTTAAGATTGATTCAATATTCTTTATTTTATCCGCATTGGTATGTATAATCCGTAATTGTCTTCAGGGCGTGGGAGATGATAAAACTCCGCTTATTACGAATGTTATCGAACTTATTGTAAAGGTTCTGCTGACGTATACATTGGTAGTGTGGTTAGGCAGCTTCGGAGTAATTATCGTTGAGCCTATAGTATGGACAGTAATGATTATTTCTCTGGCTGTAATGCTTGCACGTAAAAAGTTGCTGATGACAACTAATCGAACATAACAAGCAAGACATCTGATATCTCATATAAATCGATATTGTTAAAATTATATTGTATATATTTTTTGATGTCGGAGGTAGTTATGAGTGTTGATGTAAGTAAAATGCCGAAGCTTGGTTTTGGTTTGATGAGATTGCCGGAAAATGACGGTGTTATAGATCTAGATAAAGTTATCACTATGGTTGATAACTATATGGCAAACGGTTTTAATTATTTTGATACTGCATATGTATATCATGGCGGTAATTCTGAGAGAATTGTAAAGGAAGCTGTTACCAAGAGATATGACAGAGATAAGTTTACTGTTGCAAGTAAGCTTCCGGCGTGGTGTGTGAACAGTCTTGAAGACAGAGACAAGGTGTTTAATGAACAACTTGAGAGAACCGGACTTGAGTTCTTTGATTATTATCTTTTGCACAGCGTTGAAGACGGGAATAATTACGACAATTATGTAAAATTTGATTGCTTTAATTGGGGTATAGAGAAGCGTAAAGCGGGTAAAATAAAGCATTTTGGCTTTTCTTTCCACGGTACACCTGAACTTTTGATTAAAATCCTTGATAATCATCCGGAGATTGAATTCGTTCAGATTCAGCTTAACTATATTGATTGGGATAACTCGATTGTTCATTCAG